>JAUXOC010000052.1 GCA_030682495.1 Alphaproteobacteria bacterium | reverse complement strand
GCCGGACGTCCAAGAGCCGCACCGCGCCTTTGGTGCCTACCAGCGCGCGGCATCGGCCTTGCCCTCCACCGTGCCGCCTCAGGGTACAGAGAGCAGTGGGGCGCGGGATGCAGGCGGCGATATTTTTTATATGCTGGCGGCGCTTGAAAAAGCGGGCGTGCAGGCCGTAACCGTCGCGGGTGGGCAGACCATTTACGCCGTCTTGCGCGCGCAGTGCCGCGCGCACGATATTGCGCTTGCCGTACCCGCCGCCCCGCCTGATAATACCAGCTGGTAACACGGCACATTTTTAACCGGAGTCTTGCTGCTATGACCGATACGCCGCCGCTGCATATTTTCCAGACCTATACACCGCCCTCGGCCGTGGCGATGCTGCGCAAGGCGATGATTGCGGCAGCCTTGATGGTGGGGGCGCTGGCTTTTATTTTCCCGCTGCTCACCGGCAGCGAGGATATGTTCATCACCCTCATTTTTCTTGCCGTGGCGGCAATCGATCTTTTGATTGCGGTTTTTTTGCCCGCGCTGCTGGGGCGCAGACCGACGCCGGTGCGCTATGCGCTCTATCGCGACCGGCTGGAGGTGGTGCAAGGCGATCCGGCGCAAGGCGGGCGGCGCATGGCCACCATTCCGTTTTCAGCGGTCGCGCGTCTTGAAGACGCCGAAAGCCTGCCAGACCGCGACCGTGCGGCGGGATTTGGCGGTGTGCGGCTTTTTTTGCACAGCGATCTGCCCGAACTGGCGCGGTTTCCGCATTATGACAGGGCAGCGGGCCCTGTTTTAACACTGCGCGGCCTGCACAGTGACGAAAGCCCCCTGCCCCGGATCAAAGAACTGGTTGAGAAAAGCAAAGCGGCATAGGATAATAGCTGCAATCGCTGAAGGTGTACCCCTATGGAAAAAAAGCAACCACTGCTGACCATTCGTCCGCATTTCGACCAAGGGCTTGTGACCGTGCAGGCGCTGCTCTTTACTGCGGTCGGTTTTTTGCTGGTGACGATGATCGGCGGCACACTGTTTTATATTCTGCTGCATATGATCGGCATCGGCCGTTTTTTCAATGCGGGTCATATCTATGGGCTGTTTCTGATCGGCAGCATTGTTGTTTTGCCGCCTCTCTTTTTTGAAGTGAAGAAAAAAGCCTATGCGCGGACGTTCTTCCGTTTTTATGAAGACTATCTCGAATACCAGTATTTTCAGTTTCTGCTCAGCCCGCGCCGCGGGCGGGTGCGCTACCGCGATATCGATGATGTGATGCAGGCCGGTGGCGCGCTACAAAGCCAGCGCATGCTGACAACAATTCTGATTGCGGTGCCCGGTCTCAACCGCCATCCGCGCGCCTTCAGCGGGCTTAAAATTGAAGACGTGCCGCAAAAACTGGATCTGATGCCGCGTATCCTCGATCTGGTCGAAGACAGCGAATACCGCGCCATCGCCCGCGTCTCCGCGGCGGTGTCCCAATCCGCGGCCATTCCGGCAGATGCCGCAAAATAAAACACCCGCACCGCTTTTGCGGCTGCGCAGCCGGTTTGATCCGTTGATGCAGCTGTGGCGGCATCCGGTACGGCTGACGGTCAGCCTTCTTCTGATTATCTTTCTGTTGCCCGAGGCAGCGGCGCTGGGCAGCAGATTCCTCGGCTTTGGGGCTGCGCTTTCTTATCTATTATCGACGGCGATGGTGCTGCTCCTTGTGATTGCGCCGCAATTTTTTGTCGCCTATATCAACTGCCGGCATGTTTGCTATGATTTTCACGCCGACCACCTGTCCTTTACCGAGAATGTGCTGCTGCGTGATGTGATCCGCGTGCCTTACCGCACCATTGCGGGGGTTTATGCGCGCCGCTCGGCCTTGCAAAAGCGCGCCGGTCTTGGTGATATTGTGATTGAAAGCCGCCCCGCGCGGCATCTGGGCCTGCGCGGCGTCGATCATGTGATCGAAGACATTCCGGCCGCGGGAAAGCAGAAAGCAAAAATCGAAAAAATTATTGCGGCGTGGCGGGAGGCTCAGACGCCGTCTGCAGAAACGGCCGCGGCGGGCGATACCGACAAACGGTAGCCGCCATCTTCGTCGGTCAGCAGCAGGTTTTCAAGCCCGCCCAAGGCAGAGAGTTTTTGACGCAGGCGATAGACATGGGTTTCGAGCGTATGCGTATCCACACCGGGCTGATAACGCCAGACATAGTGTAGCAGTGCATCGCGCTTGAGCGTTTGGCCGTCCTGCCGCGCCAGACAAAGCAGAATATCCACTTCCTTGTCGGTCAATCCGGCGCTGCCGCTGCCTGTATCGCCGGCAGCAGAAATGGTTTTTTCCTGCGGCTGGAAAATCGCATCGCCCAGTGCGATATCGCCCAGATAAAAAGCGGGGCTTTCGATCATCTGCCGTGCACGGCGCAGAATGCCGCCGAGCCGCTGCGGTGTTTGCAGGTCAAGCACAAGGCACGGCACGGCGGGCGATAACCCCTCCGGCGGCGCGCTGCCCGCGGCATAGAGCGCCAGATCGGCCCCCGCGGGTGCAGAGGAGATATTCGCCGCAGGGCCAAAAGCCTCGGCCAAGGCCGCCAGCAGCGGGGCGGGCAGGGCGCAGCAGCAGATTTTATCCTTTGTTTTCATGCCGCCATCCTACACGAAAACCCTTTTTTAAGACAGACTCGGCTAGAGTAAGAAGGGGAGAAAAAAGGAAATGGCTGAAATCATTAGCGAATACGAAGTTGTCTTCGCCACGCGCACGGGGGTTACCATCCTGATGCCGCGTCTGGCCGTGTTTGACGGCGGTATCGAAGTGCCTGCGCGTTTCCGCGTCAGTCCGGACAATCCGCGCGATGTGCTGATTACGGCGGCCGAGAAATCAGCCGTGCTCAAGGGGCTGCGTAAGGATTACCTCGATGAGGCGATCGAGCGCGGGATCATCATGTTCTATGAACTGAAAGACGATGAAGTCGTGCGCTGCACACCATGCAGCTATCACGGCGCGGCCTGAGACTTACCCTGAACGGATTCAGATTTTAGCGGCGCTGCTGTTGTTGCTGTTGTTGCTGCTGCTGTTGCAGGCGCTGCATGATCTCTGCATGCTGTGCCTGATTCTGGCGCTGGCGTGCCTCGTTTTCGGCTTGCAGCTGGGCATGCAGGGCTTCGGCGCGGGCGCGGTTGGTATCCAGAATTTGCTGCTGGCGCGCGCGGCGCTGCGCTTCGCGGTTTTCTTTTTCGGCAGCGCGGCGTTCATCGACAGTGCCGCCGGAGCCGCGCACAAATTGGTAAATATCACCCGCGGGTGCGCTGCCGTAAGGATTGGTCGCACTTTGTCTGGAATCCCAGCCAACAAGTCCCTGATAGCCGCCGCCGTCGGTGTTTTGATTACCACGCCTTGGCGGGCTATAGCCGCCCTGCGACTCCACAAGGCCTTCGTAACCTTGCGCAAATGCCGGTTTATCGGGCGCAAAGGTAAAAAGACAGACCAGCGCGGCGGCAAAGAAGAAAGGCCGGCAAACGAAACGGGCGAGAGGCGCGGTGCGGTACATCATATCCATGATCCTTTCATATAAGCCGTCTTATTGCAGCGGACGCAAAATTTTGAAGGCTTCTTCAAACCGCACCATTGCCCGTTCATTTGCTTCATGCTCTTCAGCAAGAAAAGTGTCGCTCATGCCTGCGTTTTTATACATCGCGTCAGGCACCATGCGGCGTGTCATGATACCGTCCACATAGCCCAGCAACTGGCTATATCCGTTGCGGGCATTGGTTTGCCGCTGCTCCGGCGTCAGGCTGGGATGGTTGATGCTGGCCATTATTTTTTCGATTTGCGTCTTGGCCATCAGCTCCATCGGCAGCAAGCCGTTGATGCGCGGCTGCTTCGGATCCGGCAGACCCAAGAGCGCCGGCGAGGGCTCTATCTTCTCGTTGATGACTTTGTCCCAGTCAAGCCGCACACCGTTGAGCCCGGCGAGCAGCATGAGCTGTTCCGCACTGGAAACAGGCCCGGAGCGTACGGTGCCAGGACGGGGTGTCATCGGCAAATCGGGGCGGGCGGTTTGGGCTGGCCTTGCGCCGGCGGGGCGTCCGGCCGGGGTTGGAGCCACAGGCGGCCGCGCCGTCGTTGACGGGCGTGCCGGAGAAGCAGGGTTGTCTGTACCCGGGTTTTGAACAGGCCGCTGCGGGACGGCGCCGCGGATCAGGCCTTCGTAGCCCGGCGGCTCTTGCTTGCCGCGGTTGTTGCCGCGTGTGGCGGGCTGGCTGGGGGCCAGCAGGCCATCGTAGCCATCGGTAGAAGAGCCGGAGACCAGACCGTCATAAGCGGCGGCGGGGTGCGGCGCGGCATAGCTGCAAAAAACGGCTGCACCGAGGACAGCTGCAAAAAACAGGGCGGGTTTGATTTGAAACAAAACGGGTTTCACGCGGACTCTCTCCCTCTAAACAACGCCTTCGCGGCACAAAGCGGCGAAGTGCTTGATACGGCGGCGCAAAAGAGGCAAAACTCTTTTGTGAATATTTCCTATTGTATCATATCCGCAAAAAAATCGGCGAAAACCCTGTGACGATTAAACATAAACCATTGAAAAGGCCTGAAAAAATGCAGGGCGATCTGTGCAGCCTGACAGCCTCGGCACTGCCGAGTCTCTATGCGGCGGGTACGCTGTCACCGCTCGATGTGACGGTGGCCGTGCTGGACCGCATCCGCGACCATAACCCGCAGCTAAATGCGCTTTGCCTTGTCGATGAAAAATCGGCGATTGCGGCGGCCAAGGCATCGGACAAACGCTGGCGCGCGGGCAAGCCGCAGGGCGCGCTCGACGGTGTGCCGGTGACGGTCAAGGACTGGTTCCATGTCAAGGGCTGGCCGACGCGTTTCGGCTCCCGCCTGTCTTCGGATGCGGCGCAAAAAACAGATTCGCCCGCCGTGGCGCGGCTGCGTGAAGCGGGCGCTATTTTTATCGGCAAAACCACGCTGCCCGAATACGGGCATAAGGGCGTGACAGATAGCCCGCTCTACGGCATCACGCGCAACCCGTGGGATGACCGCAAAACATCGGGCGGGTCATCGGGCGGCGGCGCGGTGGCGGCCGCCTGCGGCATGGGCGCGCTGCATATGGGGTCGGATGCGGGCGGTTCGGTGCGCATCCCTGCCAGTTTTTGCGGCGTGGCGGCCTTCAAGCCCAGTCCCGGCATTGTGCCGTCTTTTCCGCCCAGTTTGTTTTCGACGCTTTCGGCCATCGGCCCCATCGCGCGCACCATCCGCGATTGCGCGCTGATGCTCGATGTGATTGCCGCGCCGGATGCCAAAGGCCGCACGCCGGATTGGCATGCGCTCCCGCTTGAAAAGCCGTTCTTTGCAGATCTGATAGACGCGCCGCTGCCTCGCCTGAAAATTGCTTTTGCGCCGCAGATCAATGACGTAAAGATGAACCGCGATGTAGCTTTGGTCGTGAATGCGCAACTGGCGCATTTGCGCAAACTGGGGCGCGTCGATATTGTGCATCTGGATGTGCCGGATATCATCGATGTGTTCAACAAACACTGGATGGCGGTTGCATCGCATATGCTGGCGGGCTATACGCCTGCGCAGAAAAAAAAGACCGACCCGCGTCTTGTCCACTGGGCGGCGCGCGGAGGCAAACTGCCGCTGCAGGATTATCTGGCGGCGGAGCGCGCGCGCATGGACATCGGCGCGTATTTTAAATCAATCCTTGATGACTACGACATTCTGGTGACGCCGACGACGGCTATGACGGCCTTTGATGCCGGCTGCAACATGCCGAAAGATGCAAAAGGAAAGCCATGGGAAGACTGGACGCCTTTTACCTACGGCGCAAACCTTGCCAGATTGCCCGCCGCCAGCATTCCGGCAGGCCTGACGGCAGCGGGGCTGCCGGTGGGTTTGCAAATCATGGCGGGCTATCTGAAAGACGCGCTGGTTTTACAAGCCGCCCATGCGCTGGAACAAAAAATCGCCTTTGAACCGTGGAGTTCGTGATGACAAAACCGCCGCTGAAGCTTTTCGTTTTTTATATCGGCGGGTCAACCGCCAATTCGCTGATCGAATTGCACGATGTGCGCATCTGCGCGGGTGCGACGATGCAGGATACCTATGATTTTATCCGCAGCGAATGGTGGGGCACGCCCGAAAGCCTGCATCTGGATTGCTGGGGCGAGCTGACCTCGGCCGACGGGCATAACGTCGTGCTGGCGGATGCCCCTTCGGAGGGCGAAGACAAGTTGTGGTTCGTCAACCTCGGCGGCTATGATCCTGCGGATTTCACCGAACAGCATAAAAATGTTTTTGTCGTTGCGCCTACGCAGTCCAAAGCCAAGGTGCGCGCGCTCAAGCAAATACTGCACTGGAAATCACACCACGAAGATTACAGCTATGACATAGAACAAATGACCAGCGTGAATGATCTCCTCGCGCGGCAGGGGCTTTATATCCATTTGCAAAAAACAGATACGCCCGTGCCCTTTGTGTTTGATTACGGCTTCAACCGCGAGATCCGGCAAAAGAAAAAATAATA
>JAUXOC010000047.1 GCA_030682495.1 Alphaproteobacteria bacterium | reverse complement strand
ACCGGCTGGGGTGCGGAGCAATTACAGCAAGCACTGACGCTTTTGATGTCCGTCGAAGCAAAATGCAAACAAACCGGATCCGACCCTGGCATCCTCTGCGGTCGCGCGATCTTGTCACTCACACAAACCGCCGCCCGCGCTCTGCGCCGCCGCGCTTGATTTTACTTACAGCACTTTCTAGACCCAACGGAGGCCTCACATGACCGACCTTAAAAAGAAAGTTTCCTTTCTGGCTCTAGCCTTCTTTCTTTCTCTCGCGGCATGTGATTCAGAGGGCGACCACCTCGTTCCCGTCGGAACAAAACTTCCGGGCGGCTTTACCGTCAACGAAAGCAAGCTGTTCTCAAGCAAGGATGAGTGTCTCGCCTATGCGCTGAAGGTTCAAACGGACCTGACGGCAAAGAGATGATCCAAGTCTGCAACGAACGCGCCAAAAAGAACATTCTCTACTCTTCGGCGCTCAAATAGATATTATTGGGCAAGGATACCCAGCCTCGCTCTGGACACGCCTACTAGAGCGTTGATTTCAGCAGCTGTTTTTTGCGCAGCTGCGCCGTGACATCTTTCACGGCCTTATGTATGTCCTGCTTTGCTTTGAGCATTTCTTCCGGCGACAGGCGGCTATCGGCCGCGGCCTTTTCAAAAGCGGTTATCAGACCCGCCGCGTTTTTTACATCGGCCGCGATAGGCGCCAGAATTTTGGCTGCCAGTGCCGCATCGTCCAGATCGGCCATATAGTCCGGCGCATCCTGCCCGACGCCCGCGCGTAGGATGCGGCGCAGGTTTGATAGCTGAAACACCGCATCTTCGGGCGGTTTTTTCTTTGTTTCAAAATCTGGATGGGTATAGAGCGCATGATATTTGCGCAGCGCGCGGCGGTCATAGCCGTCAAGATCGGCAAGCTCTGCCAGAAACCGGCTGCGAATAATATCTACGTCCTGCTGCTGCATGTCCTTATGCTTTTCGCGGAAGTGCGCATCGATGCGGGCGCGGTCTTCGTCTGTCAGTGATAATTTCGGCGCATCGCCTTTGATCGTCATCAGCATATCGCCCAGTTCGGCAAGGTCGCGGTTCATGCGCTCTACACGGCTGGCGATATAATGCGTGAAGGCAAAGGCGTCCGCTTCTTTGATGCGCGTGACGAGAATTTTGGTCGCAGGGTCAATATATTCGCCGCGCAAATCTTTGGCGCCATCAAGCCCCAGCACCTCTGCCTGCCACAAATGGCGCAGTTCATGCACCAGTGTCGCCGCGGTTTCGCCGGCGGCGCGTCCCGGTTTCAATTTGATACACGTTTTGCCCGGTAGCGTGCTGCGCGTAAAAACGCCGGACGTTTTTTTGCCGATCAGACTCTTGTCAAAATCAATCGAAACACCTTTGGCGGCGGCAAGATCCAGCAGCGCGGCGGTTTCAGGGATATCTTTGAGTACATCAAAAACAGCCGCCCGTTGCGCAGTCTTGCGCGCAGGGGGCGTGATGGCCCACGTCAAGCGCTGCCAAAGTGTTTTGATTTTTTCCATGTTGAAAGTTTAACGTGCGCACGGCACGAGTCAACCTTGCGGCGCAGCAGAGGCTAACTGTCGGTATTTTCGCAGCGGTTAGTATTTTTGCGGTGCGCGCGACAGGCGGGCGATATAATCATCCAGCTGGTCAAGGTTTTTATATTCAATCATCAGCTTGCCCGATGCGCCCTCGCCATCAATGATGACTTTGGTGCCGAGCAGCGTGGACATTTTTTGTTCCAGCGCCAGAATATCGACGTCTTTTTGCGCGAAGCCTTTGGCTTTGAATCCGGCAGGCTTTTTCTTGTCGCCGGCTTCCAGTTGCTGCACCATTTTTTCGGTCTGGCGCACACTCAGGCCGCGCTTGACGATGGCGGCCGCCATCTGTTCAGCTTCTTTCAGGCCGACAAGATTGCGGGCGTGGCCTGCGCTGAGCGCGCCGGTTTGCACCATCTTGCGCACCGTGGCAGGCAGCTTCAAAAGGCGCATCGTATTGGCAACATGGCTGCGGCTTTTGCCCAGCTGCTGCGACAGCATATCCTGCGTATGGCCAAATTCCTGCATCAGACGTTCGTAGCCTTCGGCTTCTTCAATCGCCGACAGGTCTTCGCGCTGGAGGTTTTCGATCAGCGCGATTTCCATCGCCTGTTTATCATCAAGGTCACGGATAACGACAGGCACATCATGCACACGCGCTTTTTGCGCGGCGCGCCAGCGGCGTTCGCCGGCGATAATTTCATACATCATGCCATCGACGGGGCGCACCAGCAGCGGCTGCAAAACGCCATGCGCTGCAATCGAATCTGCCAGTTGCGCCAAGGCGGCTTCGTCGAAATGTGTGCGCGGCTGGTATCTGCCCGGCTTCAGGCGATCCACCGGCAAGCGGCGGGGCGGGGCGGCAGGTGTATTCGCTTCGGCAGGTTTCAGCATTTCTTCTGCACGGCGCACAGGCGCTGCCTGTGTTTGTGCTGCGGGGGATTTTACCGGTGCGGCAGGTGCAGCGGTTTCTTTTTTCTGAAAGGCTGCTTCTTCTTTTTTCACGTCGCGGAACAGGGCATCAAGCCCGCGGCCAAGGCCACGCTTTTTCGGGTCGGTGTTCATGCGGAGACTCCTTCGGCCGTGGCCATCGCCTTGAGCGCGACATCGCGCGCGGCTTTTTCACGTTTCAACATTTCGCGGGCAAGGTGGATATAGGCCTGAGAGCCCGTGCAGGCCATGTCATAGACAATTGCGGGCAAACCAAAGGACGGCGCTTCGGAGATACGCACGTTGCGCGGAATGACGGTGTCGTAGACCTTATCGCCAAAAAACTCGCGCACATTGTCAGCAACCTGATTTGACAGATTGTTGCGTTTGTCATACATCGTTAAAACGATACCGAGCAGCTCCAGACGGTCGTTAAAAGCATCCCGCACCCGCTCGATGGTGTTTACAAGATGGCTGAGGCCTTCGAGAGCGTAAAACTCGCACTGCAGGGGCACGAGCACGCCGTCAGAGGCCGCCAGAGCGTTCAGCGTCAGCAGGTTCAGTGCAGGGGGGCAGTCGAAAATCACATAGTCATAGCGGCGCGTAGCGGCGCGCAGGCCATCACGGAGGCGAAACTCGCGGTTTTCGGTGTCAATCAGCTCGATCTCGGCGCCCGAGAGGTGCATGGACGAGGGAATGCAATAAAGCCCCGGTACTTTGGTCGGTGCGGCAGCGTCATCTGCGGTGGCCTCACCGAACAGAAGCTCGTAGGAGCCGCAATCGCGGTCGGCACGGTCGATACCAAGGCCGGTCGAGGCATTGCCCTGCGGATCAAGATCTACCAGCAAAACCTGCTTGCCGACGGCAGCGAGAGCGGTTGCGAGATTAACGGCGGTGGTGGTCTTGCCGACACCGCCTTTTTGGTTGGAAATGCTGATATAGCGCGGATAAGACAGGCGGGGGGAGGTAGGCGCACCGTCCGCTGCCGTCTCTGCTGCCGGAAAATATGTGTCTGAAGGCTGGGTCATGCACAGTAAATAGCGCGAATCCTGCCCTACGATCAAGGCAAATTATGTTTCGCGGGCTTGCACTGTTTCACGTGAAACAATGGCAAAAAGCGCCTTATTTTTTACTTAAGTTATTGATTTTAATTACTTTACTGGCCAAATCTGTCATACTGGGGTACAGCTCCACGTCAAAAGACCACTGTTTTGCAGCCTTTTCCAGCTCGTCCTGATATTGCATACCCTTCATAAACAGGCCATAGGCGGCATGCTCGGGCGTAGAAAGTCTGTGCATATACGACAGCAGGTCCTTGAGCGGGGCGAGGGCGCGGGCGGTAAAGACGTCAATTTTGGGCAGCTGTATGTCTTCAACGCGCGTATCGTGCACCTGTGCGGCGGCCTTTGTTTCACGTGAAACTTCGCGCAGAAAAGTCGCCTTACGCACATCGGATTCGATCAGGTGGACTTCAGCCACACCCAAAAGCGACAGGACAAGGCCGGGAAATCCGGCACCGGAGCCCATATCCACCAGCCGCACATTTACGTCCGGCATAAAGCGCAGCAGCTGGGCGGAGTCGAAAAAATGGCGCTCCGCCACCGCATCCAGCGTGGCAGGGCCCACCAGATTGATTGCCTTTTGCCATTTCAGCAGGAGCGTTTGATAAAGGCCAAGCGCTTCCAGTGTTTCACGTGAAACATGAAAACCGTGACGCTGGAAAATTTTGTCGAGCGTTTCTTCAGGCAACGTCGCGCTCCTCGCTGCGGTCACGGCGTTTTACATGACGCAGCAGGGCAACAAGCGCCGCCGGCGTTACCCCGGGGATGCGCGCTGCCGCGCCCAGCGTATCCGGCGCATGCTGGCGCAGCTTCAGCTGCATTTCATTCGACAGGCTGCCGACACCGGCGTAATCCAGATCTTTGGGCAGCGTCAGGTTTTCATCACGGCGGAAAGCCTGAATGTCTGCTTCCTGCCGCTGGATATAACCTGCATAACGCGCATCGATTTCGATCTGTTCGGCAATGTCTGCATCGATCTGCGCCAGCTCCGGCCAGATTTCCGCCAAGGTGGCAAACGAAATATCCGGATAGCGCATCAGATCGTGGGCGGTGCGTTTCACGCCGTCCTGATTGACTTTAAAGCCGCGCCGCTCCAGCTCGATGGGCAGGGCTTGCAGGCTGAATACCAGCGCGCGGGCGCGCTCCAGTTTTTCCTGCTTCATACCAAAGACAGCAGCGCGGTCGTCTCCGACGCAGCCAATTGACAGGCCGAGGGGTGTCAGACGCTGGTCGGTATTGTCGGCACGCAGCAGCAAACGGTATTCGGCGCGGCTGGTAAACATGCGGTAAGGCTCCGTCACGCCCTGCGTCACAAGATCGTCGATCATCACACCGATATAACCGTCAGCACGGTCGAGCGTGAATTCTTCGGCGCGTCCTGCCGCAACCAGCGCAGCGTTGATACCGGCCATAAGCCCCTGTGCGCCAGCCTCTTCGTAGCCTGTGGTGCCGTTGATTTGACCCGCCATAAACAGGCCTGCGACTGATTGCACCTCCAGCGTGCGCTTGAGCGCGCGGGGGTCGATATAATCGTATTCGATGGCGTAGCCCGGCTCGATGATCGTCACATTCTCCAGCCCCGGAATGGTGCGGATCATCGCGTCCTGCACATCGGCGGGCAAGGATGTCGAAATGCCGTTGGGATAGACGGTATGATCGTCCAGCCCCTCCGGCTCAAGGAAGATCTGGTGACGTTCTTTGTCGGCAAAGCGCACAACCTTGTCTTCAATCGACGGGCAATAGCGCGGGCCGGAAGATTTAATCTGCCCCGAATACATCGGCGCGACATGCAGGTTGTTTTTAATGACCTCATGCGTTTTATCGTTGGTATAGGTGATATAGCAGCTGATCTGCGGCACGGTGACTTCTTTTGTCATAAAAGAAAAGGGCTGCGGCGGCGTATCGCCCGGCTGTTCTTCGCAGACCGCCCAGTTGATCGTCCGGCCATCCAGCCGTGCGGGCGTCCCCGTTTTCAAACGGCCCAGCGGCAGGTTCAGTTTTTCAAGCGCAAGGGCAAGTCCGACCGACGGCTTCTCGCCAATCCGTCCGGCTTCGTGCTGGCTGGTGCCGCGGTGAATAATGCCCCGCAAAAACGTCCCCGTGGTGACCACCAAAGCCGCGCAGGCATAAGCCGTACCCACAGACGAAACAACGCCGCTGATATTGCCCTCTGCATCACGCAGAATATCCTCGGCACCTTCACCGATGATCGTCAGATTTGGGTAATCCTGCAGCAGCGCGAGCATATTTTCACGGTACAGCTTGCGGTCAGCTTGCGCGCGCGGGCCGCGCACGGCGGGGCCTTTGCTGGCGTTCAGCATGCGGAACTGGATACCTGCCTTGTCAATGATGCGTCCCATCACGCCGTCCAGCGCGTCAATTTCGCGCACCAGATGCCCTTTGCCAAGCCCGCCAATCGCCGGATTGCACGACATCGCGCCAATGGTATCGATTCGATGGGTCAGCAGCAGGGTCTTTGCGCCCATACGCGCCGATGCTGCGGCCGCTTCGCAGCCCGCATGCCCGCCACCAATCACAATAACATCAAATTTCGTTGACATATCAATCACTTGATAGGGTTAATACAATCTTTCACAAATCGGCAAGATTGTAAGCCAAACGATTGTTCATAAACAGCCGCAAGATGCGCTATACTGGGCTTAAGAATAAAGGTTGGCCTTTTAGGGAAAATAAGTAGCGGAAATCCGCGTAAAGGACAAGAGCCTTATATCATGACAGAGATACAGGAAAAAGAGCCGCAAACAACAACGCCGCTGGCCGCGCTCACAGGCAAGCTGGGCAGCAGCTTTGCCGCCGCCAGCGAGGTCACGCGCCTGCACCGCGAAATCGTCGGCAGCCAGCCCGAAATCAGCCGCGACCAGACCGGCGCCGCGCTCAATGCGTTTTATGCCGCCGCCGAAAAACTGAAATCACGCGAAGCCGAATTCACCGCGCGCCGCCGCACCATAGATACCGGCGCAGACGCCACGCCCGACCTCAAAATCAACCTGCGCAGCGCCGAACATTTCGCCGCCCTGCGCGCTTTCAAAGGCGCCAGCGCCGACATCGTCGCCCTCGACCCCGCCCGCGGCTCCGAGCTCGTCAAAGCCGTCGAAAAAACCATCACCCCGCAAGCCCCTGTGCAGAAGCGTGGTGTGTGATTTTCTATACCCCTTTATAAACTGCCAGGCGTTGTTCAATGTTATCTGTGCAGAAGAGCATCTATATTTTTGCGATTAGCTTTTTTGCATTGCTCTTCACTGCAAAATCTTCGTACGCCAGTTGCAGTATGCCTGCAAGCGGTGGGCTTGCTGCGCTTTTCACCGGTCTGTCATTTTGCAGCGTTCTATTTTTTATCACTGCCTTGCTTTTGGAATATAAAAACCTGAAGAGCAAAGACCCATGCGTAAGATATAGGCCTGCTGTAATGATGCGGCTATGTCTTGGCTTTGGCTACTCACTTGCCGCCGGCTCAATATATTTTATAGGCGATTTCGTTAAAAAGATTTTTGACAGAACTTTCCCGATCGAGGCCTATGCTGCCTACTACCCATACAACAAATTTTATATGACTGCCGACTACTACGACACCATAGCCGCGGTTGTCGCAGCGCCTGTTGCTATCGTAACTCTTTTCGTTCTGTTTGCTCTCTATAAGAAAAAAGCAGGTAGCCCACTAAACTATATAGGGCTTCTTGTTGTCCTGTTTTACTGCAGCTTTTGTATTTGGAACTCTTTGCAAATAACGCCATACTTTTTCCAAGAAACCCTCGCGAAACATAAAACTTACCAGGAAGAGCGCTTTCACGACCTCGTAGCTGTTCACGGCTGCCCTTCGAGAGTTGACTAATTTTGATAAGGAATGTTGGGTATTTTGGGCTTACAGCTCTTAATCATCTTTAAACATGCATAGACCGTCAGCTTAACGGGAATAATTGCCGATCCGCTGCAAGAGGCGTGTACGGGTTTCAGCATCACAAAACGCTTCCTCAATCGCATTGCGGGAAATTTGCAGCAGCTCGGCTTCGGTAAAGCCGAAGTGGTCGTGGGCGATTTGGTACTCGCGGCCGATGGACGTGCCGAAGAAAGTCGGATCGTCGCTGCCGAGGGTGACTTTTAATCCCGCATCGAAAAATTTACGCAAGGGGTGTGATGCGTAATCCGGATAAACTTTCAGACACAGGTTGCTGGAGACGCAAACTTCCGGCACGGCGTTGATTTCCAGTTGCTCCTGCATCAGCGCGGCATCTTCAATCGCGCGCACCATATGGCCGAAACGCCGCACACCCAGCAGATCGCGCGCGGCGCGGATGCTGTCTGGCCCTGCGGCCTCCCCCGCATGTGCGTTGCGGTATGGCAGGGCGGCAATATCGTATGCGGGTTTAAAATCGGCGACTGTGCCGGCATTTTCATCGCCCGCCATACCGAATGCCGTGACCAGCGGGTACGGGTTGTCGCGGGTCAGCTCGGCCACGTGTATCGCCGCCGCCGCGCCGTAATGGCGTACACAGGTCGCGATAAACCGCGCCTCGATCCCTGTCTCGGCCTTTGCACGTTCGTATCCTGCGGTGATCGCCGCCATCATTTCGGGATAGGTCAGCCCCGCCATCGCCCCGTGCTCGGCAGAGATAATCGGCTCGGCATAAATGCAGCCCTCGGCGGCGCTGCGCACAAGGTAGTCATATGTGACAGCTTCAAAATCTTCCGCACCGCGCATCACCGATGTCGCCTTGTCGTAGGCTTCGACGAAGCCTTTGAGCGCCCCCGCCGCCGTACCATCGTCCGGCCAGTGGA
This sequence comes from Alphaproteobacteria bacterium, assembly GCA_030682495.1. Taxonomy (GTDB): domain Bacteria; phylum Pseudomonadota; class Alphaproteobacteria; order Micavibrionales; family UBA2020; genus UBA2020. Next base: position 53,028 of record JAUXOC010000047.1, on the reverse strand, counting down.
AATTTTCACCGCTGGCATCAAAAAGGCCTTCGGGTATATCCAGAGCGTTTTTATGCGCCAGTTTGCGCACCATCGCCGGTGTGATCGACCCTTCGAGGTGGATGTGCAAATCAACTTTGGGCAGCTTCGAGAGATCCGCCATCACGATCAGACCGCTTCAAGAATGGTCGCAATGCCCTGACCGCCGCCGATGCACATGGTGGCGAGGGCAAGTTTTTTGCCTTCACGCTGCAAAAGGCTGGCGGCCTTGCCAGTGATACGCCCGCCCGATGCGCCAAGCGGGTGGCCGAGCGCAATCGCGCCGCCATCCAGGTTCACCTTGGCTTCGTCCGCGCCCAGTTCCTGCAAAACAGCCAGCGCCTGCGCGGCGAAGGCTTCATTCAACTCGATGATATCGATATCGCTGATCGTCAGGCCAGCCCGCGATAGGGCTTTGCGCGAAGCATCGACGGGGCCAATGCCCATGATCTCCGGCGCACAGCCCGACACGGCGATGCTGCGCACACGCGCCATGATCTGAAGGCCGTTTGCCTTGGCAAATTCTTCGGTGGTAATCAGCGTGGCAACCGCGCCGTCGGTCAGCGGCGATGCTGTACCGGCGGTGACGCTGCCCTCGGCATCAAAAGCAGGCTTCAGTCCGGCAAGGCCTTCCGCAGTTGTTTCACCGCGGATGCAGCCGTCTTCGCTGACAACCAGACCTTCCGGCGTTGTGATCGACGTGATTTCATCTTTCAATTTGCCAGCGGCGCGCGCGGCGGCGGCTTTTTGCTGCGATGACAGGGCAAATTCTTCCTGACGCTGGCGGCTGATCGCATATTTACGCGCCAGATTTTCCGCCGTCTCCCCCATGCCGATATAGGCCTGTGGAAACGTCTCGGCCAGCGCGGGGTTGGGCAGCGGGTTAAAGCCGCCCATAGGGATACGCGACATGCTCTCGACACCGCCACAAATAAACGCATGGCCTGCGCCCATCTGGATAGCGCCTGCCGCAATGTGAATGGCTTGCATGGACGATCCGCAGAAACGGTTAACGGTGACGCCTGCGACAGACAAAGGCAGCTCCGCGATATTTGCCACGATGCGTGCGACGTTAAAACCCTGTTCGCCTTCGGGGAAGGCGCAGCCGAGGATTAGATCTTCGATCTCCCGCGCATTGACGCCGGTTTTTTTCACCAGCGCGCGCACCGCCAGTGCGGCCAGGTCATCCGGCCGTACCCCTGCAAGGTCACCCTTGCCGGCAAAGTGAAAAGGCGTGCGGACGTATCCGGCGATAACCACGTTGTGCTGCATAAAAACCCCGTTAAATCAGATACATTGAATAAACAATATGATGGACAAAGCCGCCAATATCAAGAATGATTGCCGCAAGAAAGCCTTACGGGGGAAATAACCATGCCCAACCATCCGCTCGTCGACTACGACAATATCGTACCGCATCTGCTCTACAAGGTGACCTTCGCCTTCGAACATCAGATCAGTGGGGACATTGCCGAGAAAATTGGCGTTGCGCTGGAAGAGCTGGGTCTTTCCGTATTCTTACGTAACGAAGAAGCCACAGACGGCGACCGCTGGACAGTCAGCCTGACAACCTACGGTGCGCCTGATCTGGATATGATCCGCGCCCAAATCCAAGCCGCAGCGGCAGAGGGCGGCTTTGCACATACAGCAGCCGGTGTGACACTGCAGGCCGAAAAACTGCCGGAAAAAGACTGGCTGCGCCATGTGCACGACAACTTCCCGCCCGTCACTGCCGGACGTTTCTTTATCTACGGCTCCCACTACGAAGGCGAAAAGCCGGACAATCTGGTGCCGCTCTGCATAGACGCGGCCACCGCCTTCGGCAGCGGTGAACATGAAACCACCAAAGGCTGTCTCATGGCATTTGACCGTCTGGCGGAAGAGAAAAACAGCTTTAAAAATGGCCTCGATATGGGCTGCGGCTCTGGCATTCTGGCGATCGGCATGGCCAAAATCTGGCCCGGTATCCGCGTGACCGCTGTCGATATCGATCCTGAATCGATTATCGTTACCGAACGGCATGCCGCCATGAACGGCGCAGCAGACCTTATTTCTATGCAGGCAGGCGACGGCTATGCCGCCCCGCTGGCCAGACAAAACGCACCCTATGACCTGATCGGCGCCAATATCCTGGCGGGTCCTTTGATCGATATGGCAGGCGATCTGAACAGTGTTTTGTTGCCCGGCGGCTTCTGCGTCCTCTCCGGCTTGCTCGCCCGCCAGGAACAGGACGTCACCGCCGCCCATACCGCCCTTGGCCTTGTGCTGGTCGACAAAATAGAAATAGGTGACTGGCGGGCGCTGGTTCTGCGCAAACCGGCGGATTGAGGGTGCTCCCGCTGGGCTATATTTTGTTTTTTAACGGAAAAGCCCTATAATTAAAGAAGTCTTGAACAAGGATTTTTGCCGCCATGAACCGCCACCTTATACCCCTTGCCGCTGTCTCCGCACTCGCCCTGCTCTCCGCAACCGCAACCGTCAGCCCTGTGCAGGCGCAGGATTCCGTTTTCGAAATCGGCAGCCGCACAGATACCGTGCCGGATGTCTCGGAGTATGACAGCATCGGGAAAGGGCTCCTGTTGAATGAAAAAACACAGGAAGAGATGATCGAAGAGGCGGCCGCGGAAGACAAGACAGGAAGACCCGTTGCCCTCACCTACGAAGCCGTGCTCAAACTCTATAAAGAAGGACAGTACGAGCGAGCGCTGCCACATCTCGAGCTGCTATCGAATGGCGGCCACACGGCAGCAAAAGAGATTCTCGGGATCATGTATAACCTTGGCCAAGGGGTCGAGAAGGATCCTAAAAAGGCCTACACGCTGCTTTCGGAATCCGCCGAAAAAGGTCGCCCACTGTCGCAACACCACCTCGGCGTCATGAGCTTTAGCGGCAGCGGTACCCATCAGGATTCTATCAAAGCACTCATGTGGCTACAGCTCTCGCTGATAAACTATCCAGACGGCGAAGAAAAAAATGCGGCGCGCCGTGACCGCGACTCTGTCTTCAGTCGCCTGAACCGCCGCGACCGCGAAAACGCCATGCAGCTCACACGTGAATGGCTCGCCAAAAGAGGCGAAGCCCACCTGCTTGACATGGTCAAATAGGCGGGCTCCGACTTACTTTACAAAGAAGTTTTACGGCGGGCATTTTGTTGCCAGCCTGCCTTGGTCAGGCGAATTTCGTTTTGAAACCTTGGACAACCTGATCTTTGGCCAACTTTACGCGGTCATAAACATAGCCGGCTGTTTGGATGCCCATGTTCGGGTTCTCGCCAATCGCTGCATAAAGACCGCCGGCAACGCCCTGAAAAGCGGATTTGAGTTTGGATTGCTGAAACGTGTTGTCGTTCGCCATGACGAAACCCCTGAATGCTGAATTGTTAACGATGTGTTAACGATACGGCGATTCCCCTGATATGTCAAAAGATATCAATAACTTTCTTGGTTTTCAGATAGATACTCGATATCGCGTTGGATATGACGCAGATGGGTGCGGTTAAACGGATCGCAGCCGCGCCGCATCTGTGGCCCGCGGAACCGCATGCCGGTCAGGTAATTCCCGCCCTGCGGCAGCGCGCCGAGCAAGCATAACTGGCGATGATCGAGCGGTCGTCCACCAATACCCGCTCCCGTCAGCCGCGGCGCCAGCAGCGCCATGTCCATCATTTCCAGCGCCAGATGATCGCTCGCATCCACGCGTTCGGCGACCTGAAACCACTGTAGAAAGGCCGCGCGCAGCGCCGTACCATCAAACTGGTGACGCGGATGGGCGCTGGCGGTGCGAGAAAAAGCGGCAGCAACATCCGCATCCGGCCCCGCCAATAGATGCCGCCAGAAAAAACACGGGCCTGCGCCGCGCAGCTCCCATGCGACCATGTGCGTGATCGCTGTGACATCTGCCTCGAAGGCGCGGCAATAGCGCAGGAAGTCTTCGGGCTTGAGCCCTGTGTCGGGCGCCAGTGCACGTCCCTGCTGCCAGGCGCGGCGCAGGCCACCGGTAAAGCTGGAGAGATACTGGCTGACGCCCTTTTGAGAGTTTTGCACCGCTTCGGGTTGATAGCCGAGATCGAGGCGCTTGTGGAGCGGATAGTAAAAACTGGTCTGCGGCTCCAGCAGAGGATCAAGCCCGATAGATACATCACGAATAAGCGCAGCGCGTATAAGCGCGCGGCCCGCGGGGCTTTTCTCTGTCACCGAGACAAGCGTACACAGCGCCGCAAAAAAATGCCGCGCCGCGTTGTTTCGAGCAAAATCGGAAAAGGGCGAAGACTCGAAGCCGGCCGCATCAACCGCAACAGACAGCGGGAAGGTAATCCGCGCTGTGCCTGCAACGTCCTTCATGCAGATTATACCTGCTGATCCGCGCCGGATCGACGCGACGTATGCGCAAAGCGGGTAAAATCGACCACCTCTGCAGACAGCTTTACAGACTCGCGTATCATCTGTTGTTCTTTCTCCTGAAAGCTGCGTTCGAATTTGATAAACCACAAGAAGTTCGCGTTGGAGCGGTCTTCAACCGTTGCGTAGCAGGTATCCATCGGCGTACGCACGGCCTTCATCGACAGATAGTTTTTGCCGTGCGGCATTTCGCCCAGACGCTTGAACAGCTCCATCGACACGCGGCTACGCTCTTTTTGTGACTTCATATAGCCCGCTTCGTCCAGCAGCATCTGGTGAATGATGCGTTTGTCGTGGATCTTGGTGCGGCTGTCTTCAAAAAACTTGTCGTAGGCCGCGCGTGCCGCTTCGCCATTGTTCAGGCTGCGGAAATCTGTCTGCGCCTTGATCTCGAACGTACGGCTGACATCGGACATCGGTGATCCGACCAGATAATCCCACGCTTCACTGACGCCGCCCAGCTTCAGCTCCCAGCCGATCTTGATGGAGACCATCAAGACATCCGCCTGCTGCGCACGGTTCACGAGAATGGCCTCGTCCGGCTCAAAATCCATCGGGTTGACCAGTGCGCCGTGGAAATGCTGCCAGTTGCGGCGCAGTTCACGCGCCAGCAGGTTCAGCAGATCGCCTTTCGGCCGGTACGGGTTCAGTGTGATCGTCGCATCGCGGTCTTTCGCCGGCGGATAAAATTGCGATGCCGGAATTTGCGCATCATAGACAACATGCAGCGCTTCGGCTTGTGGTCCGGTCAGCAGGGTTTCTGCCGTACGGCTTTGCATCAGAATGGCTTTGAGTTCTTCGATCGACACGACGTCGGCGGGAGCGCTTGCCACATCACACACGCTGCGCTGGTCGAGACGCCAGTCGAGGCTGGCGCGGTGCGAAAGGTGCTTTTCTTTACCCTGACGCAGCCTGCCCGTTGTATCGCGGAAACGCCGCTTGTCGGGTCTCGGCAATGTGATCTCGCCGTCTTTGTCTACTTCGTTTGCCATATACACACCTTTTCCCTTGCCTGCGTCTGAAGTCAAAGTTTTGCGGTCGTGTCAGCCTATCGTGGCTCTTAGATACCGGTGCGGCTCGTTCCGAGCCTTTTGTCGTTACGGCTCGTTCCGAGCCCTTGTCGCAATATTCTGGTATCTGTCTTGATCCGATCCCTTGTTGCTCAAAAGCAGGCAGCTTTTTCCCCTTAGCACCTTCATCATGGCGCAGGGGTGGTTAACATCCGGTTTTTCAGGGTAAAAAAGCAGTAAAGTATTATAGTTATGTAATTATATGGGCATTTTTTGCCATGCTGCACTGAACAACAGTTCAAATAACCGTGCGTCAAATATCGCGCTGCCCCGAAAAGCGGGGGGGTGATTCGATTCGCCCAAGCCGCGCCAACAGCTGTAACTGCGCGCATAGCAACGATTTTTGCATCCAGCGCAGCCGCGGCAACTTCTCTGGCACACCGCGGTAAGCTTGATCGGCGAAATATCCGGCCATACTACCGGCCATGGTTGCGATCTCATCTATCTCCGACGTCGCAAAACGCGTGCCAGCCGCTGCATCATATAAAGGGAGAAAATTTTCCGCCGCACCAAACCCGGTGGATTCAAGGTGTGTGAAGAGCATAACCAGATCAAAGGTACGCGGACCCATGCAAGCATTTGGCCAATCCACCAACCAGCTGCGGTCTTTGTCAAATAAAATATTATCCGTGCGCAGATCGCCGTGAATCAGCCCCTGCGTAAAAACGCGCACCGCGGCATCTGCTTGCAGCGCGATCAGCGCGGCGATGTTTCGCCCAAGCCAGGCCTGCGCCGCGGCGGGGTCTTCAAAGAGATTCAAAAACTTTGCGCGAATGCTTGCTTCAGCTTCGATGCGGCGCCATTTTTTTTCATCTGCCAGAAAAGCACCGATATAGTTGTGCGCCCGCGCGTCAGGAACGATGCCTTCGGGCACGGCCGCGCCATGAACCTGTGCCACAAGCGCCATCACGCCGGAAACGCGCTGCGCGAAATCCGCTGAATCATCCTGTGCAATAAATGACCAAAGACCCAGCGTCCAGCCGTCCTCGTTGTTGTCACTAACCCAGCTGTAAAGTCGCGGCGAGGTCTCTTTTAAAACGGGCACGTACTCATAGGCACGGATTTCTTGCCGGATATGCAGCGTGCCATGCGACATTTCGTCGGGGTGGCTACCTTTGGCGAAGACTTTGAGGCCGCTATCAAAAGTCAAAACATATCCCGCCGAAGAAGACAGACTACCGTAAACCACCTCGCCTGAAATAATTTCGCCCGACAGACGGGCCTCAATTTTCTGCCGCATTTCCGGCGGCAACAAATCAAAAGACGGTTTGGCTTCCCGCGCGGCGGGGGGATCGAAAAAGGGCAGCGGCACAGGCGTCATCTCACGCCGCGTAATCCTGAAGGACAGGCATGCCTTCGATTTTAAGTTCTTCGTCGGACAGACTGACAAGTCCGTCCGTCTTGACGTTGACGCGCGTCTTGAACAAAGAATCTTTGAAGACCATAAAGGCTTCGAGAATAAACGTGCCGTCTTCTTCCTGTTCCAGCAGGGTGACAGGCTCCAGCATCTGCTGCATAACCTTGCGCCCTTGCAGCGGCGGTTCGATCTGCCAGCGAATATCGTCAATTGTCTCGATAATTAAAAAACGCCCGTGACGGCCGCGCACGTACCCGAAAAAGAATTTGACGTAGGCAAGAACGCTGCGCGCATCAAGGCTGATCGGCGCTTTTTCGTTCGTGTTGTATATGGCCTCGTTTGTCCAGTTGATGACATTCACGTCACCCGGTTTGTAGATGACGTATTTACGCGCCGCCGGAACGGCGGAAAGATCCGTCAGCTCTAAAAAATCATACTCGCGGTAAAACGGCAGGCGCTGGCTGCGGATCGTTGTGGTTTCCATGCTAAAGGGTACCGGCTCCAACGCCGGATTAACTTCAGACAGAATGCGCGCAGCGCGCTCTATATCCATTTTTTGCCAGTCTTCGCTCATCAACCCTTGCCCCGATCCAAGATGTTTTTCAGCACAGACATTATCCTATCGGCATTCCGCCGCGAAGAAAAGCCGGAACGCTCGATCAAGTACAATCTGTCCTGCAAGAGAGCCGCCCCACAATATGGTTTGTGGACATAGGCTGTATAAGTTTGCGGATGGTTTGCCGTGAAACCTGCGCATGCTACCGGCAGGGGATAAACACCTGAATGATGAGTCCATGCATCCCCGCAGGGACTCCGGAATAGAAAAGCGGGGATAAGTCTATTTCACGGAATCACATTTTATCCCCATATTCCACAGCATAAAATAACCTTGATTCAAAAACCTAAATTCATTTTTTCCCGCGTTTTATATACAGTGACCCTCTCTAAAGTGCGGCAGGGCTGTGGGCAAAAGCTTTGAAACGTTTTTATCCCCATAATCCGCAGGCCTACTGCTTCTACAACCTTCTTATATATCTTTTCTTTATATTGGATGTCTTTCCGGCATGGCTTATAAAGAAGCATGCAGACAATGGTATCTATGAATAATCTATCCTCAGAAAAACCGATGCTTCAGGCTTTACGCGGGCAGGTCACACAGTACACGCCTATCTGGCTGATGCGTCAGGCGGGTCGTTATCTGCCCGAATACCGTGCTCTGCGTGCCGAGGCGGGGTCATTTCTCAAGCTATGCTATAACCCCTCTATGGCCGTTGAAATCACGCTGCAGCCCCTTCGTCGTTTTGATCTGGATGCAGCTATTTTGTTTTCAGATATTCTGGTTATTCCGCATGCACTTGGCCAAGGTCTCGATTTTGTCGAAGGCGAAGGACCGATTTTGCCACCGCTGGAAACGCTCGCAGACTTCGATCTGCTCGACATTTCAGGTTTCGAGCAGAAACTTGCGCCGGTTTACGAAACGCTGTCACGCCTCAAAGAACAGCTTCCGCCCGAAAAGACGTTGATCGGTTTTGCCGGCGCGCCATGGACGGTGGCTTGTTATATGCTGCATGGCCGCGGCGGCGGAAAATTCGAGCGCGCGACAGAAACGGCCGCGGCCGATCCTCAGGGCTTCAAAACATTTCTTCTCAAACTGGCCGACGTCACCGCGGATTATCTGATTTCGCAAATAAAGCATGGCGCGGATACGGTACAGATATTCGACAGCTGGGCTGCCCTTGTGCCGGACGAATATTTCCATGACCGCATCATCGCGCCAACCGCGCGCATCGTATCGGCTATCAAGGCGGTCTATCCGGATGTACCCATCATCGGCTTTCCCCGTCAGGCGGGACGGCACTATGCAGATTATGCAGGGCAGACGGGTATTTCCGCTCTCGGCCTCGACCCGCAAGCGGATATTTCAGCGATGCCTAAAAATATTTGCTTGCAGGGCAATCTTGATCCGCAACTGCTTTTGACAGGCGGTGAAGATATGCAGCGCGCTGTTACGCGTATCATGGATGCCGCGTCGGGCAGGCCTTTTATCTTCAATCTCGGCCACGGGGTCATCAAAGAAACACCGCCAGAGCATGTCGCGGCTTTGATATCCCTTGTTCGCCAATATAAACGCGCCATATGAAGGGGCCATATTTTAACGGAGCCTTCTCATGACCGACAAAAACCAGAAAATAGCCGTTGTGCTGATGAACCTTGGCGGCCCGCTGCAGGAAGCCGATATCAAACCTTTCCTGTTCAATTTTTTCATGGATAAAAACATTATCGGCGCACCGCTGCCGATCCGCTGGTTACTGGCAAAATGGATTTCGCTCAGCCGCGGGCGCGGTGCAGCCAAAACATCCTATGCGGCGCTGGGCGGCAAATCTCCGTTGCTCGACAACACCCGCGCGCAGGCAGCGGCGCTGGAAACGTTTTTGCAGAAATCATGGCCGGCGCTCAAGGTTTTTGTAACGATGCGATATTGGCATCCGATGTCGCCAGAGGTTGTGCGCGCCGTCAAAGATTTCGGCGCCGCGCGGGTGGTTCTCTTGCCGCTGTATCCGCAGTTTTCAACCACCACCAGTTTCTCGTCCATTCAAAACTGGCAGCGCGAAACAAAAGCCGCAGGACTTGATACGCCGACCGATAAAATTTGCTGCTATCCGTATCAGGCAGGGTTTATATCGGCCTCCGCCGAGCTGATTAGGCAAAAACTGGCCGAGGCGCCGGTAAAAACCCGCGTGCTTTTTTCGGCGCACGGCCTGCCTGAAAAAATCGTTGCGGGCGGCGATCCGTATCAACATCAATGCGAACAGACAGCACAGAAGATTGTCGATGCGCTTGCTATCGAGGGCCTTGACTGGCAAATCTGCTATCAAAGCCGCGTCGGTCCGCTGAAATGGATCGGCCCTTCAACAGAAGAAGCTCTCGACAAGGCCGCCGCAGACGGTGTCGGTGTTCTTGTCTATCCGCATGCCTTTGTGAACGAGCACGTCGAAACACTGGTCGAGATCGAAGAAGAATACCGCGAATATGCGCATGAAAAAGGCGTCCCCTATTTTGCGCGCGTACCAACCGTGGCAACACATCCGGATTTTATCGCAGGTCTCGCCGTCTTGGTCGAAGACCGTCTGGCGGGCACTGAGTGGCAACGCGTCTGCCCGGCAAGTTTCAAACGCTGTGGCTGCGCGCTTTAACAAAAGAAAAGGTCAAATGTTATGCAAGATTTCGTCGCCACATATTATCTCTGGTTTAAGGCTCTGCATTTGATCGCGCTGATTTCGTGGATGGCGGGCATTTTTTATCTGCCGCGTCTTTTTGTCTATCACGCCGAAGCCGAAAAAGGCTCGGAGCTATCGGAGACGCTGAAAATTATGGAGCGTAAACTGCTCAAGATCATTATGAACCCCGCTATGATCGCCACATGGGTTTTTGGTCTTTTGCTGCTGCATTCAAACATCGGCCTGATGACGGGGCAGGGCTGGATGCATGCCAAACTGCTGCTTGTCGTGCTGATGAGCGGATTTCATGGCTATCTGGCCTATACGCGCAAAGTCTTCTTGCGCGATGAAAACAAAAAATCACATAAATTTTACCGGAAAATAAACGAAGTACCGACACTGCTGATGATCGCCATTGTCATTCTGGCGGTCGTCAAGCCGTTCTAGGGTTTCAGGGCTGTACGCCCAAGTCCTGCATATCGCGTAGAAAGAACTATAAAAGCCACATCACGATGTAGGCCGCCACAATCCCGAGAGTGGCAAAGGCAAGATACAGGGCAACGGCAATTTTTCTAGACACTTCACGCCAGAGGTAAATCATAGGCAGGATGCTGTAGCTGCCCAGAGTTGACAGGAAAACCATCACAAAGGGTGCCGCAACCTTCGTAGAGTAAAGGTGGTGAGCGACCATCACCTCCATAGCGATCGGTGCAGGAAGTAAAGTTGTAATGAAGGAGACAAGGGCAATCGTGAAGAACCCGGCATCGGCAAATATTCTGTCGAACGGGATGAACTGCACGGCGAGCGCGCTGAAGATCGCAGCAACCAGCATCATTGGCACTGCGGTACGGAAAAGTTTCCAAAGGTTGAGTCCGTAGGTTTTCAGCACCTCCTGCGCCGTCGGGCGATCAGGTAATGCCAAGTCGTAAATGGCTGCCGAAGGCGCTGGTGCGGTTCCATGTATGTATTTGACCAGCAGGGGTAAGATGATCAGGAGAACCACCGCGATCAAGGAGAAATGCACCGCAGCGAACTGCCACGGGAAAGCCGAGAGGATCATGGCAACGACGATGACATTGAGGCTCGGAGAACCCAGCATGAAGCCAAGCGCCAGTTCGACTTTGCTGCGCCCACGTGTTATGCCGCAGGCAACGGGAACGGCACAATTAACGCAAACGCCGGCAGGTGCGCCCAGAATAATGCCTTTGAGGGTGTTGAGGTAAATGCTGTTCGAGGTGCGCAGCGGGAAATAACGGAGGTAGGTATGGAGTAACGCGCCGAAAGTAAGTCCGAATGTCATGCCAATACGCATTGACCAGCACCAATTGACGAAGGTCGCGAGTGTTTTCTCCCAAAAACCAGCATTATCGGCTATTTTCATCAGGACGCTGGTATAGATAAATGAAGGAGATTCGTAGGTGGACAGCCCCTGTGCTTTTTGTAGCAGGCCCGGGTAGCGCGAGCCGAGCCAGAACGTCAAAAGAATCGCCACGCCTCCTGCTAGCATTAATACCAGAGCCGTTATCTTAGGGGCCCTAAGAGCAAACGTGTTCTGGGGGCTGGCAAGAATTGGCACACTACAGGCTTGATCCAGTGTGACTCCCTTTTTTGAGCCGTCACTTATGGGGCTATAAAAACGCGCGTTGTCGGCGAAATCTTTGAAAAATTGCTTCAGCATGGCGGTAAAAATCCAAATGTTGGGATATCCGGGAAAAATATCCCCCATATTTATTATTATGTCAATAGAAAGATGGTGTTTCAGACTCTACGGAGGCACGTCTTATACCTGTTTGACAATCATATGGAATTTTGATAAATTACCTACATCCGCCGAAGAAGGACTTTTCCGTCTTTTGATATTCTCCAGATATATCGGACACTTTCCGGCGTGACTTTTGTGCATTCGGCACAATCTTTTCTGTCATCCCCTCTCCATCTTCTCCCGGGCTTCCAGATAGAGACCAGACCAACCAGACTAAATTCAACGAAAGAGTATTCCAGTGGTAAAACGCTCACGTCATTCCGGCTCCCGCCACGGCGGCAATGGAAACGGCAATCATCATGGTAACGGCGGCAGTCATGGCACGCCCTATGAACCGACACCCGAAGAACTCGCCGCCGAAGAAGAAGCCGCCGCGCGCCGCGATCCCAACGTGAAGCCGATGGACCTGCAAGAGCTGAAAAGCAAATCCCCCGCAGATCTTTTGATCTACGCCGAAGAATTGGGCATCGAAAACGCCTCCACGCTGCGCAAACAGGAAATGATGTTTGCAATCCTCAAACGCCTTGCCGAACAGGATATTCCTATATCTGGCGCCGGTGTGCTCGAGGTGCTGCAAGACGGTTTCGGCTTTCTGCGCAGCCCCGAAGAAAACTATCTGCCTGGCCCCGACGATATTTACGTCTCCCCCAGCCAGATCAAACGCTTCAGCCTGCGCACAGGCGATACCGTCGAAGGCGAGATCCGCGCCCCCAAAGACAACGAACGTTATTTCGCCCTTCTGCGCGTCAACCAGATCAACTTCGAAGCGCCCGAACAAATTCGTCACCGTATCAACTTCGATAACCTGACGCCGCTCTATCCCGACCGTAAAATCAAACTGGAGCTGGACGACCCCACTGCAGGCACCATCGGCGCACCACGCCGGAACAAAGGCCCTGTTCAGGTACAGCTGCAGCGTGTCATCGAACTGGTGTCGCCGCTTGGTTTCGGCCAGCGTGCGCTCATCGTCGCCCCGCCGCGTACCGGTAAAACGGTGATGATGCAAAACATCGCCAATTCCATCGAAACCAACCACCCGGATGCTTATCTGATTGTTCTGCTGATCGACGAGCGTCCGGAAGAAGTAACCGACATGGCGCGCTCGGTGAAAGGTGAAGTGATTTCGTCCACCTTCGACGAGCCCGCCGCGCGTCACGTGCAGGTTGCCGAAATGGTGCTGGAAAAAGCCAAACGCCTTGTCGAACATAAACGCGATGTCGTCATTCTACTCGACTCCGTCACGCGCCTTGGCCGCGCATATAACACCGTTGTGCCATCATCAGGCAAAGTCCTGACCGGCGGTGTCGATGCCAATGCTTTGCAACGTCCCAAGCGTTTCTTTGGTGCGGCACGGAACATTGAACAGGGTGGCTCGCTTACCATCATCGCAACCGCGCTGATCGATACAGGTTCGCGCATGGACGAAGTGATCTTCGAAGAATTCAAAGGGACAGGTAACGCCGAGATCGTGCTTGACCGCAAAATTTCCGACAAACGCGTCTTCCCTGCCATCGACATTCAAAAATCGGGTACGCGCAAAGAAGAGCTTCTGGTCGATGATGGTATGCTCAGCAAAATGTGGATTCTCCGCAAGCTGATGTCTTCCATGGGCACGGTCGACGCCGTTGAGTTCCTGATCGATAAAATGAAAGACACCAAAAACAACGACGAATTCTTTAAACTGATGAACCAGTAAAAGAATCACGTTATCCGAATAAAAAGGCGCCCTTTACAAGGCGCCTTTTTATTTTTGATCGCGTATTGGGGGGCTATCTGTTGTCTGTGCGGTGTGTGCGGCGCACTTCCTGCCACTGACATTTCCCCTGTGCGGGGCCTGCGCTTTCGGTATCGCCCGTGCCATCGGTAATCAGCGAAATCACGCGCGGATCTTCCAGATAGCCGTTATGCGCCGTCAGCGGGTCAGCAAAGCTTGCCGCACCCAGAATATCGCGCTGCTGCGCAACGTTAATGCTGACATTTGCCAAACGCGGGCAAACGCGGCTGTCGATATGCTGCTGCGCGAAGTCGTCCTGCACCGGATAAGACAAAATATCGTTGGGATCGCTGAGAGCGACGATATTCAGGCGGCGCAAAATGCGCTCCTGCTGCCGCTCCCCGCTCGCTGTGCAATAGGCGTGGTACTGTCCCGTGACCTTCGCTTCCGCGCGCCCCATCTGTAACAGAGGCAGCTGGTTGGCCAGCATAAAGACAGTGAAATCTTTTTGCCGCACGATACCGCGGATGCTCTCCAGACGGCTACCTGCAAGGGCGCTGCCGCTATCTGTGGCGAAAGATTGCAGCGTATCAAGCGTGATGCGGCTGCCCAGACTATGCGTTACAAAAAAATAATCATCCAGCGCGATGGAAGCGAGATCTGTTTTCTGCCAGTCATGACAGGCATGACGCCCCTCTTGCGATGGTAGGCCGCGCCAGTCGTTCGAGAACATCCAGCAGACAGATTCGCGCACGGCCGCAGTGATCTTGGCATGGCCACTGCCCATGTAAATCAACAAGTCAGGTACGGTTGCGTTCATAAAGCCCTTGAGCGTGTGGTTGATGCCGCTGCGGCCCAGCCCTTCGGTATTGGCGGTATCGTAAAGAATAAGCTTTTTTTCCTTCTCCGTAATCGCCGACCACGTTAGTTCGTAAAACAGCAAGCTGCGTTTGCCGTCGCGGCTGGCATGGCGGGTGACGCGCAGCGTACCAAGGTCAGGCTCGCTGCCGTCGGCTTCCTTAGCGAGATCCGGCGCAACCAGTTGAATGGTTTTAACTTCGGGATCGACGATATCAAGATCTAAGGCCGCAACAAGACGGTCACGGAAACGGTTTGAATAGCCGGTGGTATGATGGCTGATGCCATGTACCATCAGAACTTTCGTCGCCCCGATAGTGCCGTCACTATGCTGCGCAAGGCTTTGCCGCAGACCGGTGAATTTCGGGCCCTGCATCTGGCATTGACGGGTATCTTCGACTTTGCGGTCTAAAACGGCTTCGGCGATGCCGCGCGAAATGCCGGTACAGCCGCTCAGCGCCGCGCAGATAACAACACAAGAAACGAAACGGCGCAGCCGCACCAAGGCTTGCATTACAGGTTAATCCCTATCTTTTGCAAGGCTGACGTGAGCCATTCGGCGCGCGGCTGGCTGAAGAAGGCAAAAACGAGCCAAAGCACCAGCGTGATCGGCATGCCAATCCAGCCTTGCCGTCCGGCCGCTGGCAGCCCGTGTTCTTTGACCTGTACGGTTTGCGGCAGAATTTTTTTCAGCGCCTTGGCGGCGAAAATTTTGACGGCAATCACAGCCATGCCACAGCCCAGCGCCCAGATAAGGACGTCTACCGCCAGCAAATGCTGCTCCAGCCGCTGACCAATCATCATGCCGCGCACCGCTTCGCGCGCTGGTGTCGTAAAGTAGGCAGCATATGCCGCAGCGGCAGCTACAGCACCAACAGCAAGCCCTCTCCAGCGCGGGCCCTCGGCCAGCGCCAGCAGCGCAAGGTCGGCATAGCGGATCGTCGCCTTGGCGAATTTTTCGGTCACCACCAGCGGGTACTCGTTTTTCAGTTTCTGGTACACATGCCCCTTGCTGTGATGTGTCAGACCCGCAAGGACCTGTCGCACCAGCTTAAAGCGGCAGGCGCTTGCAACCAGCGCTGCGGCAGCCATCGGCCCTTTCGATAGTTTTACCAGCGCACTGACCCCGGGCTTGATATAGGTATCCAGCAGCGGTTCGATCTCGATAATTCTGCCGTGCAGTCCGGCAAGCACGGCGGGGTGGGTCTTGCCGATAACGGAAAATTCAACTTGCGCCACAGGCAAAAGCCCGGCGTAGGGCAGAATGAGTTTGTCGGTCACAACCTCCGGCACCAACCGTAAAATCTCCGCATGTCCTTCGGTGGCTGTTTTCTGTACGCCCAGCAGCTCGACAACCTCTATCACCTCGGGCAGCGTCATTTTCCGCTCCAGCTCGAAAGTCGCTTCAACGTGCCAGTGCGCATCAAAAATATGCGTCCAGAAACCGGTGCGGTCGCACTCGGTACAGCTGGTGCGCCCCTGTCCGGCACAAACGGCACAGCGCAGGAATTTCTGTCCCTGACAGGTCATGCACATGCTGCGCCCTGTGCCGCTGCACTTTGTGCAGGGCATGCGTGACCCATCCGCACGCTGCTGCTGTCCTGTGGCATAGCAGACAGGGCACTGCGTAAACCCGTTACCAACGCAGCCGGTACAAGGCGCGCTACCACTGGCGTTACAGGTCTTGCAGGGGTTTGTCGTGGCGCCATTGCATTTGAGGCATTTATCGACAACGCTGTACTGTTCGTGCGCGGCGGCCAGCTTGAAGCGGAAAGGCTTCTCGCCAAAGCTTCTGCCGGGTTTTTTGTCCAGAAACTCGCCGATTTCGGCGTGCACGTTTGCATCGTTCGCAAGCACGATCGCCCGTGCGACGGCATCGGCCATGACGGCTTCTTTGGTCGGTAAGGTCTTTCCGACCGGCTGGTTGCCGCTGCGCTGGCTGGTCGTCATATCGGGCTTCATCTCGATCAGCATCTGCGCATGCACCACATGAACCTGCGTGTCGTGCTTGACCAGCCGCACCTGATCGGCTTTCACGCCGTTGCCGTCCAGCATAAGGGCAAGTTCTTTCGTCCCCTTCAGGGGGATCAGGAAATGTTCTTCGGCAGGTTCTGGGGGCAGCTGTTCAAGACGCGACATGACGGGACCATATAGTCAGAGTGAAAAAATCAGCCGAGATGCGCCTTCAGGTGTTTGCGCGTCCGGTCGTTGGCAGTTTCGGCCATCGCGCCGTCGTAATGTTCCCCGCCGATGCGGGCAAAAGCATGATCGACGCCTTGATAAACATGCAGTGTTACATGCGGCTTGTTCAGCAGGGCGTCCACAATTTTCTTTTGCGCCTCGGGCGGCACAAATTTGTCCTTCTCGGCGATGTGCATCAATAGGGGGCTGCGGATATTGCCAGCCTCGCCCAACAGTTCATCCAGGCCGACGCCGTAATAGCTGACATTCGCGTCGGAATCCGACCGCGTGGCCAGCAGATAGGCCAGCTTGCCGCCGAGGCAATAGCCGATGCTGCCAACCTTGCCGCTGGCGCCATCAAGGGTGCGGGCTGCCGCAAGCGTGGACTTGAGGTCTTCAACACCCAGATCGACATCAAAACCGCCGAAAAGTTCAAAGGCGCGTTTCCATTCCGCTTCGCTGCGGTCGGTAAGCTGGATATCCGGTTCCTGCCGCCAGAACAGATCGGGGCAAACGGCGATATATCCGTCTTTGGCCAGACCATCGCAGATGGCGCGCATCACATCGTTAACGCCAAAAATTTCCTGAATAACGACAACAGCCGGAAAAGGCCCCGTACCTGCCGGCGCGGCGACATAGGCCGAAAAAGCCCCGCCGTCATGCGCCTGAATGGTGATGGTTTTTGTCATACTATGCCCCCTGTTCCGGCCAGTTTTATACCGCCCTACAGACTACCTGTTTGAGCCGGAGCGTCAAGCGCGGCCGCGTCTTATTCGTCGTTTGCGGGCGGTCTCTGGGTACTACGCCTCTCCGCGCGCAGCATTTCCCGAAACGTTTGTGGAGAGGTAACGGGGGCAAGACAGCGCGTACCGCTGCAAATCCACGCGGCGGCGGGTGCATCGGTTTTTTTACCGTAAGCGGGATGTTCCGCTGGCAATCCCGACGCATCGTCTATGCACAGAACTGTGGCAGCCGGCAAAGACAGGCCGCGTAGAACGTCCATAAAGGGCGTGCGGCTGGCGGCGTCCCCCGTTATGACGATGCTGAGCGGCTGCGCCAGATCCAATGCGGACTCGATGAGCGCGGCGCGTGGAAACAGGTTCTGTAGCGCCCCGCCCGCAAAGACACTGGCGGTTTTGTGCGCGGTTTCGTGCCATACCGCTGCGCCGGTCAGATTGCCCAGCCGCGTCAGGGCGCGGACAAAAACCGCATTGCCGGATGGCAGCGCGTTATCGTCTGCATGTCGCGGCCGCTGCGGCAAAAAAACTTCCTCCGGCGGGCTCATATAAAACCCGCCATCTTGCGCACCAAAGATTTCAATAGCGGTCTTTGCAGTGGTAGTGGCGTCCTGCAAATAGACATCTTCTTGCGTCACCTCATAAAGCGCAACGGCCGCCGCGCAAAGATGCGCGTAATCGTCCAGCCGTGCCGCAGACCCTGCCAAACCGTCACAGCGGCTGCGCAGCCATGTGCCGTCTTTTTGATGCAAAAACTTTTTGAGATATTGATAGGCAGAAACCGCCGCCGCGCGCCAGTCATCACGATCAAACACGAAAGCCGCTTTGCAAAGCGCCTCGATCAGCAGCGCATTCGCACTGCAAACAACTTTGTTATCGCGCGCAGGCGGTTCGCGCCGTGCACGCTCGAACCGCAGTTTGCGGCAAAGCGCACCAAGCCGTTTTTCTTCTTCGTCTCCCTGCCACGCTGTCTGGTGCAGGCGGTTTGGAATGCTAAATCCCGGCCGCCCCGGCCAGTTGCCAAAGCGTGTAACGTCATAGGCCGCGCAGAAATTTTCGGCATCGTTGCCGAGGACGCCCATGACATCTCCTGCGCGCCAGATATAAAACGCGCCCTCTTCCTTGCTGCCGCTGGCTGTGTCCAGACTGTCTGCGTCCAGGCTGCTGGCAAAAGCCGTCAAATTGTCTTCGGTCACAGCCATTTCGCGCAGCAGCCAGTCGATGGTTTGCGCCAGACGTGCCGCGAAGAGCGGGTTTTGTGTATCGCGGTAAACTTCCGATAAAACGGCAATAAATAGTGCGTTGTCTGTCAGCATTTTTTCGAAATGCGGGATTTCCCACGCGCCATCGACGGTGTAACGGTAAAATCCACCACCGATATGGTCGTAAATTCCGCCCTGACACATCGACGTCAAGCTATGCACGACCGCCGCTTTGTATTTGTCGAGATCGCTGCGGATATGACAGGCCCACAAAAGCGCAATGGCCGGCAGACAAGGAAATTTCGGCCCTTCTGCACCGCCCATGCCGCCATATAGCGGGTCGTAATATTGTAAAAGCGCATCGCCGATTTGTGTGCTCTGCGCGGGCAGCGGCAGCGCACCCGTATCCGGTTTGTAAATAGCTTCCAGTGCGCGGGCGATACTGCGGCAGTTGTGCAGGATTTTATCCGGCTCGTGCGCAAAGGAGTCTGCAACGCCGCGCAAAACCTCGCGGAAGGCGGGCAAGCCGTGCCGCGCGTGCGGCGGAAAATAAGTGCCGCCCCAAAAAGCCTCGCCCGCAGGGGTCAGAAAAATCGTCAGCGGCCAGCCGCCCTGCTGCCCCATCATCGCCAGCGCGTTCTGGTAGAGCGCATCCACATCCGGCAGCTCTTCACGGTCAACCTTGATGTTCACAAAATCGGCGTTCATCAGGTCTGCAGTCGCGGGGTCTTCAAAGCTTTCGTGCGCCATGACATGGCACCAGTGACAGGCGGCATAGCCGATGGATAGCAAAACCGGTTTGTTTTCGCTGCGGGCGCGGGCAAAAGCCGCCTCCCCCCAGAGCATCCAGTGCACGGGGTTGTCTTTGTGCTGGCGCAGATAGGGGCTTGCCGCACTGCCGAGCAAATTCATCTTGTCGCCCTCAACATCATGCCCTAGTTTAGCGAAAGACAGAGGATTTCGCCATGCACAACGACAGCCTTGACCAAAAACCCTACTTCAAGCGCCATATTTTTTGCTGCGGCAACGAACGGCCTGCGGGTCATCCGCGCGGCTGCTGCAAAGAAAAGGGCGGCGTGGATCTGCGTAACTACCTCAAATCCCGCGTCAGTGAACTTAAAATCGATGGCGCGCGCGTGAATATGGCAGGCTGTCTTGACCGCTGCGAACTGGGCGCGGTCATGGTCATTTACCCCGAAGGCGTCTGGTACACCTATGCCTCACGCGAAGACATCGACGAAATTACAGACAAACATCTGATGCATGGCGAAATTGTCGAACGCCTGCTTTTGACAAATGACCAAAAAGAACTGCGCGCAGAACAAAAAACCGGCAGGACATGCGACGACGGTGCCGCATGCGGCTGAAGCCGTGAACACGATCTTCGCGCTTGCCTCCGGCTCTCTGCGTGCCGGCGTTGCCGTCATCCGCGTCTCCGGCGCAGGTGCGCGGCAAAGTCTTGATGTCCTGTGCGGCAAAAAAAACCCGCGTCCGCGCCATGCTTATTATGTGACGATTGCCGATCCCGCCTCCGGTGCGCAGATTGACCGTGCGCTGGCGATTTATTTTGCCGCGCCCGCCAGCTTTACGGGCGAAGATATTGCCGAATACCACGTACATGGTGGCCGCTCGGTGATTGAATCGCTCTTGGCTGTGCTTGGCCGTATGGATGGTTTTCGTATGGCCGAGCCGGGCGAATTTACGCGCCGCGCCTTTGAAAACGGCAAGCTGGACCTGACCGAAGCCGAAGCCATTGCCGATTTGATCGATGCAGAAACCGAGGCGCAGCGTCTGCAAGCCCTTGGCCAGCTGGGCGGCGCGCTTGGTGCGCTCTATCAAGGTTGGACAGATCACCTCTCCGGCGTTCTTGCGCATCAGGAAGCTGATATCGAATTCCCCGAAGACGACCTGCCGCAAGGCCTGTCGAACGCCATCGCACCAAAAATCGAAGAATTGCGCGCAGAAATTTCGGCACATCTGGACGACAATCGCCGCGGCGAACGTCTGCGAAGCGGCATCATGGTTGCGATTATCGGCGCACCCAATGCGGGCAAATCATCGCTCTTGAATGCCCTCGCCGCGCGCGATGCCGCCATTGTGTCCGAAGAAGCCGGCACAACGCGCGATGTCATCGAAGTGCACCTCGATCTTGGCGGCTATCCGGCCATTTTGGCCGATACCGCAGGCCTGCGCGAAACAGACCAGACAATCGAAGCCGAAGGTATCCGCCGCGCCCAAGCCCGTGCGCGCGATGCCGATCTTAAAATCGCGCTGTTCGATGCTACACAGGAAAAACCCGATGGCGCAACGCTGGCACTGGTCGATGAAAAAACAATCACCGTACTGTCCAAAACAGACTTGGGCGCGCGGCTGCCCCTGCAAGGCTACCCGCTGTCGGTTAAAACCGGCGCGGGGATGGAAGAATTTTTGACGGCGCTCACCGCACGGCTGGCCGCCCTTTTGGGCAGCAGCGGCGGCGCGCCGATGCTCACACGTGAACGCCACCGTGCAGCGCTCGAGGAAGCACGGGAACATCTGGCGCGCGCGGCGGCGGCCACCTTGCCGGAACTGGCAGCCGAAGATCTGCGCATGGCACTGCGGGCCCTGGGGCGCATCACAGGGCGTGTCCATGTCGAAGAGCTGCTCGACAAGATTTTCCGCGATTTTTGCATCGGAAAATAACCGGCGGATTCGCATAAATGTCGACGCCGCACGCTGAAGTGTCTGTAATCGCGCACGGATTTCAGACGCTTGCAAAACCCGCCAAAACCGTCTACTCATAGTCGAAACCCCCAGACATCCGCATGCTTGCATGCCAGGTACGAGGTTTCACCGTATCCGCAAGGCCAAAAGCCGAACGGGTTTTTCGTGCGCCCTTTTACTGGAGAAATAGCCGCTATGAGAATTGAAGCCGAACCGAAGCTTGATTTCGACGATGTCCTTATCCGCCCCAAACGCTCGCGCCTCAAATCCCGCGCCGAGGTTGATGTCAGCCGCACCTTCAGAATGCCGCATGCGGGTGTTGAAGTGACCGGTGTGCCGGTCATTGCCGCCAATATGGATACGGTGGGCACGCTCAAAATGGCTGCCGCGCTTGCGGAATATGATATTTTTACCGCGCTTCACAAGCATATCCCGCTGGAAGACATGAAAGCGGCGGATATTTCAGGCGCGTTTTCATTTGTGACCTTTGGCATTGATGACATCACCAAAATCGACAATGTCATGAACACGCTGGGCAGCAATTCGATCAATAAAATCTGCCTCGATGTCGCAAATGGCTATACGGAATATTTCCTCGACTTCATCAAACGTGTGCGCGACCATCATCCGGGCAAGGTTATTATGGCCGGCAACGTTGCCACGCCGGATATGACCGAGGCACTGATCTTGGCAGGCGCAGATATCGTTAAGGTCGGTATCGGTCCCGGCTCCGCTTGCATGACCCGCGCCATGACGGGCATTGGCTATCCGCAAATCTCGGCAATTATTGAATGCGCGGACGCGGCGCACGGACTCTCCGGCTTTATCTGTGCCGATGGCGGCTGCAAAATGCCGGGCGATGTGTCCAAGGCCTTTGCGGCGGGTGCCGATTTTGTGATGCTCGGCGGCATGTTTGCCGGTCATACCGAAACGTTGAACGAAGAGCAGCTGGCGGCGCTGGCCGAAAACGACAACCAGATCGAATACTACGGCATGTCGTCCGAGGTTGCGATGAACAAATACGCCGGCGGCATGGCGAAACACCGCGCCTCCGAAGGCCGCGTTGTGCGCATCGACTATAAAGGCGACGTTGCCCATACCGTGCAGGAAATTCTGGGCGGTCTGCGCAGCGCTTGTACCTATGTCGGCGCATCGCGGCTGAAAGAATTCTCCAAACGCGCAACTTTTGTGATTAAGAAGTGACGATGATGTGCATGCGTATTTTCCTGGCGGCGGGCTTGGTGTTGGTGTTTTATACCGCACCGGCTCAGGCCTGTTTATCCACACCGGAGGAGAAGGCGGAAAAATTTTCCGCGCTGGACACAGATAAGGACGGCAAGCTGTCTTTGCGCGAATTTTCCCTGCAAAGACCGCTCGGCGGGATTACGGCCGAAGAAGAGCGTGAAGTTTTCGCGCCCGTTGATCTTGACGGAGACGGCAGCCTGTCATTTGAAGAGTTTGCGGCACAACCCGTCACCCAGCGCTGCTGATTTTCTGAATACGACGAAAAAGCCGCAGGGGGAAAACTCTTGCGGCTTTTTTGTTTTTAACAAGGCGCGGCTGTTTATTTTCAGGACATTTTCTTGCGTCCTGTTATATAATTTATAAGAGGGCGCATCCAGCGGCGCGCCCCGACGGAAGACGATTTTAAAGGGAATCAGGGCAATGTCGACTACGGCGGCTGCAATATCCAGGCGGTATCAGGGCGGGTGGCTGCTTTCACCGTCGTACGACCTGACGTTTATTTTTGGTGTATTGGCACTGGCGGTGGTCTCGGGGCTCTTTGTTCTCGTGCGTCCGGATTTGTTTCTTTATGTGATGCTCGCCGATTTGTGGCTTCTGGGCTATCACCATGTGATCTCGACTTTCACCAAATTGGCGGGGACGAAAGAAGACCGGCGCGAAAACCGTTTTCTCATTTACTACTTGCCGTTCATCATCCTTGCCGCAGTTGGCGGTCTGGCCGCTGGTGTGGGCGTGTGGACGGTTATTACAATTTATTTCTTCTGGCAGTGGTATCACTACGTCCGGCAATCATACGGGATTGCGACGTTCTATCTGCGCAAGCAGGAAAAACCTTCGCCTTACGTGCAGGAAGAAAAATGGGTCAATAACCTTGTGATCTGGTCGGTACCCGTCTGGGGCGTGCTGTACCGCTGTCACCAAGGTTGGGATGAGTTTCTTTTCCATGAGATATGGATGCCTGCGGTGCCGCTGGTGGTTGTGCAGCTGGCAGGGGCCGTCGCGGCCGTGTCGGCGGGTCTTTGGCTGCTGACCTGCGCTATAGCCTGGCAGCAATCCCGGCTCTCTCTGGCGCGCACTTTTTTTATAATCTCGCATCTTTGCGCTTTTTATGTGGGCTATATCGCAATTGATAGTCTCAACATCGGCTGGCTTGTCGCAAACATCTGGCACAACGCCCAATATGTCCTTTTCGTCTGGCTTTATAATACGAACCGCTTTAAAAACCCCGCGCAAAGCCCGAAGGGCGTGATGGCCTATCTCAGCCAGCGTACGGCCGGGCGCGTTCTCACTTATTTTGCCTTCTGCCTTCTGGCGGCAACGGCGGTCTATAGCAGTATGATCTATGGCTATAGCTGGGCTTTTGGCGAGGACAAGGAGCTTTTAACCCTTCTGTACATCATGACTTTTCAGGCGGTGAACTTTCACCATTACGTGGTTGACGCGAAGATATGGAAGGCACGAAACCCCAAAAACCGTTCTGTCATGAACGTCGGCGGCGCATGACATATCTTCCGGCGCAGAGACTGCCGGGGCTGGAGGGGTTGCGCGCGCTGGCGATTCTACTCGTGTTTCTGCGGCACAATGCCTATTTCTTTCTTGAAATGCAGGGAAAAGAACCGGCGCAATCACCGCTCTGGAACCTTATGCTGAACGGCTGGATCGGGGTTGATCTTTTCTTTGTTCTCTCCGGTTATCTCATCACCGTCTCTTTGCTGCGTACACACCGGCACGACTGGAAAACCTATGCACAGAAGCGGTTTCTGCGCATCGTGCCTGCTTATGTTGGGGTGCTGGCGCTCTGCGTCCTCGGTGCCTTTCCGTTCTATGTCGTGCCGGCGGAAGACCTGTCCTGGCGCGTCTTTTATCACCTGATTTTTCTGCAGGACTACCTGCCCGCAAATATCAACGTTGTTTTCTGGTCGCTGGGTGTCGAAGAAAAATTCTATATCGTCGCGCCCTTCCTGATCTTGTTTCTGGCGGGCGGCAGCAAAGAAATGGCTCCGCGCCGTCTGATTTTCTGGGTTGTCGGTTTGATCGCAGTCGGCGGCGCGCTGCGGCTGCTTTCTTTCCTTGTCGCAGATCCGCAAAACTATGCCGCCTTTTTTGAAAATGTACGCGCACCGTTCCACGCGAACTGGGAAACCCTGCTGCTGGGTGTTGCGATTGCTTTCTGGCGTGAAAGAAAAGGCGCGCTGTTACCGGCTCAGGCCAGAAACGTGTTTTATGCGGGGTTGGCAGGGATGACTCTTTTGATGGCCTCGCACGAGATGATGCACACGGTTGGCCTGTTTGACGCGCTGCTGCAGCCGCTGCTTGTGGCAGCCTGCATGGCGCTTCTCGTTTTCTCGGTTGTGGCAGGCTATAGCAACCGCTTGCTGGACAACGGGGCAGCGCGCTACCTGTCGCGCATTTCATACAGCTTTTATCTGGTACATTTCCCGCTGGCGCCAGCAGTGCTCTATTTATGGTCGATCTGGGGCGCGGGGGCCTTCTGGGTCTACAGCGCGGCGTATCTCTGCATCAGCCTTCTTGCCGCAACCGCGCTTCACTTTGCCCTCGAAAAGCCGTTTCTGGACATGAAAGACCGGCTGGCGGTCCGCGCTGCACCCAAGGGGGCGTAAAAACGCCGCAGGGGAAGGATGCTCTCCGGCGAAAGCCTATACGCAGGTTTCAGGACGCAGGTTACAGCAAGCAGTATGGAAAATAAAAACCCCGCTTCCGGAAGCCGGTAAGCGGGGTTGTTTTTTTGTTTTTAAGTTTGATCCTTCACAAGGAAGGGTGATGCGGGCCGGATTTTTTGTGCTTAAGGTGGGCCTGTATTGATTATTATTGTTTTTATGTGGATAGAAACCCCCCGGCTCCCTGCATCTAAGCAAGAGTGTTATAACATTCGGGCGTTCAAAAAAGCAAATATTTTTTCATAAATTTAAAATTATGTTTGCAAGCGGAAAAATATAATTTTAATTCAAGCTAACATTGTTGCCGCGCAACTATGTTATAATAATTTATCGGACAACCACTACCGAGTCTCTTTACCAGAAACGCAGCGCAGCAAAACGCGAAGAATCAGGATACGAAAAACCAGTGCATCCTGCCGCCCGCCAGCGCCGAAGTTAAGGCAATTGTTTGTCAGATAATGATTGACCAAAATTAAAAATATCAGTAGGTTGCGAAGCCTTATTTAAAGACAACCGCTAACGAGACCGAATTGGATTCGCAACATGAAAAAGACATCTTCTCTTAAATCGCTGAAAAGCCGCGACAAAAACAACAAGGTTGTCCGTCGTCGCGATGGCAAGGGCAAAATGCGCCTCTATGTCATCAACAAAGAAAACCCGCGCATGAAGGCGAAACAGTAATCTGTTTTTAGCTGATGTTTCTCGCAGCCTTTGGGGAGCGGGAAAAATAAAGGGGAGCGTGGCGCGCGATGTTTTCGAAACTGCTGGGACTCATGTCCACTGATATGGCGATTGATCTGGGCACGGCCAACACCTTGGTCTATGTGCGCGGTCAGGGCATTGTGCTGAACGAGCCCTCCGTTGTCGCGATGGAATACATCGACGGACGTAAGTTTCCCAAGGCCGTCGGCGAAGACGCCAAGCTGATGCTCGGCCGCACGCCCGGCAACATCATGGCTATCCGCCCCTTGCGCGATGGCGTGATCGCGGATTTCGAAGCCGCCGAATTCATGATTAAATATTTCATCAGCAAAGTGCACAACCGCCGCAGCTTTGCGTCTCCGCGTATGGTTATCTGTGTGCCTTCCGGCTCCACCGCCGTTGAACGCCGTGCCATTCAGGAATCCGCCGAAAGCGCCGGTGCGCGCGATGTTAGCTTGATTGAAGAGCCTATGGCGGCTGCTATTGGCGCGGGTCTGCCGGTGACAGAGCCGACCGGTTCGATGGTTGTCGATATCGGCGGCGGCACGACCGAAGTTGCCGTGATTTCTCTCGGCGGCATCGTCTACGCGAAATCCGTGCGCGTCGGCGGCGACAAAATGGATGACGCGATCATCAGCTATATCCGCCGCACCCACAACCTGCTGATCGGCGAAGCGACGTCCGAGCGCATCAAAAAAGAAATCGGCTCCGCCTGCCCGCCCGAAGAGGGCGAAGGCCGCATGATGGAAATCAAAGGCCGCGACCTTATGAACGGCGTACCCAAAGAACTTGTCATCTCCGAGCGGCAAATCGCCGAAGCGCTGGCCGAGCCTGTCGGCGCGATCATCGATGCGGTCAAGGGCGCGCTGGAACATACCGCCCCCGAACTTGCCGCCGATATTGTTGACCGCGGCATCGTCATGACCGGCGGCGGCTCGCTGCTTTCCAACCTTGACTACGTACTGCGCTATGCAACCGGCCTCGCCGTGACTGTGGCTGATGATCCGCTGTCCTGTGTGGCACTCGGCTCCGGTCAGGCGCTTGAAACGGGCAAGAAGCTCAACGGCGTTCTCAGCAAAATGTATTAATCCGCCCCGCAGGGACGGAATGGAACGGCCATACCGGCGTATGGTGTGCAGCCCGCAGACCCGTGCGGCGATAAACGGTATCGTTTTCAGAGGTTTGGGCAAAAGTCCTTTTGCCTTTATTAATAAATCACTGTTATAATTGGGAACAGAGAGACGTTCAGCCAGGGGAGAAGCTGTCCGGTGACCCGGAGAAGCCGCAAAGATACATTTCAAGCCATGACAATCCGTAGTCTGGCCCTCCGCCTGACACCGGCGGCGCTGATCCTGTTTTCGCTCACCCTCATGATTTTCTACAAGATCGATAGCCTGCCGGTTGAACGCCTGCGTGTGGCAATGACCGACTTCATGGCACCGGTTATGTCTGCGGTTTCCAAACCTTTTGCAACTGTCGGCGATTCCGTTGGCGGCATCCGCACCATGCGCGAGCTGAAAGCCGAGAACATCCGTTTGAGCGAAGACAACGCCAAACTGCAACGATGGTACGAGGCGGCGCTGAAACTTCAGGCCGAAAATCAGTCGTTCCGCGAACTGCTCAACGTCAAGGCAGATCCCGCTCTCGTTTTTGTCACCGCGCGTATTATCTCCGATCCTGGCGGCGCGTTTGTGAAAAGCGTGCTGTTGCCGGTCGGCTCCGGCCATAATGTTACCAAGGGCAATGCTGTCATGTCCGGTCACGGGCTGATTGGCCGCGTTGTCGAAGCCGGCAGCCAGTCATCGCGTGTGCTGCTGATTACCGACTTGAACTCCCGCATTCCCGTGATGGTGCAAGATACCCGCACCCGCGCCATTCTTGCGGGCCGCAACACCGATCTTTTACGTCTTGAACGCCTGCCGATTGACAGCGGCCTGAGCGTTGGCCAGCGTATCGTCACCTCCGGCGACGGCGGCCAGCTGCCGCCCGATATTCCGATCGGCACTATCGTCGATATCGGCCCGCAGGGCGTCCTTGTGCGCCCGCTGACCGTCATCGAAAAAGTGACCTATGTGCAGGTTATCAACACCTCCGTTGATCCGGCACTGGCGACCGGTGCGCTGCAATCGGCACCATCACCTTGATTTTCTGGATATAAGCCATGGCTTTGCGCACGCAAGATGGCTGGAAAGGCCTTTTGGTCACCGCCGCCGCCCGCCTCGGCCTGACGTTTCTCGTTATTTTTGTTTTGCTGATCGCCAGCACCTTTCCTCTACCGGGCGCCCATTTTTCCGAAGTGCGTCCCGCCTTTGTACTTATGGCGGTTTTTTACTGGACGATTCTCTGGCCCGGCGTTTTCGGCTACTTCCTCACTTTTTCGATCGGTATCGCGCTGGACCTGATGGCCGGATTTCCGCCGGGGATGAACGCCCTGCCGCTTGTGCTGGTGCAGTGGGTTACTTTCCGTCAACGCAAATTTATGTTGGGCCAGCCCTTCCGCGTAATCTGGGCAGGGCTGGCGCTGGTCGCCGCCTGCACAGGTGCTCTGCAGTGGCTGATGTATTCGATCTTCAGTGGCCATGCCATGGCCATCCGGCCGCAGGTCATGAGCGTACTTGTCACCTGTGCGCTTTTTCCTGTGGCTGCCCCTGCCCTGTCTGCTTTCGGGCGCTGGGTGGCGGCGCGGTCTTCTCTGGCGGGCAAGTGAAAACGCGTCTAAGATAGCCGCCATGAACCGCGACATGGAAAGATACAAAGAATTTTCCCGCCGCGCGCTGCTGATCGGCGCGGGGCAGGCCGCTCTGTTCGCTGTTCTGGCAGGACGGCTCGGCTGGTTGCAGGTTGTCGAGCAGGAAAAGTTCCAGATGCTGTCTGACCGCAACCGTATCAGCCTGCGGCTGATACCGGCGGGGCGCGGCGAAATCATGGACCGCTTCGGCGTCCCGCTCGCCATCAATACGCAAAATTTTCGCGCTTTTATCATCCCCGAACAGACGGACAGCGTAGAGCAGACGCTCGACAAGCTGTCGCGCCTCATCCCTGTGACGGAAGAAGACAAACAGGAAGTGCTGGTGCAGATGAGCCGTCACCGCCGCTTCACACCGCTTTTGGTCAAGGAAAACCTGACATGGGATGACATGGCGCAGGTAGAGCTGAACCTGCCAGACCTGCCCGGTGTTTCGATTGACGAAGGCGAAATCAGATCCTATCCCTTCGGCGCGGCGACGTCGCATATCATCGGCTATGTCAGCCGTGTCAGCAAAGCCGAACTGACAGACGATCCGATCATGACGCTGCCGGGATTTCGCATCGGCAAGAACGGCGTCGAAAAAAGCTTTGATGAAACGCTGCGCGGCACTGCAGGTCAGGTACAAGCCGAAGTCAACGTCGTCGGGCGCGAGATACGGGAGCTGGCGCGCAGGGATGCCAAGTCCGGTCATCGGCTGACGCTCACACTGGACGCCGACCTGCAAATGCAGTGTCAGGAAATGCTGGCGCGGCACCGCAGCGCCTCTGCCGTTGTCATGAACGCGCACAACGGCGAAGTTTATGCACTCTGCTCGCACCCCGGCTTTGACCCCAACCTGTTCAGCCGCGGCATCCCTGCTGACGTCTGGGAAGAACTTTTGGCCGACGACACACACCCGCTGACCAACAAAGCCGTGTCGGGGCAATATCCACCCGGCTCGACATTTAAAATGGTGACGGCGCTCGCCGCTCTTGAGGCAGGCATCAGCCCGAACATGCGCGTCTTCTGTCCGGGATTCACGATGCTGGGCTCGCATAAATTTCACTGCTGGAAACAGGGCGGGCACGGCAATATGGATGCGGTGCAGGCGATGGCACAGTCCTGCGACTGCTATTACTACGAGGTTGGCAAGCGCGTCGGCGTCGATGCCATCGCCAAAATGGCGCGGCGTCTCGGTTTTGGCGAGCGCCTCGGCTTTGACATCCCCAACGAAGGACCGGGCTTGATACCGGATCGCGCATGGAAGCTGCGCCGCTTCCGCGAAGCCTGGCAACAGGGCGAGACGCTCAACACCGCAATCGGGCAAGGGCATGTTTTGGCAACGCCCCTGCAACTGGCAACCATGACCGCCCGTCTGGTGAATGGCGGCCGGGCGGTGAAGCCGCTTTTGGTGCGCAATATCGAAGAAGAAGGCAGCCAGCTGAAAAACTGGCCGTCGCTGGGGCTTGACCCGAACCATCTGGCGATTGTCATCCGCGGCATGAACGCGGTCGTGAACGAACCGCGCGGCACTGCGCTCGGCTCGCGCATTCAGGAAGCCGGTTACTCCATGGGCGGGAAAACCGGCACGGCGCAGGTGCGCGCGATTACAGCGGCGCAGCGCGCCGCCGGTGTCAAAAACGAAGACCTGCCGTGGCGCCAGCGTCACCACGCGCTTTTTGTCGGATATGGTCCCATCGTCAACCCGCGCTATGTTGTCTCTGTCGTGGTCGAACATGGCGTGGGTGGCAGCAAGGCTGCGGCTCCGCTGGCGCGCGACATCCTGCTCGCGACGCAAAAACGCGACCCGCAAAAAATCCATACGGTTGACGAGGCGATCGAGGCCGTGATGCAGGAGAAAAGCCGGATAGAGAATGAAAAGAAAAAGAAACCCGCCGCCGCGCCGCGCAAGCGCGGGGAAGGATAAAAAATGGCCTTTCGCAATTACAGCCGCGACAACCTGACCCTGCCGGAGAAGTTTTTTTCGATCAGCTGGCCGTTTATCGGTCTGCTGGTTGTGGTGGCGGGAATTGGCTTTATCTCCCTCTATTCCGCCGCGGGCGGCAAAATCGAAACCTGGGCGGGTGCACATGCCGTGCGCTTTGCGGTCGGCCTTTGCGGTTTGCTGGTTGTCGCGTTGATTGATATTCGCCTTTGGCTGAGAATTGCTTATGTTTTTTACGGGCTCTGTCTTGCCATGCTCGTTTTTGTCGAGCTTAAGGGACATATAGGTATGGGCGCGCAGCGCTGGATCGACCTCGGTTTCATGCGGCTTCAGCCGTCCGAGATTGTAAAAGTGTCCGTGGTTCTGGCACTGGCGCGGTTTTTTCACGGGTTGACACCCGATGAAATCCGCAACCCGCTGTTTTTGCTGCCACCGCTATTGATCGTGCTGCTGCCGGTCGGGCTGGTGGTCATCCAGCCTGATCTTGGCACGGCGCTGATGATCCTCATGGTGGCGGGCGCGATGTTCTTTATCGCGGGCGTCAGCTACTGGGTATTTGCCGCCGTGCTGGTCGGCGGTATTGCCGTTGTGCCTATTGCCTGGAACCTGCTGCATGACTACCAGAAGAAACGGGTGATGACGTTTCTGGACCCTGAAAGTGATCCTCTCGGTGCGGGGTATCATATTATTCAGTCCAAAATCGCCCTCGGCTCCGGCGGGGTCTCCGGCAAGGGTTTCCTGCAGGGCACGCAAAGCAGCCTCAACTTTCTACCCGAAAAAGAAACCGACTTTATTTTTACGCTGTTCACCGAAGAGTGGGGTCTTATCGGCGGGCTCGGGCTTATGGGGCTTTTCGTCGCGATCATCGTCTATGGCTACTTCATCGCTTTCAACTGTCAGAACCAGTTCGGACGGCTGCTGGTGACGGGCATTATCATAAACTTTTCGCTTTATATTTTTATCAATATCGGTATGGTCATGGGCTTGCTGCCTGTGGTGGGCGTGCCGCTTCCGATGATTTCGCACGGCGGGTCATCGATGCTTTCGGTTCTGTTTGGCTTTGGCCTGTTGATGTCGGCGCATGTGCACCGGCATGTCAAAGTCACCCGCCGCGGCATGGATATGGTGTGAAACGTATAAAAGCGATGTGACGAAAAGAAATCATGAAATCCCGCAAAACTGCCCCTAAATCGCCCGCGACAAAAATCAAAAAAACGCCGGTCAAGCCGCTGCCGCCCCTTAAGCCGGCGGCAAAGCCTGTCAAGGCTGTGGCTGGAAGGCGTCCCGCCCGTTTGTTGCAACCGGGTGAGCCTGCACCTTACCGCATTGAAAACGCCAAGGGAAAAGCCCCTATTTTGGTGGTCTGCGACCACGCCAGCAACCGTGTGCCCAGGGCTCTAAATGGTGTCGGCCTGACAAAGGCCGCACTGGAAAAACACATTGCCTGGGACCCGGGCACCGAAAATATCGGCCGCTATATGTCTGAAAAGCTCGATGCCACAGGGTTCTTTGCCTGCTATTCGCGCATCGTCGTTGACGTCAATCGCGGAGAGCGCAGCGCGGAATGCATGCGCGAAGTCTCCGACCATATTCAGGTGCCGGGGAATAAAAACCTCAGTCTGGCCGAAAAACGCCAGCGTCTGGACGAAATTTTCTGGCCCTATCACCGCGCCCTCGCCGCACAGATCAAGGGATACCGCAAAAAAGGCATTGTCCCGCTGGTCGTCTCGCTGCACAGCTTTACGCCGGAAATGGACGGGTACAAACGTCCGTGGCATATCGGCGTTTTGTGGAACAAGGAAGAAACCATCGCGCGGCGTCTGGTCGAAGAGCTGCAGGCACGTAACCCCAAGATAATCGTCGGCGAAAACGAGCCCTATACGCTCAAACAGGCCAACCTGACCAAAAACACGATCAAAACCCATGCCGAAGATGCCGGGCTTCCGTATGTCATTGTCGAATTCCGGCAAGATCTTGTGGCGACCAAGCGCGATGCGCTGAAATGGGGGCGGATTTTCCTCGAGGCGCTGGCGCCGATCCTTCTTGATCCGTCGATTTACCAGCTGCGCCGCGCACGTGAAAAAACAGTTTCCAAAAAAACGGCGCCGCGCAAACCGGCACAGCGGAAAGCAGCCGTTAAAAAGACCCTTCGCCGCGCCGCTAAATAACCATAATCGCGATATCGCGCTTTCTGGGGAGCTGCGGACGTAGGCCGCGGAAAACCTAACTTTTGCTTGGGTTTTGCGGGGGCGGTTGATATAATCCGTGCATCACAGAACAGCTTTTTTCGATGGACGGGACGCCATGAAATTTACCATTGACCGCGCCGACCTGCTTCGCTCGCTCAACCACGTACATAGTGTGGTCGAGCGCCGCAACACCATTCCAATTCTCGCCAACGTGCTTTTGCTGGCCGATGCCGATACGCTGTCCCTGACGACGACCGACATGGATCTTGAAATCGTCGAATCCACCTCAGCCAAAGCATCGCAGCCCGGCGCAACGACAGTGCCCGCGCATACGCTCTATGACATTGTGCGCAAACTGCCCGATGGCTCCAGCATCGAATTTACCAGCGGCGCGAACGACACGACTTTGCAGGTGAAGGCTGGCAAATCGACATTCCGTCTTGGCTGCCTGCCGACCGAAGATTTCCCCCGCATGGGCAGTGCCGATAAATTTGCCTATAGCTTCAAACTGCCTGCGGCTGATCTTCGTACACTGATTGACCGTACGCGCTTTGCAATTTCCAACGAAGAAACGCGCTACTACCTCAATGGCATTTACCTGCATGCGGCAGAGAACGAAGGCGTATCAGTCTTGCGCGCCGTGGCGACTGACGGCCACCGTCTCGCGCGTTTTGAAATGCCGCTGCCCGAAGGCGCGGGCGATATGCCCGGCGTTATTATTCCACGTAAGGCGATCAATGAAATTCGCAAGCTGATCGACGAAGCCGGCGATAGCATCGAAATCAGCCTGACCGATAACAAGCTGAAATTCAGCTTCGATCACATCACGCTGACAACCAAGCTGATTGATGGCACCTTCCCCGATTACGAACGTGTCATTCCTAAAAACAACGACAAGGTGCTGGAAGTGAACCCCGCCCTGCTGGGCAGCGCTGTTGATCGGGTCTCCACGATCTCGAGCGAAAAATCGCGCGCGGTTAAGCTGACACTGGGCGGCAAAACGATGACGCTCTCGGCAAATTCTCCTGACAGCGGCTCGGCTTCCGAAGAAATCGAAATCCACTTCAACGCAGGGCCGATGGAAATCGGTTTCAACTCTGCATACTTGATGGACGTCACCAAACAGATCGAAGGTGACGGCTGCCGCATGTCGCTGTCTGATCCCGCATCGCCGACGATTATTCAGGATGCCAGCGATACGTCTTCGCTATACGTGCTGATGCCGATGCGCGTTTAAATACGCCCACATATAGACTTTTTGAAAAAGGGCGGCCTTCTTGGTCGCCCTTTTTCTATTATATGGCTGCATTTTCTGCGGGTTTGCTCTTCAATACGGCATAGGCGATAAGCGTCTTAAGGACGCAAAGGATAACGGCGCCCCAAAAAAGCGCACCGGTCTGCATGCCGATGACCACACCAAAAAAAGCGCTGATAAAAAAGACAAAAAGATTCTTGTAGGCACTGCTCAAAACCTGCGTATGTTCCTGCGTAAAGTGGCGCGGGAGAATATAGTCGATGATGAAAACAAAAAGCTGCCACGAAAAGACGACAGGCAAGACCGCCCAAAAATTTATGCTCTCTATCACCAGAAACATCGGCACAAAAGGATCGCTGAGAGTGACGGGCGGCGTGTCCGGCGGCAAGAAAGACCCGACCGGAAAACAAAGGATAACAAGAAAAAAACCAAAGTGAAGGGGAAAGAAAAGCAGGGTCAGTGCGTGACCGAGAACCGCAGCAGGTTTCCCACGGCCGAGACTATAAATCAAAACGACAAGCAGACCGACCAGTGCGAAAAAACCGATAGCCACCAGCTCCAGCCAGTAAAAGGCCATCACATCAAAAGGCCGCCATGCCCCGTCGATGACAAGCGCCAGCGGGAAAAGATTGAACAGGATAAAAAGCGCATCGCGCAGGCGTATGGACATAGGGAGATCATAAAATAAAAAAGGCGGCTGTCAAAGCCGCCCTTTTTAAGCTGCGCGAAGGCGCTTACAAATCAAAATCGTTGCTGCGTTTGCCGAAGTCTACTTTGCGCGGCGGCAATTGGGGCGAGAGCATGGCGTTTTCGAGCGCGCCGTCTTCATAGCTTCTGCTGCCGTCAACGATCAAAATAGCTTGTCCGCCAAGGCCGCTGCCGCTCTTCGCTTCTTCGGCTGTGACGCCGATCAGCTTCAGGGCGACGTTCATGTCGCGCGCGGCTTCGTGCAGGCGGATATAACCGGGCAGGTTGTTTACATCGGTTGCCGCGTATTGGGTAAAGGTCGTCGAAATCGGCAGACCAAGCTTTTTGATCGGGTTATAAAGAGGCTCGCCATCGGGGCCGAGAGAGGTCAGGGCGTCGATAATCATCGGATTGCGGCTGTCAGGCTTGCGGCGCGTTTCGGTTTCGACGGCGGTATTGAACTTGTCGAAATCGTTTTCAAAGATTTTGGGCAGGCGGGTGGCCACGGCGTTAAAGATGTCGTCGAGCTTTTTAAGCTGGATTTCATCACGGCGCGGATCGTCCAGCGCGGGTTCAATCACGGCGCGGATACGGTCGCCAACGGGGATTTTCTTGTTTTCTTCGGACATAAATTTGCTCCCGGCAAAGATCGTTCGTTGTTTCTGGCAAAGCCTGATTATTCGATCATCGAAGTATATACGTTTTCATATTTTTAATAAATTGTTAATTTTATTTCCCGCAATTTATGTGAAATTTTATTTCAAAATCAGCTTTCAAATTGGCTTTTCCCTTTGAAAACATTATAAATAGAAAAGGGGACAAAAAACGTGCCGCTGAGCCTGCAAAAAGTCAGTCTAACAAATTTCCGTAACTATGAAGCGCTGCGACTCGACGTTGGCGGGGCGCGGCAAATTGTGTTGTCCGGCGCAAACGGGGCAGGCAAAACCAATATTCTGGAGGCGGTCAGCCTGCTCACCCCCGGCAAGGGGCTACGCGGTGCTGAACTTGACGACCTCACCTGCCGAAGCGCCGTAGGGGCGGCTGGGCACCCTCCCCTCTGGGCGGTGGCGGCGGAGCTGGAAAGCGCGGCAGGTCTGCCGCTCCGTCTTGGCACGGGGCTTGACCGTGCCCGCGACGGGGGTGCGTCACGGCGGGTTATCCGTCTGGATGGCAAAGAGGTCAAAGGGCAGCGTCATCTGTCCGAGCATGTTGCCGCCGTCTGGCTGACGCCGCAAATGGACAGGTTGTTTCTTGAAGGTGCGGCGGCGCGGCGCAAATTCCTCGACCGTCTCGTCTTCGCCTATGCGCCCGACCATGTCACGCATCTGAACCGCTACGACAAAAGCCTGCGCGAACGCATGCGCGTGCTTACCGATAACCGTACACCCGATCCGCGCTGGCTCGACACGCTTGAAAACCAGATTGCCGGTGACGCGGTATCGATCGCGGCGGCACGTGCCCATCTCGTCGTTCGTTTGTCGTACCACCTTGCGGTGCTGGCCGCGCAGCAGTCTCTTTTTCCTGCGCCAAATGTGCAGCTGCTCTGTCCTGTGGCACTGGCGCTCGAAACCGTTCCGGCGCTGGAGGCCGAACAGCAGCTTGCCGAAAACCTGCGCCGCAACCGTGCCGCCGATGCGGCGGCGGGGCGCACATCGGCAGGGACGCACCGCGCGGATTTCTCTGTGCGTTATGCAGCCAAAGACATGCCGGCAGATCAGTGTTCCACGGGTGAACAAAAAGGCCTGCTTCTTTCGATTGTCCTTGGACATGCACGCATGATTCAGGCGGAAAAAGGCTTTGTGCCGCTGCTTTTGCTCGACGAGGTTGCGGCCCATCTTGACGATGCGCGGCGTGCGCAGCTTTTCGGGCACTTGCAGGTATTGGGCGGGCAAGTCTGGCTGACAGGCACTGATGTGGCTTTGTTTGATGCGCTCGGCGATGCCGCTGTTTTTGATATCGACAGCGCACAGGCGGTGCAACGACCCCGCAGCTTGCGCGGGGTAGCAGGGCTGTGACGATTTTTGCGGGCGTTGGCTTCGACGGTTTTATGGCTGGCAGCGGCTGGGCGTGGTTTTCACTGATATCCGCGGTGTTTTCGGCGGGCTTCTATCTGGTCAATCAATACTGGCGCATGCCGGGTGACCTGCTTGTCTTTACGATGCGCATTATGATTGTCGCGCTGATGACGCCCTTTGTGCATACGCTCGATTGGCCGGATAATCCGCTATTTTACGCTGTGGTGGCGATCACTGTTGCTGTCGGTACCAGCTCGGACGTGCGGACCTTCAACGCCAGTGCGCGTTTCGGTGCGGGCATGGTCTCGCGCCTGATGCCGGTCACGGTGCTGGTTGCGTTCTTTTTGTGGTTTGCAGTGCGTCCGGCGCTTTTGTTTGAATATCTTGCCAGACCATGGCTGACGCTGGGCGTGCTGTTGTCGCTTGCGTCCTGTGTGTACTTTGCCATGCGTCTCAACCGCTGCGAAGTGTCGCGCAGCGCCATGGTTTTTATGGCGCCCGCCCTTGCCGGCTACACAATCACAACAGTGCTGAACAAATACGCCATGGACTTCGGGGCAGGCGCGGCTGATTTCTCCGGCGTGGTGCTGGGCTATATGTATGTGCAGTCGCTCATCGCGCTTGTTATGGTTGGGCCTTATATTTTGTGGCAGCGCCGCCGTCGTTTCTCGCCGCTAGTGCAGACGCTGCCGGTTGTGGCGCCGCCGCCATCGTTGCAGCTGCGCCCCCTGCTGGCAGCGTCTTTTGCTGCAGCACTCGTCTGGCTCGCGCATATGGTGTTTAAAAACTATGCCATGGCCTATGCCGAAAACCCGTCCTATCAGGCAGCGATTGGTTTAACCGCGCCGGTGATGATCGCCCTTGTCTACCGCAGCGTCGGCCACCGCGAAGAAACCGATGTGCGCGCGGGTATGGGAATCGTCGCGGCAGCGCTGCTGCTGGTGATCGTGACAGCGTTTAAATAAAGCCGGCGCAGGACGGCTTCATCGGTGTCTCCTTCATCCTTGATCGGCATTTATGAAAAAGAAAATGCCGGATTCCTGCAAATAAAACAGGCAAAATCAAACCGCCGCCGCAGCGATGCGTTTTCGGACAAAAATAATACCTAAAACTTTGATTTTTATAAAAAATACGCGCATATTAGACATCGCCTTTTCCGGCAAAATTTGCTAGGGCTATGAATAGAAAATCATGCACGCATGACAGAGGATAAGCATATGACCGAGACGGCCAAAAAGTCTGACAAACAGGCTGCTGTCGATGATTACGGCGCGGATTCAATCAAGGTTCTCAAAGGGCTCGACGCTGTACGCAAACGCCCCGGCATGTACATCGGCGACACCGATGACGGCACGGGTCTACACCATATGGTCTACGAAGTCGTCGACAACTCCGTTGACGAAGCGCTCGCCGGCTATTGCGATGGTGTCGATGTGACGCTGAATGCTGACGGTTCCTGCACGGTGCGTGACAACGGGCGCGGCATTCCCGTCGAAATTCACAAAGAAGAAGGCGTCAGCGCGGCAGAGGTCATCATGACCCAGCTGCATGCAGGCGGTAAATTCGACCAGAATTCGTACAAAGTTTCTGGCGGTCTGCACGGTGTCGGTATTTCCGTTGTCAACGCGCTCTCCAAAACGCTCGATCTGCGCGTCTGGCGTGATGGCAAAGAATGGCATATGCGTTTCCGCCACGGCGTTGCCGAAGAACCGCTGAAGCCGGTTGCGGACTGCCCCAAAGACAGAACCGGTACCGAAGTTACTTTTCTGCCGTCCGAAGACACTTTCACGATGGTTGAATTTAATTTCACCACGCTCGAACACCGCCTGCGCGAATTGGCTTTTCTGAACTCCGGCGTGCGCCTGACTTTGATCGACAACCGCAAAAAAGAAGCCAAGAAAACTGAATTTATCTACGAGGGCGGCCTCATCGCTTTCGTCGGTTTCCTCGACCGCTCCAAAAATGTGCTGCACAAGCCGCCCATCTACGTGAAGGGCGAGCAGGAAGGCATCACCGTCGAAGTCGCGATGGAATGGACGGACGCCTATCATGAAGATACCGTCTGCTTCACAAACAACATCCCGCAGCGCGACGGCGGTACGCACCTGTCCGGTTTCCGCTCTGCTCTCACCCGTACGATCAATACCTATGCCGAGCGCACGGGCTTGCTCAAAAAAGAAAAAGTCGATCTGACTGGCGAAGACATGCGCGAAGGCTTGACCGCTGTTGTGTCCGTCAAAGTGCCCGACCCGAAGTTCTCCAGCCAGACCAAAGACAAGCTGGTGTCGAGCGAAGTAAAGCCCGTGATTGAAGGCGTGATCGGCCAGCAGCTGTCCGAATGGTTCGAAGAAAATCCGGGGGAAGCCAAAAAAGTCGTCGGTAAAATTATCGAAGCTGCAACAGCGCGCGAAGCCGCCCGCAAGGCGCGCGAATTGACGCGACGCAAAGGTATTCTTGATATCTCCTCCCTGCCCGGCAAACTGGCCGATTGCTCCGAAAAAGATCCCGCGCTCAGCGAACTTTTTATCGTCGAAGGGGATTCTGCCGGCGGCTCCGCCAAGCAGGCGCGCAACCGTAAAAATCAGGCCATCCTGCCGCTGCGTGGTAAAATTCTGAACGTCGAGCGCGCGCGTTTTGACCGTATGCTTGGTTCTGCCGAAATCGGTACGCTTATCACCGCGCTGGGTACGGGTATCGGCCGCGACGAATTTAGCGCTGACAAGCTGCGTTACCACAAAGTCATCATCATGACTGACGCGGACGTTGACGGGTCCCACATTCGTACGCTGCTGCTGACGTTCTTCTATCGCCAGATGGCCGATGTCATCACGCGCGGCCACCTTTATATCGCCCAGCCGCCGCTGTACAAAGTCAAGCGCGGCAAAGCCAACGAACGCTACGTTAAAAATGACGCCGATCTTGAAGAGTATCTGATCGACAGCGCCATCGAAGATTTGCGTTTCCGCGTCTCCAGCGGTGAAATTGTGACCGGTGCGGATCTGAAACGCACACTCGCTCTTGCGCGCAGCATCCGCCAAAATCTGGAACCGCTGATCGAACGTATCGGGCATCAGCACGTGGTTGAACAGCTGGCTGCCGCAGGCGGCTTTGCGGCCGAAGGCCGGACGCAGGAAGTCGCTGACCGCGCGGCCGAGCGCATGAACGCCGTCTCGCCGTTTTACGAACGCGGCTGGAAGGGTGAAATACTGGAAGAAGGCGGCTTTGTCTTTAAAAAGACGGTGCGCGGTGTTGAAACCCGTATCGACGTTCCGACCGATCATCTTAATGGCCATGATGGCCAGCGTGTTGCCAAAGCGCATGAATTCTTCACTGAATTCTTCCCCGCATCCGGTGCGCTTGTCGCAGCCGAGGGCAAAGACATCCCCGTCTACGGTCCCTACGACCTTTATACCAAGGTGATCGAAGCCGCGAAAAAAGGCCTGACCATCCAACGCTACAAAGGTCTTGGTGAGATGAACCCCGAACAGCTGTGGGAAACCACGCTCGACCCCGATACCCGCTCGCTCCTGCAGGTGAAAATCGACAAGGACGATATGGCATCGGAAATCTTCTCGACCCTGATGGGCGATGTCGTCGAGCCGCGCCGCGATTTCATTCAAGAACACGCGCTGGAAGTACAAAACCTCGACGCCTGAGAAAGCGGCTCTGTTGCGATTAGCAAAATAAGCCTAAAAATCTGCCTTGGGCGGAGCGCCGCCGAGGGCGGCCTGTGGCGGTTTGATGCGTTGGTGTGCGGCAGTAATCAGGCTTTCAAATGCTTTTGTCCGGATGCCGAGCGTACCGGCGGCGGCGTGCAGGCTGTCCAGAAGTTCTGCCTTCACGCGATCAATCTGTGCCGTTAGGCTGCCGGTTTGTGCTTCCAGCCGGACGCGCGCGTCCGTGAATTTTTCACTGTTGCTGCGGCTGTATTCCGGACCGAATTTGGAAAAAGTAACATCGGCGACATTATCAAAGTGGGAGCCTTTTATGTCCGCCGCTTCCAGCGCGGCATTAAAAGCACCGAGGGCTGTCTCTGCTTGGCGCAAATCACGCTCGCTGTTTTGGCTGCGCTGCAGTGCATTGAAATAGTATTTATTATT
Source organism: Alphaproteobacteria bacterium (assembly GCA_030682495.1). Lineage (GTDB taxonomy): Bacteria > Pseudomonadota > Alphaproteobacteria > Micavibrionales > UBA2020 > UBA2020. The sequence continues at coordinate 12,267 of JAUXOC010000047.1, read as the reverse complement.
TGCCCATTGCAAACTGCCCGAAGCCTGCGCGCAAGAAATAGCCGCCACGCCTGCCGCGCTGCGCGCTTTCACGCCACTGTCGAGCGCTTTTTCGAGTGCTTCGATTCTTGCGGCTTCCGCAGGTGCTGCTTCTTTGACGGCAGGGGCAATCTCGCCCGCCAGATGTGACACCGTATCGGTGATAAAGCGGTCGAGGATGGACTGATCCCGCTGCAGGCTCAGCTGCGCCAGATCCTGATTATACAAAAGTACCGGCGCACGAATGGCGAAGTCAAAAGCCTTGCGCAAATAGCCGCCTGCGCGCGCTGCAAGGCCGTCTTCGGGTACGGGAGTTTTAAGGGCATCGAGCTTGGCTGTGATGGCCAGATAGGCGCCGCGGCTTTCGACGGCCTTCTGCTGCAAAGGGCCGATTCTTTCATGCCATTGTTCTATAACGGTATTTACCTGCTCCATGCCGTCCCGTGCCACGTTGTCCTGAAGACAGTATAGCGGCCGGACGTAAACAATATGTTAAAAATAGGCAGGTTTAAGGCTTCGGCCAACGGCCATAGGGCGTGACAGACAGGCTGGCGTTTTTATAGCGGTGGTCTTCGGTGACTTCCGCACCCAGCCATGCGGGGCGCGCAAAACTCTCCGCGCTATGCGTCAGCTCGATTTCGGCAACGACCAGTCCGGCATTGTCACCGGCAAATTCGTCCACTTCGAAAACCTTACCTTCATGCGGGATGCGGTATCTGGTTTTGTCGATGACGCCCGGCAGGCAGATTTTCAGCATCGCCTCCGCATCCGCTTTGGGAATGGCGTATTCGAATTCCGGCGTTTCAAGCGGTGCGTCTTCCGGCGGCTTGCCTTTGATGGTCAGAAAAGCTTTTTCGCCGGCGATGCGTACGCGGACAGTGCGCTCCGGTTCGCGCGATAGATAGCCCTGCACATAGCGCGTGCAGTCTTCGGCATTTTCGCGCCAACTGTCGTTTGTCACCAGAAATTTGCGTTCAATCTCGACAGCCATTTATGCGGCGGCCTTGTCTTTGCCATCGGCGGCTTTTTGCGCCGCGGGCTCTCCGCGCAGGAAATGCTTGCGGCACAGCGATACATACATGTCGTTGCCGCCAATGGCGACCTGCGCGCCTTCGCGTACCACATCGCCTTTGGACGTGACACGCGCCGTATGCGTCGCCTTGCGTCCGCACCAGCAGATGGTTTTAATCTCTTCCAGGTTATCGGCAAAACGCAAAAGCGCTTCAGAGCCGGGGAAAAGCTTGCCCATGAAATCGGTTTTAAGCCCGTAGCACATGACAGGAATGCCCAGATCATCGACAATTTTGGTGCAGGCGATGACTTGATCCGATGTGAGAAATTGCGCCTCGTCTATCAAAACGCAATCGACTTTTTTGTCTTCGTGCGCTTTTTGCACCAGCGCCAGAACATCGGTATCCGTACCGAAAGTCTCGGCATGCAGGTCAAGGCCGATGCGCGCGGTGATCTTGCCGTCACCGAAACGGTCGTCGAGCTTTGCCGTCAGCGCCATGGGGTTCATCCCGCGCTCGAAATAATTGTAATGCGCCTGCAAAAGCTGCGTCGACTTACCCGAATTCATGGCGGCGAATTTGAAATACAACGATGCCATCGGCGTTTTCTCCCGTATATGTCGGCTTTATGTGCGGTCAGACATCTTAACAAAGATGCCGCATGACTGCCAGAGAGGAAAACAACAGGCACATAAAAAAGCAATTATTGTTTAAAGGCCGAAAGAGTTCTCTAGTTTACCGGGGAGACGGGGTGCACAAAGATGTCGTGGCGCTGTCCCGTCAATGATTCGGACATGAACGTTTTTCTTGGGCAATCATCGTTGTAAGCAAGTGCGCCACCCCCAAGACGGGAAGGGGGGGTTTTCTGTGTGGGAAGGTAGTTGAGTATCGCTACGCTCCCGTTTCGTGCATCGCGGCGCAAGCTGGCCGTAGAGGCATTCTCGAACTCCAAAATATGCGCGCCGACAGCGTCACTGTCTTCGGTCCCCAACATCGCGGAGAGGTACATGGTTTTGTCTTTCATAAACAAACTACCGCCGGTAAGGCGTGTAAATGCCCCCATGCCGGCAAGGTCTCTCTCTCTTAATGCCGTGCCGAGATAGCGCCAGCTGCGGGCATGGTCGGTGGAGGCAAGCAAGATGATGCGGTCAGGGGAGTCTTTGCCTTGCACAAAGGCAGAGAGCGACATGACGAGCACATTATCAACGTTAACGACGCTTGGGCGGGCGTAAAAATAAACATCGAGAAGATCAGGATGTAGCGGGTTTAACTTGGTAGCGGTCAGGTTGGCATAGGGCTCCGGCGGTGCTTTATCATTTGCCGATAGAATCCACTGCTCGCGCGACCAGTCCGCATCGAGAGGGTTGCTCGCGTAGCGCATGACAATCACGCTGTAAAGGCGGGCAAGCGGAGCGCTGCCGCTCCAGAAGTAACGATAGGCAAAAAGCTTCCACTCGCGGCCGGCATCAGCGGGGTCATAGACCAGCGAGGGTGTTTCGGCGCGCCACGCCCCATGAGCAACAGGGGTCAGCAGATCGGGACCGATCAGGGTATCGGGCCGAAGTTCCATCTTGCTTGTAAGGGGTGTCCAGTGCATGCAGTTTGTTTGCCCTTGAGAAAGCATAACCTCGGTACCAAAGGATCCGTTGGCGAGAAGGCTTACGCTGGTATAAGCCATGATCCTGTTGGTTCCGTTCGATGCCACAGAGGGGTCAAGAAGCCCTGCGTAAACAGGAGATCCTGAAATCGCAATAATGCGCGCACGCTCTTTCTTGGGCTCGTAGATAGTCGTCAGGTAAGTCACATAACAAATCACGAAGACGATAAAGATGCTGCCGACGACGACGACGATCTTCAAAGGGAAGGGGATGTCGGCAAATATCTCGCGGGCAGATCTTTTTTCGTTTTCTTGCATGCGCTTGCGCTCGCTCAGGCTGCGGGGGGCAGATCCATTTCGAGGATGGCCATGTTGAAGTCGTAGGAAACGTCCCCTTCATCTTCGTCGCGGTAGATGACGCCGATGAACTCGTCGCCCATCAGAACCTCGGCAGAGTCGCCGGCTTCCTTGCGTGGCGACAGCCGAATGTCGCGGTTGCCGAATTTTTCCTGCAGATATTGCTGAAGGCGGGTGATTTCGGATTTTTGCATGATGTTAAAGCTCCGCGGCAGAAGAGGGTGGAAAACAGAGGCCGATTGTACCCTGCGCGCGGCGGCTTTTAAATCCCAAAAGGCGGCGATGCGTAAAAGAAAGCCAAATTCATCAGGCATATAGCGCAAAGCCCGCAAAGCTCATTGACATAAAGACAAAACCCGCTTTAATGCCGTTATCTACTGCCGCTACATAAGGAAGACCGCTTGCGCCAGACCAGCCGCCCCGCCGATCACCGGCCCGTTTTTGATGTCGCCGCGTTGCCCTGGGCGGCGTTGTCGGCGGCTTGCGCGCGCGGCGATACGGCGCCGCTGGAATCGCTGTGGCAAGAACACAAGCGGCCGGAACAGGCGCGCGCCGCCGCGATCAGGGCGGTTTTTACGGGCGCCTGTGCCGCAAAGAACCTGCCGCTCGCAAAATGGATCAGCACGCTTTACCCGCAGCATATTGATACAAAGACCCTGCGCCACACTGCCGCAGAGGCGCTGCGGCAATCGCACGGCGATGTATGGTCTTTCCTTTGCGCGCAAATCGATGCAAGGCCGGCAGCGGCAGCAGCCGACATTTATAAAAATCTTTTCAAAACCGCACTTGAACATGCGCCGGTCACGGCAGTGCAAAAAATATTTCCGCATATGGGCGCCTCCGCATCCGGATATCTGTATGCCGCGGTTCTGGGTGACAATATGCCCGCACTTGCCTGGTTAACCGAAGCTTGCCACGGGGCAAATTCATTGCGCCCGCCCGACCTTGACAAAGCCTTGCTGCTGGCCTGCGAACGCGCACAAACGCCCATGGCAGTGTATCTTTTGGGCGCGGGTGCCGATGCGGGAGCTTTCGGTGAGGCTGCGCTCAAGCGCGCCGCGCCACATACGGATGCTGACGATGGTGCGCTGCTGGAGCTTCTGGTGCGTGCCGGCGCGCACCCGCAAAAAGCACAGGATATCGCGCGGGCCGCAGCGGGCGGCGATGCGCTTGCACAGCGACTGGCAAAAGCCGCAGAAGAAACCGCGGCGCATCACCTACGTCTGCTGACAGCGCATTGCGCCGCGCCGCTAAACGATCGGGGTACGCTGGCGGATGACTTGGGTGCTGCGCAGCTTGGCGGCGTACAGGCGGCGCTGGGCTGTACCGGCCTGCATTACGCGGCGGAACATCACCTGCTGCACCGCCTGCCGAAAAACAGTTTTACCGCAGGCGGCCTTGCACAAAAAAACACAGACGGTGAAACAGCTGTCGATGTGCTGGTGCGCCGCGGCGTCTGGGCAGATTTTTTCAAACCGGAAGACTGGACGGCTCAGGTCGAAAAGCTGGCGGCGGCGCTGGATTTGCTGCCCACCGCCGTTTGGGACGATGCCGCGCGCGCCGCCTGCCTGCGCACGGCAGAGCGCCTGACCCTCGATGCGGCCGTGCCGGCAGAAGGTTTTACGCTGACGCGCAGGCCAAAGCGCTGATTTTAAAGCGGGAATCCTTGATTGACATAAAGCGCGCAGGCCTCTAGGATAGTCCATATTTCTTTTTAGAATCAAAGAGACAACCGGCATGACGGCAGAAAAAGAGACAAGCGCGCAGGCGCGCCTGCAAAACGATCTGCGGCAGGCCGTGGTCGAAAACGATGCGGCGCGGGTTGAACTCCTCTTGGGTGACAATACGCTCGACGAAGACTTTCGCTTCGAGCTGATCGGCGGGCTTGTCGCTGCAGGCGACCACGCCGCACTGGTGACGCGGCTGCTGGCCGATGCGGGTGAAAACATTACGCCGACTGCCTATATCTCCTATCTTTCTTCTGCCGCACGGCAGGGCCATGTGCAAACCGCCGCGCTGCTGGCTGAAAATTGCACAGCGGCAGGCATCGCCGCCGATGAATGCGGCGCCGTCGTCGTCAGAAATGCGCCCGCGGATAAGATTATCGACGTCGCGCGCGCGGTTGCCGCCAGGGATGCGCAGCCAGAACAGCGCTTCGCCAATATGATATTGACGGCGGCCACAAACGACCAGCACGACAGCCTGTCCGCGATGCTTTCGACGGGCGCGGATATACGCGGGCATGGCGGTATCATTCTGCTGATGCTTCTCGAAGACCGCGCCGTGCATTTTAGTGATGATGAGAAAAAATCCGAATATCTGGCGCTTCTCGGCCAAGTCATAGACAGCTGCCACGAAAGCAGAGATATCAAGTCGCTTGATTTGCTGATGACGCTCGTCGCCTACCGTTTGCCGGAAGGCAAGGAATATCCCGAGTTGATGGAAAGGCTGGCCGATGCGGGCGCCGACCCTTTTTCAATGAAAGAAGAGGCGCAGCGGTTTCTGGTCAAGGCCTACGAGGAAAAAGATGATCCCGTGCGCGCCGATAAATGGCGCGACTGGTTCGATACCCGCAAAGAAGCCTATACCGCGCGCCATGCACATGTTTTCGATACGCTGTTCGGAACGGATTTTCGTCTACAAGACCTGCGGCAAAACGCCACCGATGAAGGCGACAATGGCCTGCAACTGGCCGCCAAGGCGCGGCGCATTCCGCAGCTGATGAAGAACCTCGCCGCCAGCGACGATCTTTCGATTGATGATATTTTTGCCGAGAACAAGCGCGGCGAAAGCATCCTGACCCTTGCGATTGACCGTGGCGATGCAACGGCTTTGCTCTCGCCAACCTACTGGGGGCGGCGTGATGTCGATGTCATGGCGGTGCTGGAACAAAAACTCAGCGATGACCGTAAAAAATGGATCGACATGGGCGCCATCGCCGCGCAGATCGACCATTATAGCTTGCTCAATCTGGCCGAAGATTTTCAGCCGCAACTACGCCTGCGCCCGCGCGCCCGCTGAAAGACCCCTGCGCCATGACAGATCCCGTTCAAAACGTCAAACCGGCGGACGCGCTCTGGCAATACTGGTTTGCACTTAAATCCGATGCCCGCACGGCGAAATGGGAAACCCTGCGTCACCGTCTCGGGCAGGAGCCGGAACATCCGCTCCCGCCGCATCCTTTTGTGACAGAGGTTTTTCACAGTGCCGCGAATGCAGGACAAACCGATATCGTTGAAACCCTTTTTGAGCGCGGCTTTAAACTGGATTCCGAAACATTGGCAGAGACGGTCAAGCGCCTCGCCCTGCATTATACGGCGGTGGCCGAAGGTGTGCTGCGCGTTCTGGTCAAGGACGCTGCTGCCCAGACGGATGATGCCGCCATTACTGCCGCCGCAAAAGGCCGTCTGGACGCGCTGGTTGTGCTGGCTGCCGCCGGCGCCGATGTGCGCGCGGGCAACAGCGGTTTTTTTGTCGCGCTCTACAGCGGTCAGCCCGCCGCCATGCATTACCTCTACGAAAAAGGGGCGGGGCTTTATCATCCTGCCGTCATCGCGGCGCAATATGGGCGGCGTGGTGAATTGCCTGCGGAAAAAGCAGCCATCGCGCTGGGCGTTTACCGTGATCTGGTCGCGCAGGACAACGAAGCGGCAGGCACGCTGTATAAAGATGCTGGTGGTGCGCCTGCAAATATCGCGGCGCTGCGCGAAAAAGTGGCCGATGAAAACGGACATCTTTTTACGCGCCTGCAACTGGCCGTGCGTGCAGGGCAGTGGGACGACATACGCCGCGCGGCGCAGGGCGATACGGCGCAGACGCTTGGGGCGGATGATTTTCTGACGCCCGACAGCAAGGGGCTGCGTGCTTTTGACGTGCTGGCAGCACAGGGGAATATGGCGGCCTTGTTCGATGCTGCCGTCTGGTATCGTGCGCCGCAGGAAGCGGCCAAATTACACAGCGCGCTGGCCGATTTCCGCGCGGAAGCGGCAGCGGATCTCGCGGCGTTTACGGCGGATATGCATCGCCGTGAGCTGGACGATCTTGCGCCGCCCGAATCTTTCCAGCTTGCCCGCCGGACACCCAAACGATGACCGATCCGCAAAAACAAACACCGGCGCAGCAATTGCTGCGGGCGGCGCTGGAGGGGGACCTCGCCCGCGTTCGCAGTCTGATCGACAGCGGCGCGGATACCGATACCGATAGTAACGATGCCAGCGAAGTGCTGCGCCGCGCCGAAAACGATAATATCCCGGGCGGCAAATTCCGCACCGGCCTTCTCGAAACACTGGTGCTGCACCAGCAGCACGGGCGTATCAATGCGGCGATGTATCTGGCGGCCTTTAACGGCTTTGATACGGTTGTCGATCATTTTCTGCAAAAATCCGCACAAGACCCGCTCACGCTCAACGTGGCGCTTTTCGCGGCGCTGCGTTCGGGGCGCAAGGCTCTGGCGGAAAAACTGCTGGATGCCGGCGCGGATGCCTCCTTTAAAAAAAGCCTGCCACTGCGCGCTGCCATCGATAGCGGCGATACGGATTGCGTGCAGCTGGTGCTGGCGCATGGCGCGCCGCGTGCCGAGGGCTTTGCCTATGCCGCATCACGCGGCAATATGCCGATGACCGCGCTGCTGCTTGAAAAAGACGACGATATCCGCGAATCGCTCGAAAGAATCTGCCGCAGCCTGTCCGACAAACGCGCTCTGTCTGATAAAACAAACCTGCTCGACATTCAATCTGTCGCCGATATGATGCTGGCCATGGCCGAAGCGCGCGGTGATGATATGCAGCGCGAAGTTATCTGGCTCGCCTTTACCGCCGCCCGCGAAGAATCCGCCGCGATGATCGAGGTTATTTTGCGGCAAAACGCTTTTATCGCCATGGATGCGGCCGATAAACGAAACCTGTTTGATGTGGTGACGCCGCTTCTTTTTGCAGGTATGCAGAAATCAACACACGCCGATGTACAAAAAACGCTTGTCGCCATAATTGAATCAGGCGGGGCGCAAAGTCTGCTCGAAGCCGCCGTTGCCAGTGGAAACGATGAATGGACTGTCCGCGCCAGCCGTGCCGGTGCCGACCCACGCCGTAACCAGGGCAGGGCGCTGCGCACCGCCAAATTTTTACAAGAAGCCGTCCCCACAGAAAGCGCGGCGCAGATTCTGCAAGACATGCAGCTGTCAACCGCCGCCCTTGCGGTCATGGACGAAAAACGCGCGGCGGCGGCGCTGGCCGATGCAGATGCCTTGCTGCAAAATCTCCGCCAGACAGACAGCCGCCGCGGCACGACAGGCTTGATGGCGGTGATTGCGGCAGGCCGTGCCGAAGATCTGGCCGAGAAGCTGGGAAAAACCACAGGCGGGCTCGCCGCCGAAGATTTTCTGGCCATAGATGCGCATGGCTATACGGCGCTTGACCGCCTCGCCGATGGCGCACAGCAGGACTGGCTTTTTACCCCCGCATTGTGGCGCGGGCAACCTTCCGAATATCACCGTCTTTGGGCGGCGCTGCCCGAAGACTGGCGGCAAGAACGGCAGACGGCGCATGCCGCGCTTCTTTCTGCGCTGGATGTCGAGGCGCAGCAGCGTGTGCTGCATGATGCGGCAGAAATGCTCGAGATCAGATTGCCGCAGCGCCGCAAAAGCGGCCCGCGCGGCGATGCTCCCTGAAAACTTGAAAACATCATCCTAAACAAAGACTTGCTTCTGCCCGCCGCTATTGACGGCGCGCGCTGTTATGTCTAGGGTTAATCATCAAGAAAACAATTCTGGCGCGCTCGCGCGCTCTTAAACCCTGTTGGTATCATGGCCGAACACGACCCGTCCGACGATGAAAAGAAAAAAAAGAATTTCCTGACGCGCAGCTTCAACGGCGCGCGCGATGGACTGCGCAAGGCGGGCATGGTTCTGCGCGCGGGCAGCGTTGAGAAAGCGCTGATCTACGGCTGCACACACGGGCTTGATACCTCGGTTTCTTTTCTGCTGGCCTCGGGCGCCAATGCGCGCTGTCAGGCTTCGGCACCCATGCGCGCGGCCGCGACGGCAGGGCAAATCAGCGTGATGAAAATTCTGCTGCGCCAAGGCGCTGCGGCGGATGACGATAACAGCATTGCGCTGCATGCTTCCATCGCGGCAGGACAGCGCGAAGCCATGCGTCTGCTGATCGCTCACGGGGCAGACGTGCATGCGCAGGAAGACAAGGCAATCCGCATTGCCGCCGGTCTGAATAACATGCGTATGATGGAAGATCTCATCCGCGCCAAAGCAGATGTAAATGCCAAAGGCGGCGAGCCGCTGCGTATCGCGGCGTCCAAAGGACACGAACATATCGTGCGCCTGCTTTCCATGTCGGGCGCTGATGTGGGGCATGACGATAACGCGGCGCTTTATTGGGCCTGCCGCAATGGCCACAAAAACGCAGTCGAAGCGCTTCTGGCAGCCGGTGGCGATATGCATGCCAGAAACGGCCTGATGCTCGATGTGGCCGCTGCTTTCGGCCATGTGCGCGTGCTTGAATTTTTGATCCAGAAAGGCATGCCGGTTGCCGAAGACGGCGGCCTTGCGCTTAAATGGGCGCGCCAGAACGGTGCAGATGCCACCGTGACCGTGCTTGAAAAACATATCGCCGCGCAAAAAGCCGCGCGCGATGCAGCGGCTGTGCCGCCATCTGATGCGGCTGTGCCGCCATCTGATGCGGCTCCGCCGCCGTCTGATTTTCCGCCCCCGCCGCCTGCATCCGGCGGCGCCAGACCCTCTGTGCCGGGGTTCTGATCCATGGACGACCACCGCAAAGATTTTAACGCCGCCGGAGACAAGCCGCGGCAAAGCAGCGGGCGTGATGCGCGGCTGGATGCCGCTGCGCTGGGCGAAAAAGTTTATCTGGGGCAAGATGCAGCAGCCTTTGCCGCCGCCGAAGCCGCCGAAGCGGGCAGCCAGCTGCCGATGCTGATGGCGCTGGCGCATGATGCGCGCGCGCCCAACGGCACATCCAAACGCCTGCGCGAGCAGTTTGACTGGCTGGATTTTTGGTATAGCCATGATTTTGTGACGCCGCTGTTTGATGGCAGCGCGACGGGCGGTGACCGATGGTTTGAAAATACGCGCATGACCCCGCGCGACCGCGACGATGCTTTTATCATCAAGGCCGCGATTGTGTCGGACTATGCGGCGTCGATGCTGCCCTATCTGCTTGATCTCGGCGATGTTGATCTCAATACGCGCAACGACCGTCCGGTGACCTTGGCTGTTGTTTTGGGCAAGCCGGATTTGCTGCCACTGCTGGCCGAAAGCGGCGCCGATCTTTTTGCCGCCAATGCCGAAGCCTTCAAGCTGGCACGCCAGCAAAACAGTTTTGACGTTTATACCGAATTACATGCCACCGCCAAAAACGTGCAGCGCGCCAGCCAGAAAAAGCTGATGCAGCGTACGCCGCGCGGTATCTCAGCGGCTGATTTGCGCGCGGGCGACGATGAAACCGGCCTGCATCTGGCCGCCAAGGCAGGAATGGTGCGGCTCTTGCTGACGCAAGACCTGCTGTCCGGCATGACAGCGGCGGATTTCCTGAAGCCGTCACAAAGCGGCGCAACGCCCGCGGGCATTCTGGCGGCGCTGGGCGATTATGCCACGCTGTTCGATGAACGCATCTGGGGCCGCCGTTTTGACGAAGCAGAAAAAGTCTTCCGCGCGCTTGATACGCACGATCAGGCACAGGCCGAAGGCGCGTGGCGCAACCTGACGCGGGGGCGTGATATTGCGCAGGACATCGAAGACCTGCAATCCCGCTGGCCGCGCCTGCACCTGCCGCCCAAGGAAAACAAGCCGCCCAAACCCAAGGGACCGGAGGGCGCGCCATGAGCAAGAAGAATCCCTATAAACCCACGCTGGGCGATAAATTCTGGCGCATGGCATGGCTGCCCGGCCGCGAAGGCCGCGAGCTGGAAGAAGATTTTCATTACGCCGTGACGGTGGGTAAAATGTGGCGCGCCGAGTTTTTGCTCAGCGAGAAAAAAGTCAATATTGCCTCGGGCGATCATTTCGCCGTACGCTGGGCGGCCAATGGCGGGCATGTGGATATGCTGAACCTTCTGTTCCGCCACGGCGGCGTGGATGTAAACGCCAAAGACGGCGATGCGCTGATCCGCGCGGTCACGCAGCGGCATCATGCAGCGGCCGCGCTGTTGATCGATCACGGCGCAGACGTCTCGCGCCAAGACTACAAAGCGCTGCGTACGGCGGCTGCGCGCAGCGATGCGGCCATGGTCGCACATCTGCTGGCTGCGGCCAAAGATGCACAGGCCGTGGTGCAGGAACTGCTGACCGCTGCCGAGCAGCAAGAGCATCCGGCCGAAAAATCCTGCCTGCGTCTGTATCAGGCCTATCTGGCACGAAATGACAGCGGCCATAGGCCGCAAGATAAAGACGACCACGGGCCGCAAGGTAAAAACGGCCACGGGCCGCAAGACAAAAACAGCGCACCCCCGCGTCCGCCGCAGCGCTGATCCGCGCCGCACAGTTCCCCTTTCATGAACGAAGAAAAAGGAGGCTATCCATGCCAAACCGTGATTTTATGAGCATAGAAGATTTCCGCACCGCCGTGCTGGCCGGGCTCAGCCCCGCGGCGCTCAACGAAGATTTGAAAATGGCGGTGCGCGAACGCTGCCGCGAAACGCCGGTGCGCGACATTGTTGCGGCGCTGGGCAAGCCTGCGCGGATTGACCTTGAAATCATCGTCGATGCCGCCGAATACGGGCATGTCGATGTGATCGATGCGCTGGTCGGCGTGGTGCCTGCGCAAGAAGCGCAGGATTATTTTGACCGTGCCTTGATCGGCCTTGCGGTGAATGATTTCGCATCCCCGCAGGAATATCTCAGGATCGCCCAGACGCTGATTGCCCATGGCGCCGATCCTGAAGCCTACGAAACCACCTGCCGTCAGCTCGCCGGCAGTTCTATAAAAAAGGAAGATATTCACAGTCTTTTTTGCGACGTGATCGACGCGCGTGAAGCTGCCCGTGACCGCGCATGGCAGGCCGAATTGCGCCAGCGTACTGTACCTCGCCGCTGAGGCTGCAGACAAAAAAAGCCCCGCAGGAAAGCGGGGCTTTTTCTTGCTATAAATTTTGGCGATTATCCCCTTGAAGCATGCGCTCCGTCATACCGGCGCAGGCCGGTATCCAGTGCGCGCAGCGCCATTTATAGATCAAGGCCTTTCGGCCTTGGGCTGGATACCGGCTTTCGCCGGTATGACGAAAGGGTGAACATGTGCTTCAACGGGATAATTACCTAAATTA
>JAUXOC010000036.1 GCA_030682495.1 Alphaproteobacteria bacterium | reverse complement strand
CGGGCGGGCAGTATCAAAAACAATTGCCGCTCAATCCCGAATTGATGCGTCCGCGCGGTGCTGCGGCAAAAGACAAAGACGCGGGCACACTCGACAAATCGCGCGGCAAAGTGCTGCGTCTGCCTTCGGCGCGCGATTTCGCCAAACCGGTTCCGCCCCAGAACAACGATACCCCGCCGTCCGCGAACGAGAACCCGGCAGAGGGCGCTTCCTCCAAAAAACGCAGCGGCGGCCCGAAGCCTTAAGGCGACTCGGCTGCTGTGACAACGTCTCGCCGCCCGCGCCATCGCGGGGCAGGCCCTTGATCTTTTTTGCTTTTTTCTGCAGCGCGACAAAAATGTTGACATAATAAAAAGACGGGCGCAGTATTTTCCAACGATGAAAATATTTCAGGCGACCTATGCGCTAAAAAATGTTTTAAATCATGTACCTAAATGATCTAACCGGCGTCATATTCCTGCCGCCGCAACAGGCCCCGAACAGGCCGACAGATGGGTGTGTATCATGACCTATGATTCTTATGAAGCGGCCGACGGTGCGGCGGCACTGCAAAACGAACCTGATATGCTGCAGGGCAATACGGGCGGCGATAACGGTCTTGTCTCCAAATATTTTCACCTCAACGATATTATTTCGCTCTCGACCGGTCTGATGCTCGCGCAGGAAGGCTCCGCCGCGCTGCACCGCCTTGTCGCTTTTGTCATGGACTGTGATGCGACCGCCGCGCAAACGCGCGCGAACATCGAAACGGTCAAGGCCTGCCTCGAAGAACAGCTGCCTTTTCTGGAAGACCTGAAACTTGGCGGGGTTTATCCGATTTATAAAATCGATCCGTCGCCGACCAATCCCTATTTGCGCGTCTGGTTGGAAATGCAGGCGCTGCGCTTTGGCGATGAACATCAGATCACGACCTTCGCTGCATGGCAGGCGCAAAAAAATCAAAACGGCGATGCGGCCGCCGCCAACGGCAACGGCTGCCCCGCTGCCAAAAATTCCGATTATTGAGAATCCGTCCGGCTCCGCGCCGGATTTTTTATGCAGGCGCGCTGTCGTTCTCTTATTGCGGCCTTTTGCCGCTGTCTCATTACGGCCGCGCGATACGTGGTTTGAACGTCAGGGGCGGCATAAGCGTAAGGGGTTGCTGCAGCGTTGCGGCGCGCGCGGCAATTATTTTTGCGCGGTCTTTTTCAGCCTGCTCCAGAACAGACAAGGCATGCCCGCCTTCGGCAGCGCAAAGGCTGCGCGGTGTTTCGCCCGCATGATTGGCGGCGGCGGCATCCGCGCCCGCACGCACCAGCCGCACCAGATGATCGAAACGCAGCGCGCGCAGGGCGTGATGTGCGGCGGTATTGCCGTCTTTGTCAGTGGCGGCAACATCCGCGCCGCGCTGGATCAACGCCGCCATCTCGGCCGCTTCACCTGTGCCAGCAGAGATCATCAGGGCGGTGCGTCCCGTATCGTCGCGGCCGTCAATTTTTGCGCCGTGAGTCATCAGCAGATCGACAATATCAAATTCACCGCGCCGCGCCGCCAGATGCAGTGGCAAGGTGCCGCGGTGCGGCGCATTGGCATCCGCGCCCGCACGCAGCAGCGTGGCCAGCCAGCCGCGGTCGCCATTTGAAATGGCCGTCACGAGGCTGTTTTCCCGCTCTGGCGGGGGCACGGGGCGACCGCCGCGGCGGCTGTGTTTCATCCAGCTCATGGCTTTTTGTCCGGCTTAGGGGGTTTTGCGCGATCTCTTCAAATTCTCTCTTCATATTGTCTCTGGCCGCCAGCCTAGACCTTTTGTGCGTTTATGGCAACAATATGGCAACGCAGCAAAATTAAGTGTTTGAAATTGCTTAATCTGTACAGTGTCAGTCCCTCTTGCCTGTGGCGCAAAAAACGATAGACTCGGCGCATACGACATCCATACCCGAAACCGCAAAAGCAGGAGACACCGCGCGTGGTCAAAGCCGTTTTTCTCGACATGGACAATACGCTGATCGAAACCCAGCAAATCTACATCGATGCCGAAAACCGCTTTGCGGATTTGATGCTCGGCTTTGGCGTGCACGAAAAATCCGAAGACGTGATTGAACGCCTGCGCGCCCGCCAGATCGAAATTTTTGACAACTACGGCTACGGCAAGGAACTGCTGCCGCAGGCTTACGAAGATGTCCTCAAAGAATATGTCCCCGATGCCGATGCCGGTGAAATCGCGCATGCGCGTGACATGGCCTATAACGTCTATCGCACCGAAGCGAAAATCAAACCGGGCGCACAAGACGCCATGCGCGCGATGGCCGATGCAGGGCTTGATCTTTACCTCATCACCGTGGGCGATCTGGATGTGCAAAAAAACCGCGTCGCTGCGCTGCCGTTCAAACACATGTTCCGCGATGTTTTTGTCGTCGAAGACAAAAACCCGCAGGTCTATGCCGAGGCGCTCGCCAAAGCCGGTCTGAAAGGCGAAGAGGCCGTGATGATCGGCGACAGCCTGAAATCGGATATCATCCCCGCGCGCAAGAACGGCATGGAAGCCATCCATATCCCCGCGCTGAACTGGCATGGCCGTGAAATGGCGGGGCAGTCTTTGCCCGCAGGTGCCAGCGCCGCGCGCAGCATCACCGATGCCGCCGCCGATGTAGTGGCGCGTTTCGGCGCACCGCCCGACATCAAGCGGGATGCGCCAGCGCGTAAATTCGGCGGCTTTCACCCCTGATCGCGTTTAACGTTTTTTGATTTCTTCTTGATTATCCCAAGCGCGGCGATATTTGCGCGGCGGGTTTTGCCTGTGCCAGCGTGTCGCGCGGCGGCACGGGGCGGGGTGCATCGTCTTCGGACCCGGGCGCGGCTTCGGGCTTTCGGTCTTCGGGGGGCTTTTCTTTTGGCGCGGGCGCAGCTTCGGCAACTTCTGCGCGCGCGGGTTTGATGGTGGCATCCATATATTCGTGCAGATACGCGAATTTCTTTTTCCCCTCCGCATCCGGAAAGGCGTTCTGCTGCATCTGTTTCAATACGGCAGCGAAATCCACGTTCAGATAAGGGTTACTGTCGGCCAGTGCCGCGCGGCGCAATGCCTGCGTCTGCGGATGATCCGCACCCAGCGACCGGCGGTGACGTTCCAGATCTACGGCGGCATAGGCCTGCCGCATCTTGTCGTTGCCCGACAAAAGTTTCTCAAGCGTCGGTACGCGTGCATCTTTGGTAAAGCTCTCGCTGCTGCCGATCTTTCCGGCGTTGTCGGTTTTGCTTTGGCTGTAACCGCCGCTACGTAGGTTACGCTGGTCGTCCAATGCGCCGGAGGTGACGTCACGGATATAAGTCGCCAGTTCAAAATTCAGATAAAAATCCAGCCAGCCGGCGTTATCGAACATGCGCGTCCACAAAGCCTTTCCGACATCGCGCAGCGCAGCGTCATCGGCTTTTCCGACGGCTTTTGATTGCGCCCATGTTTCTTCGGCTAGCGTGTAGAGGCGCGCATCACCGTAAGAGCTTTGCTGCGCATAGCGTGTGCGCATATGGTCCCACAGTTTGGGGTCGCCCTGCTGCTTCATTTCAAAAGCGACGAGCAGCTCAAAGCTCAGTGCCGCCGCCTCGATCGACAGGTTGCGCGCCAGGCGGCTGTGAATGTCCCAGTCGTAATGATAATTCAGCAAGTCGTTTTTATCCTGCGCGGCGTGCAGGATTTCATGGGCGATGCGCAAAATCATCGGCTCTGCATTCATCGTGCCGGGAGCCAGCACCGCGCCCAGTGTCGGCACATATTGCGCGCCCATGCCCGCGGGCAGATGCTGGATATTGCAGAACTGGATATTTTCTTTGGCCGCCATTTCGACCAGCGGGCGGCCGGTCAGCGGCAGTTTGCTCAGGTCTTCCAGTGCGCGGCGCATGGCGCGCTGCTCTTCTTTGGGCGTGCTTTGGGTCGTGAAGCACAGCTGGTCCAGATAGGCGTTGATTCTGCTTTGCTCGGACAGGTTTTCGTTCACGGGGACGGGCATGTTGCGGCGAAAAATCGCCTCGGTCTCCGCGCCCAGTTTGCGGCCATCGGCGTTTTTCGGCAGGGTGACGGCGGCAACGGGTCTATGCATGTCTGCGCCGTCGGGCAGGTCTTTGCGCACCGGTGTGCCGCTGCATCCGGCCAGCGCGGCAATACCTATCGCCGATACCAGCAGCGACTTGCGCGCGGCGCGTTTGAATTGATCCTGCAATCGGCGTTTGCCTGCCATGCATCCTTGCCTGACGCTGCGCTGCCGCTTTGGCGCCGCTGCGTATTGTTGCCTGAAACCAAGGTTTTGATTCTGCAATTTTGATTCTGCGGCAGTCTATCAGAGCAGTAATTTTTGACAAGCTTCTATGTGCTGCGGTGATGTTTTCTTACCTTGCGCCGCCGCATTTTAAAATGAATATAAAAACAGTGGTTTAAGTTTGGCGCGGCGGCTTTATGCCTCAATCCGCCGCCAGCATGCGGCCGAGTTTGCGGCCACCGACCAGATGCAGATGCAAATGCGGCACTTCCTGCCCGCCGTTCAGCCCGCAATTGGACAGGACGCGATAGCCGCTTTCGGCAAGGCCTTCGCTGCGCGCAATCTGTCCCAGCACACGGAACAGGGCGGCGATTTCGTCGGCACTGGCGCGCGCGGTGAAATCGTCCATATCGACATAGGCACCTTTGGGGATGACCAGCACATGCACCGGCGCCTGCGGCTGGATATCGCGGAAAGCAAGGACGTGATCGTCTTCAAAAACCTTGTTGCACGGAATTTCTGCGCGCAAGATGCGGGCAAAGATATTATTCGGGTCATATGTTTTTGTGGCGGCGGCTTCGGTCATGGCTTGTCCTTTTTTCGCGCGGTGGTGTATTTTAGCTTATCATAGCACCCCGCGGACGTCCTTGAAAGACGCTGCGCAAAAAACGGGTCACTTGCAGGAGACGACACCCGATGTTCGACATGACGTTTGACGCGATGATGGCCTTTCATCAGGCGGGGTTTTTGCTGGGCGGCGGGATCTGTGCGCTGATCGGCGCGGCGATTTTGCTGCACACGCTGCATACCTATTTGCGCGCGCTGCGTGTCCCTGCGATCATTACCGGCGTGCGCCGCAGCGGCGACATGCTTTATCCGGTCTATAAATATATGATGCCGAGCGGCGATATTTTCGAAACGGTATCCGATACCGGATCAAACTTCGTCAAGGGCAAGGAAACAGGGCGCGAAGTCACGCTTTATGTCTTTGAAAATGACCCGCAGGGCATTCGCACCGAACTGCGCGTGGCGGTCTTGATCGGCCTTGTGTTTCTGGTGCCGGGGCTGGTGCTGCTCGGCAATGGTATCTTCGCCTTTCCCTTTACGCCGATGACATGGATTGCGGCGGGGATTTTTTTGCTTATGGCGGCACAGCGTATCCGCAAAGCATTTCTGCCGCAGGGTGCGCGGGGCGGTAAAAATACTTTTCGTGCGCATTTGCGCGCGCGCCGCAACGCGCGGCTCGAAAAGATGGAGCTGACAACCATTGAAGCCTATCTGCAAACGCCCGCAGGGCGGCAGATGCTGGCAGATACCGAGCAAAGCCGGCGCATTGGCCTGCCGCTGCTTTTGGTTTTTGGCGTGGTTCTTCTCGGCTTTTCCTGGCATACGGGGGCGGGCTTGCGCGATTTGACGCTGCACGGACAGCGCGCCGCGGGCGTCATCGAAAAATTTGATACGAAGAGCACGGGCGACGGCACAACCGTCTACCGTGCGCATATCACGTTTAACGATGCGCTCGGCGAGCCGCACCGCTTTGCCGAAAAAACCGCCGCCAGCCATCCGCGCCACCGTGTGGGCGATGCCGTCACCGTGCTTTACGCGCCGCATGCGCCGGCAGACACGGCGATTGTCGATGACGGCATCTGGATGAACGCGCTCTGGCCTGCGCTATTGGCACTGGGCGGTCTGGCCATGCTGTGGGGCGCGCTTCGTTTGTGGCGCGCGGTTCGCGCCGCAGAGGAAAGCAGATAAAAAAAGAGCCGCCCTTTCGGACAGCTCTTTAGTTTTCCCCATCATGTCCGGGAGGACACGAAACCCGATATTTACGTCCCGGCGGACGAGTCCCCATAGTACCGATATAAAAGTGTCTTAGGCGTGCAGCCCCGCAGCAGGCCGCGCACGGCGCACCGGCTGGACAGCCGTCACCTTGGCGGCTTTTTTGCCAAATTCGTTGCTGGCCGCAGCACTGACGCCGCTCAGATCCGCCTTGGCGCGGGTCAATTGACCCAGCGTATCGGCAAGATCCGGCCGTGATTTCAATTTTTCGATTTGTTCATCGACCTGATCCGCGCGCCACTGGATGACGCCCGTGCGCACGCGCAGCTGGTCTTTCGCATTCACGCTGCGGAATGCATTGGCAAGGCTCTCGGCCTCTGCCTCGCGGCCTTTGTGCACGATGACAAAACGCGCGACGTCCGCGCCCATGCCGTTGTTGGCGGTGTCATCGTGGCCTTTGCCGACGTAGAGATAACCTTTA
Source organism: Alphaproteobacteria bacterium (assembly GCA_030682495.1). Lineage (GTDB taxonomy): Bacteria > Pseudomonadota > Alphaproteobacteria > Micavibrionales > UBA2020 > UBA2020. Next base: position 30,892 of record JAUXOC010000036.1, on the reverse strand, counting down.
ATGTCGCTCATTGCTGTATCCTCCCGGTGTTTTATACGATCACGCCTTTTGCTTGGGTTTGATGCCGTTTGTGACGTGTTTCAGGGGCATCGGCGTTTTCGTGTATACATTGACTTTATGCAAATAAAGTTAATGATTGGTGAATGCTGCGGGGTTTTCACAGATTTCGGGCTCAGGCCTGTTTTGTTATTATCTTTCAATGCATTGCCCACCGGCGCGGCGGCGGGTTTTTTGTCTGCATTTTAGGGGTATTGCGCGGATTGCGCGGCTTTGGGGGCAAATCGATTCTTGCTTTCGGGGGTAATATGTTGAATCATGCGCTGCCCGATATATTTATGCGCCGTCTGCACCGCCTGCCTTGAAGCGGGCTGCCGGTTCCTTTTTGACCTTTTAGATTAAATGTCCGCCATGCAAGACAAACCAGACGACACAACAGCCGGACAAGCCGCGCGCGCGCCAGACGCCGCGGCGGCTTCGGCTGTGCCGCCGTCGCCAAACTGGTGGCAGCGCACGGGCAGCGGCATAGCAAGGCGCGCACGCATCTGCAAAAATTTTACGCGCGAACTTTTGCGCGAACATGAATTCTGGGTGCATGCGCTGGCCGTCAAGGGCGGGGCGAGTGCGATTGTGGTCTCGGCGGTGCTGGCGGTGTCTTATGTTGTGGCTGCGCCCTTTATGCTGGCGGCGGCGGGCATTGCGGCTTGCGGCGCGGTGGTCGGCCTTGGCATCTATGGCATTACCGCAGGCAGCATGCGGTCGTGGTATCGCCTGCGCAAAATATATTCAAACGTCACCGGCAAGCCGCTGCCGCCCAAACCGGATGTGCAAAAACCGAACTGGGTGCAGCGCCAATGCGAAAAACCCGGCATCAAAAAACTGCTGGAAACAAAGGCTGTCAAAGGATTTCTAAACACCCGCATGTGGAAGATGAGCCGCAAGCTGGCCGTGGGTCAACAAGACAACCTGCTCGGCGGGCTTGCCGTTGGCGGCGCTGTTTTATCGCTTGCACTCGGCGCGGCGGCATTGGCCACGCAAATTCTGGTTCTGCCGGTCGTTGCGGTTGGCGGGCTTGTCGTGGGGGGCGCGGTGCTGGCGACCAGCTATTTGATCTCCGGCATCAGCGGGCTTTACTTCGGGATTGTCGGCATCAGACATATGCGCGAGAAAAAACGCGCCAAGGCCGCAGCTCTGGCCGCTGTGCAGGCACAGAATGCGGCAGAACCTTTGCCCGAACCGGAAGAGGCCTCGCCAATGCCCGCCACCGCCGCAGCGGCAATGCCCGCCACCGCTAATGATGCTTTCGGGAAGGCCGCGCAAAAAGACGTCCCCGCCAAAGCAGCCCCAGAGCCTCCCGCCGCCGTGGAGAGCCCCGCGCCGCGCAAGAATGTTTCAGGGCCAAAAGCCTAAGCTGTTGTTTTTTCTCGGGAGCAAAGTCTTAACCGCCCTGTTATTTAAGAGGGGTAAAAACCTTTGCCGCATTATTATCTTTGGGCGGGCAAAAACCTTTGCCGCTCTATGAAAAAATGCTAGTCTGAGCCCGCTGATTTTGTTCAAACATTTATGCCGATTCCGCCGCCCGACGAGAGGATACCCATGGCCACCTCTGCGCCTGACACAGCGAAGCCTGAAAACGCGACAATTACAAAGCCGCTCAATCCCGATACATGGATGGCGCGCAAAATGCTGCCGGATCTGGATCCGCATTCCCCCCTGTTGCCGACGAACAAATGGATCATCGGCACGCTCAAGGACATGGTGAAAACGCACAAGGGCATTCGTGTTTCTCTCAAGCGCGCGGGCACTTTTGCGCTCGGCGGTCTGGCCGCACTTGGCGCGGGCATCGTGGCGGCCGTGATGGCACCCAGCCTGATCGTGGCGGGCGCGGCGGGCGCGGCGGCGGTGCTGGTCTCGGGCGCAGCCGGTTTCTTTGCCAAAAAGCAGCTGGAAAAAATCAAAGACAACTACATGGACGATGTGCAGGAAATCGTCAAAAATAAATATCTCGAGATGAAAGCGAACGAGTTGAAACGCGCCTGGCAAGAAAAAGCCGCGCTGGCCAAACGTGCGCGCGAAGAAAGACAAGCCGCCGCTGCCGCCAAAAAAGCCGCCGAAGCAAAGGCTGCCGCCGAAGCCGCCGCGCCAAAAGACAGCAAGCCCGCCGCATCGGATACGGCGCCCCCCGCCGACAAGTCGGCCAATAAAGGAGCCGACCAGTCGGCCAAAAAAAATGTCGGCGCGCCGGAAGATAAAAAACCCTCTGTACTCAAAACCTTTGGCCGCTGGGCGGCTTTGAAGGCGAAAGAGGGTTTGCATGCGGCCGAAGACAAACTTCACGATGCGCTCGACGACAAAAAAGCCGCTGCGCCCAAAGACGCCGCGCCGCTGCAAGACAACAATCCGCCGCCGCCCGCCGTGCCGCGCAAAAACGCTGCGCCCAAAAACGGCGGCTGATGTTTAATTTGTATTTTTTCACGCCTATGAAAGGGGTTTCATCATGGCAGAGGGCTTAACCGAAATCACCGTGGCCGACAGTGGCGATGGTAACTATGTGCAAAGCGTGCAGGGCAAAACGCATGCCTTTCTGTCCGACGCGTCCTTGGAAAAAGGCGGGCAGGATAAAGGGGCATCGCCCTACGAATTGCTGCTCGCCGCGCTCGGCAGCTGCACCAGCATCACCATTCGCATGTATGCGGAGCGCAAGGGCTGGCCACTCGATAAAGTATCTGTGCGCCTGACGCACCACCGCGAAGACGACATGGGTAATGCGGTGATCGATATCATCACCCGCGACATTACGCTGGAAGGCAATCTGGATGCCGAACAGCGCGCGCGGCTTTTGGAAATCGCCAATAAATGTCCCGTGCACAAAACGCTCGGCAATAACCCGCGCATGCTGTCGCGGCTCGAAGGCTAAAACGATGTCGGCAGACGATGCGGAAATCACCATCGACGAAAAATTCTCCAACCTGATCGCGCAGGGCGATCTGGCGACGATGATGTCTTTCCCCGATCTGCCGGCGCGCGTTCAGGCGCGCGATGACGAGGGCTGGACGCCGCTGCATTGGGCGGCGCTCTACGGTCATGCCGATTGCGCGGGGTTTTTAATCGCGCATGGCGCGCCGGTCGATGCGCAGTCGCATCGGGGCGAAACGCCGCTGATGATTGCTGCCGAAAGCCGCCAGAAATCGGCTTTTGCCGTGCTGCTGGCCGCGGGGGCGCGCGAAGATCTGACGCGCGAGAATGGCGATACGGCTGCCTCTATTTTGCGCGAACAGAAAGCGGATGACTTTCTCTCCGTCCTGCGCGATGCGCTGGCGGAACGCAGCAGCGTCTTGCAAAAAGCCGTATCGGTTTTGCCATCTCCCACCGTCCGAAAGAGGCTGAACTGATGGCGCGGGCGGCTTTCCGCCGTGCGGCCGGGTCTGCCGTTTTGCTCACAGCTGCCGCCGATGGGGATATCGCCGCGATTCAGGATTTTTTGAAAACGCGCAAACAGGATATCAACGATACCGATGACAGCGGCATGAACGCGCTGCTCTATGCGCTGGAAAACGACCATGAAGACGCGGCCGCCCTGCTGCTGCATCACGGTGCCGACCCTGACTATGCGGCGGGTGCGTCGAAAACCACACCGCTGATGATCGCTTGCGAAAATATGATGAGCGGCGCGGTCGAACGTCTGCTGCTCAAAGGCGCGCAGATGGATGCACAGGAAACCACCACAGGTGATACCGCGTTGATGAAAGCGATCCGCGCGAAACACGCCTGGGCGGCCTGCCGTCTGATCTCGGCCGGTGCGGCGATGGAGAACACAAACCGCAAAGGCGAAACGGCAGAAACGCTCGCGCGCCAGCATCTCAGCCGCGAAGATGTCGGCTTTGTCAGCGCCGCCATTTTGCACCGCAGGGAAGAGGCCGCCGCCGCACAGGCCGAAGTCCACGACCGCACGGTGACCGAGAACTGCGTCCTTCAGCGGGACATCGCGCCGCTCAAGGTCATCACCCTGCGCCCCCGTACCCCGAAATAACAAATAAACTACTGATATTTATATATAAAATTACAGCAAAAACATTTGACAATCTGTTTTATGGCAATATACTGGGCCGTGATTTAAAAACCCACGACACAAGATTCGTTTTTCGCGCCGCACCCTGCGCGCACCCTGAAAGATATCGTGAAAGGCAAGAAGATGAGCGTCAGCTACGAAGGTAAATCCCCCGGCAAACTTTGGTATTTCTATCAGAAGACCAAAGGCATTTTTGCAACCAAGCAGCAGAAACCGCTGCTGAAATCTTCGGCGGGTACGGGTATCAGCGGCGCGTCCACGTATCTGATTACGCAGCAAATCGGCTTTGTGCTGGCCTATCTGCCCATCGCGACGGCGGGGCTTGCCGGCATGGCGGGCTATAACGCCTACCGCGCGGTGCGTCCGTCGGACAGCGACCGCAAAAACCGTACCTCCACACAGGACCGCTGGGTCAGCGCGGCGAAATACGGCGGCGCGGCAGCAGCTGTTTTTATTCTGACGCCGATGTTGACGACATGGGTTTCCGTGGGCGCGATGGCCGCCACAGGCTACTTTGCCTTCCGCGGTTACAAGAACTGGAAAGAAGGCGCAAAGTCCATGCCCGTGCGTAATTTCATCCGCGATCAGGAAGCGAAATGGGTCGAGCATAAAAAGAACGGCACGCTCAAAAAGCGTCTTGGCCGTGCCTTGAACGCGGTCAAAAGCGCGATCCGCAATACGGCACTGCGCACCGGTAAATACGGCGGCTTTGCCGCTGCGGCAGGCGGGCTTGTGGTCGGCGGAATTGCAGCAGCGCAAGCTGCGGGCGCGGCAATTGTGCCTGCGGGTATCGCATCGTCTGTTGTCGGCACGCTGACGGCAGCGGCGGCTACAGTGGGCATCGGTGCAGCAGCGGCGGTTTATGGCGCGGCGGCACTTGTGGCGCTGGCGGTGCCGGTCGGTATTGTGGCGGGACTTGTCTGCCGCAACAAACTGCGCGAAGCCGCCCCTGCCAATGACGACAGCGGCAAACGCAAGCCTTTCTACCAAGGCCTGTCCGAAGACATCACGGCCGATGTGCGCGCGCCAGTGCAAAAACAACAGCCTGCCAATGGCAATACGCTGGGCGAAAAAACGGCCGCAGCAACATTCAATACAGAGGCGGAAAAACCTGCACCTGCCAAGCCCGCGCCCAAACCCGCACCGCAGCCGGCCGCTGACCCCGAAGCAGAAGCCATGCGCAAACGTGCCGCCGAAGAGCGCGCCCGCGCCCGCCGCAAACGCTAGGCTTTCTTACGACGTTCGATCAAAGGAGATCGTGAGAACCCCGCCCCGTCAAACGGGCGGGGTTTTTGCTTGTGTGGTTGTGTAAAGGGCGCCGCCGTCCTTTATGATGATTATCCCGTTAAAACACGCATCTCCCTTTACGTCATACCGGCGCAGGCCGGTATCTAGTGCGCGAAGCGCCCTTTATAGATCAAGGCCTTTCGGCCTTGGTCTGGATACCGGCCTGCGCCGGTATGACGGGACAGGTTCTTCAGGGGGAGGCTGCCTGTGAAAAGCAGCTGCGCCCGAGGATAAAAATGTCAGCTACGCCCGACGATGGCGTAAATCGCGGTGATACTGCTGCGGGATATTTTTTCCTCGCGCAGCGGGTTCAGGTATTGCACAGTCAGAAAATCACTGTCGCTGCCCATCAGGCGGCAGATCGATAGCGCGCCCGCTGCGCCGGCGATGACGATATCTTGCAGCGGTGCGGGCGGGCGGTGCGGATGCACATAAACGGTTTCACCGGGGAAATAGCGCGGCGACATACGGTCGTCTGTCACATAAAGCGCAAAGGCGGCGCGGATACCGGCCTGCGCGGGGTGGCGCGGCGTCCAGTCAATCGGCGCCTCGTCGCCGCTCAGGGCGTCGCGCACCGGTACGGGCGCCATCGTATCGGGCAGGGCAGGCGGGGTGATATGCGCTTGCGGCGGGGCCACATCAGCCTGCGGCACATCCGACAGACCGCGCCGCGCGGCGGGGGCCGCATCGGTCAGGTCGATGCGCTGGCCGAGATAGGATTCGATAACCGGAATTTCTTCGGCCATGATACCGCGGCGACCATAGAGCATACGGTTGACGGCAGCGGGGTCGAGCCCCATGCGTTCGGCCAGACCGCGCTGGGTCAGGCGCGGGGTGGTTTCGATGATCTGGCGAATTTTGTCATGTAAACGAGTCATGAATTGAGATTAATGCATTTATATATTTGTGAAAAGTGCAATTTATCGACAGGCAGTATTTCGACGAAAAGAATAAGATCGTATCAATTTTACTGCGAATAATGAAATTTTTCTGGACTTGGTATTGCGAATGTCGCAATATTCTCCCGACCATGATTCGTCCGGCCTCAACCAAGGCCGGTGCGGCCGGTAAAACGGCAGCACCGTCGCCGCGCAAAAAGAGCGCGGCAGAACTGCCGGAAGAATACCGCAACCAGAAGGGGGCCATCGCGTATATGCAAAACGGCGTCTCGCAAGATCCGCGTCTGGCGGTTGTCGCGCGGCGCAGCGGCCTTGCACGGGCCGAGGTGCTGGCGCTTTGGCTGACGCTCTATGATCACGCCAGCCGCAACCGCCCCCGCGGCTGTCTTGACGGCCTTGGTGCGGATGAAATCGCCGCGTTGCTTGATGCCGATCTTCAAAAAATTTCCGCCGCGCTGGAGGCGCTCTATGACCGCGGCATGATTACCACCGGCAACCATCTGGCCGAATGGGCGCGGGCGCAGCGTTTGTCAACCGAGCGCGTCCGCGCCAGCCGCGCGCGGCGCCATGCCCCTGACGCATCCCTTTCCGCCACCCCCGAAGGAGAAACCACATGATGCCATCCGACGACAAGAAACGCAGCGGCGCGCGCAGCAAAACCCTTGTGCAGGGCAGCTTTGGCGACCCTTGGGCAGATTGGCGTCCGGAATGGCCGATGCTTGAACCGCGCCGCAACCGTCCGAAGCCAGCGGCGATGACGGGCGCGATCAGCGTGCATGCGCAGCAGGAAAAAATCGCACCGACGATGCCGGTTGTGCTGCGCGGTGCGGCTTCGGGCAGCGCGGCGCGGCGGCGCATTGTCGATGCGCGTCTGTGGGATGCCATGACAGGGGCGCAGCAAGACGCCGCCCTGCAAATTGCCGAAGCTTTCGAAGCGATGAGCCGCGGCCTGGGCTATGTCACATCCGACTGGCAACGCCTGCCGGGGGCGGCGGGCAGCAGCAATGCGGGGGCGGTGCATAGCCGCCTTATTCATGGCTATGTGGAATGGACAAAAAACTGTCACCGCGAAAAGATCAGCCATGCGATGATTGTGGATATTCTGGCCTTCGGCCTCAGTTGCCGCCAGCAAGACCGCGACCGCCGTCTGCGCGCGGGCAGCGCGCGCCGTAATTTGATGGACGGGCTGACCCTTTATTGCCTGTTGCAGGGCTGGCCAACCGTTCGCTAAAATACGCCGATGAAACCCCATAAGGACCCCGCAGATCCGAACCCGCCGCCGCCGCGCAAACCCACGCCGGCGCTGAAGGATTTTATCAAAGCGGTGACCCCCAAGGGCGCAGGACCGGCGCAGGATCTGACCACCCGTTTTCGCGACAGCCGCGCGCGCGATTCCCATCGGTCCTACATCGTGCCAAGCCTGCCCAAAGATTCGGCCGAATACTTTGTCGAGCTGCGCATCCGCGAGTGGATGATGCGCAAAGAGCGCGAAGAGGCCGAACTGCGCCGCCAGCAAAAGGCGCAGAATGACCGGAACAAAAACAGCCCGCCGCCCGCGCCGCCGCCGCCGCGTCACTGATCTGGCAAAAACCTGCATAAAACCCGCATAAACCCTGTAAAAATACGGGTTTGTTCACTTTCCGTTAAGGAACTCCTGATACCTTTGGAGGGGTAGGGATTTGTGCAATTTTTTTGAAACCAGAGGTGCGCGGAATGACGGATGCCATCTTGTCTGCTGACAGCAAACTGAAAACGGCCTTCGCCGCCGCCAAACCGCAAAAGCAGATCGCCGCCGCCGAAGCCTTTATCAGCACCATCCGCGAGCTGTCCGAAACCGGCAGCAAACCGACCCCAGCCACCCTCAAATCCGGTGAAAAGCTGCTGAATACGCTGGAGCAGCAGGCCGAGGTTTATCTGTTTCAGGCCGCCGTTCTGGCCGGACAGGAAGCCGGCAGCGAAGGCGAACTGGACCGCAAAGTCCAGTCCATCGGCAAAGAAGCCGAACGCGTCGAAACCACCACGCGCCAATTGCGCAGCATGCTGCAAAGCCTCGCCTGATTTTAGTGCGATTATCCTGATAATTCAGACGCTTCGTGCCCGATCCCGGCATTGACCCCATGCGCTTGGCTGGGGTATAGTCTTATTTCCTTAATGAAACCGGACGAATCAGGCGCTTTGGCGTCTGTGCCGCGCACAGGAACAAGCGACGACCATGATGTATCCCATATGGCCGTATGACGGGTTTATCGATACGACCGAACGCGCGATGAATGCGCGCGAATGGTCGGATGCCCTGACGCGCGCGCTCTGGCGCAAAGATGCGGGCGCGGTGCGTGATCTTTTCGACCACACCTTCTGGTTCAAAACCGATTTCAAACCCGACTGGTTTCATCTCTACGTCGCCGTGCAGCAGGAAAGCCGCGAACTGGTGCAGCTGATGGTGACGCGCGGCGCGCGCTGGGATGCACAGCAGACCGCCATTGCCGCGCGCTCTTTCGGCGATAAAATCAAACCGTTTAAATACGTGCTGGCCGGCGGCGGCATGTATATCGATGCGGCGGTGGACAAAACCAAGATCGATGCGCTGACGGCTGTTGCGATGGACAGGCGTCTGCTGGCCGAAAACGAAAAATACGGCAGCGTCAAACCGCAAGACGTGGCGACGTTTAACCTGACCGTCAGCCAGCTCTGCGCGCAGGCCGCGCTGCAAGGTGATGCGGCACTGGCGAAAAAACTATATACGCACCACACCGAATCCGCGGGCGGGCTGGATATTACCCCGCTGATTGCGCAGCAAATCGGACAAGCGCCCACGTGCTTTGACGCACCGAAAATCATCCCCCTTATCGACAGGCTCAAAGATGCGGGTGTGCCGCTGAAGCCTGTCTCCCTTGATACCGTGCCGGATATCGCAAACGGGTTTTATACGATGGTTGCCGCGCTGGATACGCGCGGTCTTTTGGGCGGTGATGCCACGGCGCTGCGCGAGAAAATGTTGCGCAGATGGAGCTATGCGCAGGAAAAACTATTCGCCGCCGTCGATGTGACGCTGCACCTGCCCGCAGAAACGGTGCGCAAGATGCGTACAGAATTTGCCGAAGTCGCAGGCGTGCTCTGCTGCAGTGACAGCAACTTGTCGTCCAGGGATCTGCAGGCTTTTACCGCGCTGCACAGCCAAAGCCGTCACCGTGACGCGCTCACGCATATGGATGAAACGCTGTTGGCGACCGGATTTTTCGGCAACCGCGCCTTTGATGCCGAAAGTCTGCGTGTTCTGGCGCAAACGGCGCCGACCGACGGCCTCAGAGAGACCTTCAACCGTTATGCACAAGGCCGCGCGATTGATGATCGCGGTCTGCATCATTTCCTGACGCCGAAAAGATTCACGGAGCTTGTGACTGCGATGCAGTCCAAAGCGTTTAAACCCAGCCCCGAAGAAACCCGCGATATCGTGACCTATCTGCACGGGCGCTGCCGCCGCCGCGAAGTGCCGCAGGATGTCGTAACGGCGATGACCGCGCTGCGTGATTGTGGCGCGAATTTTATTCTGGTCGACCCGCTGCGCTATATGGGCGCGAAGCATCCGCTGCTGGCCGAAACGATGCTCGATCTTGATATCGTCCGTGCAAAAGACATCAAGCCGCATAAGCTGGTGGCCAAAATACCGCCGCATCCCGGTCTTGGCGGCATGTTCGCGCAGCCGGGCGACAGCGATTATGCGCGCCGTGAATTTTTGTACCGCGTGATGTACGAGCGTGAATTCCCCGAGAAAGCCGCCGAGATTCGCACCAAAGGCGGGCGAAGTTATCAGCGGCTCTTCGCGATTACAAAACTGAGCAAAACGATGGACGGCATCAAGCTGCACCAGTCGCCGCGCCCCAAACCGCTGCCACGGCCAAAATTCCCGCCGCCGCCGCGCGGCATGGGTCGGCGCGGGCCACGGCCGGGGCATTGACGCCCCCCCGTCTGCGATCCCCAGTCTGTGATTGTATTGCGGCGCGCCCTATGTTACATAATGATAACGATTTATCCTTCACGGTTTAAAGCATGTTCTTCTGGCGTAAAAAAAACAAAAATGACAAAGACGTGCCGCCGCCTGCGGATAACGACAATCCGCCGCCCGCCGACCAGCCGCCGCCAAACACCGCACCCGAAGGCAAAAAGCCCAAACGCAGTTTGATGCAGGCCTTTGGCGATAGTGTTCGCGGCCTGCGCAGCCTGACGATGGACGATCTGCGCGGCACGGCAGTCGATACACTTCAAGACCTGCGCAAACCCAAAGAAGTCGGCATTCTGATTGTCGCGATTATCGTGCCGGGGGGTATGTTCGGCTGGGGCGCATACCGCCTGCAGAAATTCAAAGGCCAAAAACCGGCCAACGACAACTTGCCCGCGCCGGATAGCCGGAAACCCGCCCCGCCCCAAAAGAAATCCGGCAAGAACAAACCCGGCAAGGGTGGCCCCAAACCGGGTTAAACCCCTGTTTTCGCGGCCTGTGCGCCCATCTGAACACCGTTTAAAATATAACCAAAATCAGGGCTTTACATATTTTTAAGGCCTGCCGTCTATAATGTTCCTTAAGGGACAAAGCGGCGAATCCGGCGTGCGGCGATCATCCGCGCAAAGGGCAGCTGCCTATAAAAAGGGTGTGTAGATATGGTTGCTGCCGTAACGCCGTTTCATCCGGCGTCTCATCAGGACAATCTCAACGACAGGTTTCTGGCCGCGGCCGGTGCAGACGATATTCCGGCGCTGCGCGGTGCTCTGGCCGAGGGCGCGCAGATCAATGCCCGCGGCGACAACAACGAAACCGCCATCATCCATGCCGCGCGCGAAGGCCGCAGCGTGATGATCGAAATTCTCCTGGGGCTTGGTGCCAGTCTTGATTTGCAGGATCGCGACGGGCGCACGGCGCTGGCGCAGGCGGCGCGCGGGGGACATATCGGTATTGTGTCCATGCTCATTCGGGCAGGTGCAGATATCACGCTGGACGACAAGGCCGGCGACAAGCCGCTCGACATCGCCCTGCGCAGCGGCAATCCTGCGCTGGTCGCCCTGTTTGAACAGCCGCTGAAAGATCTTCTGGCGCGTATCCCCTCTGCCGATACGGGGCCGCGCTTGCAATACCGCCGCGCACCGGCATGCCCGCCTGATCCGCATGGCGATACGATGCTGACCTGGGCCGCGCGCGAAGGGCAGGAAAACGTGGTGCGGGCGATGCTGCAATCGGGTGCCGATGTGTTTATGCGCAACCGCGCCGGACAAACCCCGCGCGACGTCGCAGAAACAGCCGGCCACCGTTTGATTGCCTGTATGCTCGAAGACGCCGAAACGCGTCAGGACACGACCCGCCTGACCGAAGAAGGACAAGCCCCGCAGCCGGAAGCCTGAGAGGGCATCATAAGAAGAAGACAAAGAAGAAGAGGCTTCCGCGAGGAAGCCGCAAAGAGACAAAAAAGAAGGGGCTTCCTCGCGGAAGCCCCTGTCAGTTTCACATCAAGGCCGAAGCCCCGATGATCAGGCGTTGAAATCTTTACCGGCAGATTTGCGCGGTTTGCGCGTCTTTTTGCCAGTATCGTCGTTGGCGGCGGGTGCTGCGATCAGTGCGGGTTCTTTCACCGGCTTTATTTCCGGTTTGAAATCCGCGCCCATCGCGTTGATCACCAGCTTCGCACCGCCATTGGCAGCAGCGAATTTCGCCAGTTCTTCTTTGTTGCCCATCAGCCATTTGCCGAGCGGGTTTGCGATCTTCTCGCGGATGGCCTTGCGCAGCGGACGCGCGCCCATATCCGGCTTGTAGCCGTCTTTGGCGAGCTGTGCCTTGACTTCCGGCGACAGTTCCAGCGAGACACCTTTGATGTCTGCGCCCGTCGGGTCAGAGATACGCTTGGACACCAGATCCACCTGACGGTCAACCAGCTTGGTGATGACTTCGGGTGCGAGCGGGATAAAGGTGACGAAACCACCCAGCTCCTCGATACGGTTGACCATCTCGGGGCGGCTGAAGAAGCTCTTGCGCGCGCGCTCGTAGATCTTGGACAGGATTTCCTGTTGTTCTTCGGGCGATTTTTCGAGCGTGCTCTGACCCAGTTGCAAACCGTTGCTGCCACCACCTTGCAGTGCGGCCATGGCATCGGACGCGCCCAGGTTGGTCGTCATGACGATGATGACGTTGTTGAACAGAACGGTTTTGCCCTGTTGGTCGGTCATCTTGCCATCGTTGAGGATGGACAGGAAAACGTTGAACACATCGACGTGCGCTTTTTCGATTTCATCCAGCAGCAGGATCGAATAGGGACGCTGGCGGATGCGCTCGGTCAGGGCAGGCTCCGTGCTGTCGTGGCCGACGTAGCCGGGAGGGGCACCGATCAGACGGGAAACGCTGTGCTTCTCCATGTATTCGGACATGTCGAGTTTGATGACAGATTTTTCATCGCCGAACAAATAACGTCCCAGCTCTTTGCAAAGTTCGGTCTTGCCGGTACCGGTCGGGCCTTGCAATACGAAGCAACCCCAGGGCTGGTTCGGATCGTTCAGGCCGGAGCGCGAGCCGATCAGGCCGTCGACAACCGTCTGGATGCCGGGCTGGCCCAGAACGCGCTGCGGCAGCTCTTTTTCCATTTGCAGGAAGCGTTCGTGGTCGCTTTGGTTCAGGAAGTCGGCCGAGAGTTTGGACATTTGCGCGACGGCCGCGATCATGTCTTCTTTCTCGATGACGTTGGAGCCACGGAATTTCGCCGAAGCCGCCGCCATATCAAGAGCCTTCTCGCCTTTGCGGGGCTGGCTTTCGTTCGGGGCGTAACGGTTCGTCATGTTGACGAGGTATTCCATGTCTTCCTGCGCCAGATCTTCGGCCATATTGTGGTGCGCTTTGATGAGCGGCCACAGTTTGTTCAGGATGATGAGGGTCGCGTCACGATCCGGCTCGCCGAGGTTTTTCTGCTCGAAGCGGCTGGCCAGCGCACCGTCTTTTTCGATGTGCTTGCGGTATTCTTCCAGCGTGGTCGTGCCCATGACGGCAATACCCTTGGACGTCAGGAAGGGTTTCATCATGTTACCCGCATCGGTGCCGCCTTCGGCTTTACCGGCGGTCAGCTGCGAGTGGATTTCGTCGATGGCCAGAATGACCTTGCGGCCGTTCAGGTAGCCTTCACGCTCTTTCAGGCCTTCGATCAGCGGCTTCAGCTTGGCTTCAAATTCACCGCGGTATTTCGCACCGGCGTTCATCGCCTGCAGGTCGAGCTGCAGAACGCGCGCACCGCGCAGAGAATCCGGAACATCCTGATCGTCTGCAATGTACTGGGCGATGGCCGAGAACATGGCCGTCTTGCCAACGCCGGCTTCACCGGTGAAGCACAGGCTGGCTTGTTTGCGGCGGGACAGGATCTTGATGGAATCCTGTGTTTCCTCGTCACGGCCGACAACGGGGTCCAGGCGGCCGTTTGCAGCGCGGGCGCTCAGATCTTCGCAATACTGGCGGATAACCGCTTCGATGGCGCTATCGGAAATGCGCGGCTTCTCCAGCACCGGCGGACGTGCCGTCGACGTGCGGTTGAAATCGGGCGCCGGTTTTTGCGTCGGGCGCGGATCGGGGTTGTTGTTTTGGTTGCTGACCGGCTTCTGCGTGGTTTGGCCGCGCGACTGGTCAAGGATATCCTGCGGCGAAGGCATGACGCCGGTATTGTCCATGCCGTTGCCTTCCAGCGCATAGCGCGCCAGATGCGCATCACGCGCGGTGTGCTGGGGCGGGAAGGACAGGTTTCTCAGCAGGCTCGGTGCCATCGAAACGGTATTGTTGATGCTGTCGCGCTTCAGGCCGGGATCGCGCGGGTCGATCTCTTCGCTGAATTCCTGCGGAAAGCCGGAATTAAAACCGCGCTCTGCCACGGCATCACGTGACGTGGGGCTCAGTTTATAGACAATGCTGAATTCACCCGACGGGCTCTGACGGAAGATGACGTCGTAATCAACGCTCAGCTCTTTCAGGTGTTTCGGTGCGCCGGTGGCGTCGGTTTCGATCTGGTAAACGACCGTGCTCAGACGGCTTTTGCCGTTCTCGCTCGTGGTTTTGATTTCGTCGTCAAAAGCGAAAACGGTTTCATTGGGCTTGAAGCCCGCTTCACGTTCGTCTTCGGCGAAGACATGCACCGGCTTGGCGACTTTGCCATGGTCGTAACGAAGCCCGTATTGACGGGAATTCTTCGCATCGAGCAAAAATCGGGTGCCGTGGTAGCTGTCTTCGTTTTCATACGCCATGATATAGGCCTCCTTGAGAGCAGGGGTTCTGTTTTTATTTTGGATAATCGTTTACGTAAGTAAAGTAAGGTTAAATCCGGACGGGCAGATAATCAAGGTAAAATTACAGAAAAACGCCATCGTGGCAAATTTTATTATGAAATAGGCTTGTTTTTGGTAATTCTGTTTCGAAATAGTTTACATAATATTTTTATTAACTATTTTGCAACTGCAGCAAGTCCAAAATTCGCCGAGATTCGGGCATTTGATTCTCGCGCCGGAAGCATAACCTGTTGATATAAATTAGAACATCCCTGCGCCCCGCGAAGGCGGCTCTCTCCTGTGAAGTCGGAAAAATGGTTAATTTCCTTTAAAAACAGGGCTTCGGCGCAGTGGCTGTTCAAAGCAGGGACGCGGAGCGACCTGCGGCGGCTGCATCGGGCGCAGGCGGGCGTCTGTTAGGCTTTGGCGGCGGCAACAACGGGGCTGATGGTTTTGGCATAGTAATAGCCTGACACCAGTGCGCTGCCGATCTGGGCATAGGCGGGGTTGATGCCCCAGCGGACATAGCCCATGGACTCGTACAGGTAAATCGCGGCGGCCTGCGTTTCGCGCACATCCAGCTGCAAAACCTTATAGCCCATCTCCAGCGCCAGCTTTTCTGCGGTTTCGGTCAATTTGCGTCCCGCGCCACGGCCGCGCGCCCAAGGGGCGATAAAGGCCGCCAGAAGGGTTGCGCTGAAAGCCTGCGCCTCGTTGTGGCGGCTGGGTTCGATCAGCTGTACGGCGCCGCAAACGATGCCATCGATGCGCGCCAGCAGCAGGTGCCGCTCCGGCACGACCATGACGCCTTTCCAGTACCGCTCCATCACTTCGCGGGCAGGCGGCACAATCCAGCCGAAACCGCCGCCAGCTTCGACAGCCGCATCGGTTGCATCACAGAGGTCATTGAGGTCAGCGGGGGTCAGTTGATCCACGATATCGATGGTCATCAGCGCATCATCAGGCAGGGAAGGTTGTTTGGTCATGGGGGGATTTTGCGGCGGCTTTTTGGTGGCATGCATCTTATCGGGCTCTCCTTACAGGCAAGGGGCGGCGCAGTGCGTTTTCATGATCCGGCGCAAAGCCCCGGCAGGCCAGCGGCCAGCGACGACGGTTTGCCCGAAAATAAAAGATCTCCTGCGTGTATACCACACCCCGCCCGCCTGAAAAAGGCGTTAATGCGGCAGCGGGGCGGTAAAATGCGGCGGCTTATAAACCGGGCGGTATAATAAACGGCGCGGCGGGGGTATTGCCGTTGAGCAGATTGACCATCGCCGTATTGCGGCTTTCGTTTGCCAGCTGTTTGATGGCGCCGCCCTGTGCATCGGCATTCGCGCCGTGTTTCATCAAGACGCGGGCCATGGCGAGGTCGTTTTTGTAAACGGCGTCATAGAGCATCTGTCCGCTATTGGCATTGACGTCGATGACAGGACGCTCGACCAGCGTGAAGTTCATGCTGAACCCGTCGTCAAAGCCGGAGAAGAAAGGCGGCGGGCCAAAACTGCGCGGGCTGATGTGGCTGTCAAACGGGCGGCCGCCTGTCCAGATGCTATAGGGGTCGGGCGCGGGTGATGTGAAGACCGCAACCGTGCGCGTGACCGACAACAGCGCATCCGCCACATCGGCATGACCGCCTTGAAGGGCGGCTTGCATCGCGGCACCACCTTGCGCGTTTGCATCCGCGCCGCGCGCGAGCAGCGCGCGCACCAGCGGGTCGTTGCCGTGTTCAGCGGCGGAAATCAGCGCATCGCTGCTGCGCGCACCGGCAAAAGCGCCGTTTTCAAGCAAGGTCAGGGCAATGGCGGCATGGTTGTTTTTTGCTGCCGCAATCAAGGCGGCGTTCACTTGCGCATCGGCTTTGACGCCCGCTTTCAACAGCGCATTCACGACATCGGCATGGCCCGCGCCCGCACCGGCGGCAAGCGCGCTTGCGCCGGCAACGTCGGTATTGATGCCGTGCTCGGCCAGCGCGCGGATGCGCCAGCTGTCGCCGTCCTGCGCGGCGGCCAGCAGATCAAGGTCGCGCTGCGTTTCGCTTTTCATCGCCAGCGTATGTTTCCACATCTGGTCAAGCGGCGAGATGTTATAGCCGTACTGTTCGGCGGATCCGATATTATAGGTGACGATGGTATGGGTGTCGGTCACGGGGTCTTTCGGCATGTTGTCGATGCCCGTGCTGCCTGCGGTGATCCCGAGCGCCGCAGCGGCGACCAGAAATGCACGGCGAAAACGGGAAATGCCGGGTTTGCGTCCCTTCATGATCCTGAACCTTCTCATAAAAATTTGTCAAAAAGCACTCCGGCGTGTTTAGGCGGCGAACTGGCGGCTGTCAAGATGCACGGTTTATGAAAATTTAACCTTTGCGCTTTATGATAGTGCCGTGAATGGGGATTTTTACGGAGTCCGTGATGATAAAACAATGGACAGATACACTGCGTGAAAAATTGCTCGGGGCTTTTGGCCGCACCGCGCCGCCGCCTCCGCCCGCCGCCCCCGCACCGCCGGAGCTGACGCCGGAGCAGAAAATCAAACAAAACCCGCTGTGGGGCAAGCTGATGTTCGATGTGATGGCCGAGGGACGGGCCGAGCCCGATCCGGATGTCAAACACCGCGTCCGCGTCATCGGTGTGCGCCCCAAATACCGTATTCACCAGACTGTGCCTTGCGATATCGTGACGCTGAAGCTTGGCGACGATACCGCAGAGCTGCGCGCCAAGCCGGGCGGGTCTGTCTTTGTTGCAAAAGCGGTTGATTGGGAGCGCGATGGCCAGCCGCGCCGCACCACCGTTTACACGCATATCAGCACCGAGACGCATAAGTATATTTTCGACATCCGCGATGCCAGCGGTACGTCCTATCCCGATGCCGCGCGCCCGCAAAAGATCATCGACCTGATGGCGGCGATGCAGCAGCGCGGCGCCGATCAGGGCAGCCGCTACGAAGGCCTCGGCGCTTTGGCGCAAGAACTGGGCTTGCGCGTACCGGAAACGCCGGCGGCGATCACCAGACCCGCCGCGCCACCCGAAAAGGGTATCGAGGTTTTGAAGCCGGCTGCCATTCGACGCCGCACAACAGCGGACATACCGTCAAACGGTTGAAATAAAATAATAAAACGGCGCCGCTCTTTAATTGACATAAATAAGCAGGTTTGCTAGTCTCTGGCCAGAGGCGTGGCGAACCGATTCATAAAATCGATTCATCGCCCGCGCCGTAACCTTTTTATCCGGAGCGATCACGGCCAGACCCATGAGCCAGCAACAGGACATCCTCAACAACCTGCTGATCGAAGCGGTGCGCAGCAAAGACCTCGCGCAGGCAAAGCTCTATGTGCAAAAAGGCGCTGATCCGAATTGCCACGTAAAGGGTATTCCGGTGACGGAAAGATCGTCTATCAATAGCAGCCGTACCTTCAGCGTGTCCGGCCCTGTGCTGCATCTGGCAGGATGCACGGGGCAGTTCAACGGCGCGCAAAACGGCTTTTCATCCGAGATGACGGATTTTCTGATTTCCGCCGGCGCGCGGGTCGACGACAAGAACGACAATGGCGATACGATGCTGATGGTCAGTGTCAAAGCCTATGCGTCCGTGATGGTCAAATACTGGCTCGGCAAGGGCGCCAGTCCGCTGGCCACAGATGCGCGCGGCGATATGGTCATCAAGCTGGCAAGCAACATCGATCAAAACAGCGGCGCGCGTCAGAATATCATTAATGCGCTGATGGCAAAAATGCCTGATACAACAGCGCAAAACGCTGCGGCAGCGGCCACGCCCGTGCCGGAAAAAGCGGCGGCGGTGCAGGGCGATATCGACGTTATGAAGCCGGTAACGGTCGTGCGCCGCACCGGCCACAAGCCGCGCGGCGGAGGGTTCACACTATGAGCACGGGCAAGCCGCAAATCACTGCCGACCAGCAGCGTATCGTCAACGGAGAAATGTTCACCGCGCTGGACGCCGGTGATTTTGCCGAGCGCATCGATCTGTGCCTGCGCAAGGGCGCGGATATCAATGCGCGCAACGATCACAACCGGACGCTGCTGATGTGCGCGGTCTGGAAAGAATCCGCAATGCGGGTGCGCTATATTTTGGGCAAGAATCCGGATCTGTTTTTAAAAGACGGCGGCGGGAAAACCGCCTTCGACCTTAACAAGGATACGCGCGATCCTTCGGCCCGCAACACCATCACGCAACTTTTGATGCAAGCCATGCCCGACGGCGCGCCCAAACCGGGGCAGACCGCCGCGCCCGAATCTGCGGCGACGCCGCGCGAAACGGGCGATGACATCCTGCTTGCCCCGTCCGTGAACGTTAAAAGCCGTAAAAAAGGCGGCGGTGGTCCTACTGGGGGTTTTCGTCTGTAGAACAGGCTTCTGATTTTAGCCTGCAGAACAGGCCGGCGGCTCCCGCCTGTAAATTTTGGCGGCTCCCGCCCGTAAATTTTGGCGGTTTTGTCTACTTCCCTTCACGTTTCGCGTCCGCGCCCTTTAAAAGAACGTCCCTTTTTGCATTATGGTATTTAACTTGACATCGATTATAATAGGAATTGCGACTGGAAATAAAATGTCGCGCTGTACCGATATAAACAAGACGTGAAACAAATTGTCGTGCTGCGCTGAATGGATTAGTCTTCAAAAACCGTCCGCCGCTGCAGCGGTTTAGACAAAAAGCTATCCAAAAGGTTTCGACAGGGGAAACGCCAGACCATGAAGACCGTGAACGCCACCTTATCATCACGCCGTGTTATCCGTTTGTCCGGCCGCCTGTTTGCGGTGCTGGGGCTTGCCGCAGCCCTGTGCCTGCCGCTGCCTGCCGCCGCGCAAAAAGCACCGACCGCGCAAGCGCCCGTACCTGCCGCCGGCGTCCCGCAAAACGAGCTGCGCCACCCCGAGCTGGAAAAATTCAAGACCGACGGCGGCGAAGTTGAATTTATCGGCCATGCCTACGGCCTCGATGGCTGGCTGTTGACGCGCAAGGATATGCCGCCGCGCACGGCTTATACAACGGCAGAGGGCGGGCTTGTCCTCGGCCAGCTCGTCAACCGTGACGGCGCGGTCGAAACCATGAGCCAGCTGCACGCGCTGAAGGCAAAAATGGAAGGCTCGCAAGACGCCCTGCCCGGCGCGGAAGAGCCGAAAAGCACAGCGTCGAAGTCGGAACGTTTCTACGCGATGCTGGAGCGCCGCGCCGCCTGGGTGCAGGCCGGCAAGGAAGATGCGCCCTATCTCTATATGATGATGAACGTGAATTGCGATCATTGTAAGGAATACTGGAAAGCGCTGGAGCCTTCGGTGAAAGAGGGCAAGCTGCAGGTGCGTCTCGTGCCCTTCGGCGCGCAGCCCGCCAACCGTGACGGCGGGGCGGCCTTGCTGTCGAGCGCCGATCCGGGCGTGGCATGGTCTGAATATATCGGCGGCAATACAGAAGCGCTGGGTACATCCAAAATTGTCGATGGCGCGCTGGCGGCGATTGCTGCGAATAGCAAGATGCTGAGTGAGTTCAATGTCCCGCAGGCGCCCTTCACCATTTACCGCCGCCCCGATGACGGCAAGCTGACAGTCATTCAGGGCAAGCCGGGCAATATGCTCCTTCTGCAGGCGGAGCTGGCCAAAAACTGAATTAAATAAAGTCTCCGCGCGGCAAGCTGCGCGGCGGAGACAAGCAACGAAGATAACGCCACAGGCAGGAAGCAACCAACGGCATGATGACGGCGCACGCGCTGGCAGTTTGCATTTTTACGGCGGCGCAGACCTATGCGGTGCCGCCCTCCGTCATTCTCGGCATCTTGCATGTCGAAGGCGGGCGCGTGGGCATGGCATCGAAAAACACCAATAATACCCATGATCTGGGCCCGATGCAGATCAATACGATCTGGATGCCTGAACTGGCGCGACACTGGGGCGTGTCGCGCGACGTGGCGCACAAACTGGTGCGCGATGACGCCTGCGTGAATATTGGCGTCGGGACGTGGATTTTACGCAAAAAGATCAACCAGACCGGCAGCCTCTATCAGGGAATCGCCTATTACCATTCCGCCACACCGCATCACGGCACGCGCTATCGCGCCAAAGTCATGGATGCCATGCAGCGCTACCGTCTGGTGCGTAGCCCCGAAGATTTGCTGGCCTATGCCCGCCCCGCAGCGCCACGGCGCAATCCGGGTTAAGCGGCGCGCCGCAATCCGGGTTAAGTGCCACGGCGCAAGCCCGATTAAGCACGTCAACCGGCAATTTCCAGATAGCGCGCAGAAAATGTTGAAAACAGAAGCATGCTGTTTGCATTGCGCTTGAAAATGGTTAAGATCAATCCACGCAAAATGTCTTTCCCTCTTTTCGGGCAGTGATGGAACAACTCTCATGAACAAAAAAATTTCTTTTCTCGGTGGCGCGATTTTGCTCGCGGTTTCTGCTTGCGCGCCGGTCGCGAAAATTGATCACCAGATGGTGGCTTCACCCGATCCGGTAAGTCTGCGTCTTGCGGCGGCGGTCGATAAGGCCTCCTCTGCGCTGCATACGCTCGCTTCGGTCGAGCAGGCGCGCAATCCGGGCGTTGCCGTACAGGCCGCGCCCTACGCGCCGCAGGAATTGCGCCGTACGGTCTCTGTCGACTGGGTCGGGCCGATCGAGCCGATCGCACAGCGCCTTGCAGACCGTGCAGGTTACGAGTTTCAGGTCAATGGCGACCTTCCGCCCGCGCCCGTCGTGGTATCGGTACAGGCCAAGCAAAAGTCGGTCGTCGAAGTTCTGCGTGATATCGGTCTTCAGGCCGGCTTGCGCGCGAATATCGTCGTCGATCCCGAACAACGTGTTGTGGAGTTGAACTATGCCCCAGTTTCCGGTGGTTAAGTTTGCCGCGGTAGGCCGCGCGTTTCTGGCGCTTTGCACCGTTGCGGCGCTGGGGACGTTTATGTCTTCGGCTGCCTTTGCGCAACCGTTGACGCCTGATGCGCTGGCACAGGCGCTGGCTGACCAGCAAGCGGCGGCGGCTTCGGCCGGCGCAAGCCCTTTCCCGATGCAGCAAGTACCCAGTACGCCTTACGGCCAAGCGCCGATGGGCTCTGTTCCCGGTATCGACGCGATGTCCGGCATGGGCGGCGGCAATTATACCGGTGATTTGCTTGATCCCGATAGCCCGTCTTACAAAGCACAAAAGCTTGCGGATGAAGCAAAGCCCAATCTCAGCCTTTTCGGCCTGACGAAGAAAAAAGAAACACCGAACCCGCTCGGCGGCATCAAAACGCCGCCAGAGATGATCCATCTTCAGCAGGTTCACAAAACGCACGGCACTTCGCCGCAGATCACCGATGATCTGATCGCCAAAGAAATCGCCATCGACATGCGCCGCGATGCGCAGCGCGAAGCGGCGTTGTCTTACGGCGCGCGTGGCGGCCTTGCCAAGCGCAACTTCCAGATCCTCGAGCGCCTCGGCGGCTACGAACGTGTGCTTGACCGCGTGTTCGACTTCCGTCCGCTGCTCGTCAAGGCACCATCGGGTCTTTTGATCGAGCCGCCGATTGTCAAAGAGTCGCTTCATGCGATGGTTATTACCGAGGGCGGGATTGAAGCCGCCGTTGCCGATCAGGTTCTCAAAATCAACCAGCAGGCGAAAATTGTCGCGACATCGCGCAACTGGCGCCAGTATCTGGTGCTGAACTATATCAGCGAAGTCGCACCGCCGCCGCGTGTCCTGTGGCCGAAGAATGCAGAAGAGCAAGGCAACTGGAATATGTGGGTAAAAGAAGGCTGGGATGCCGGATTTTTGCAGGCCGAAGCTTCTTTCGAAGCGGGGCTTAACCAGCTGACCGCCGACTACGACGGTATGGTGCGTTACCGCATGTTGCTGGCGCAGGGTAAAATTTCGCAGCCCTATGCGCTACACGAAGACCGCGGCGTGACCGGTGGCGGCAATGAAATGCGTGTGGGCGATCGTGCGCTACGCATCACCGGCCCCTCGCAATTCCTGACAGGTGGAGAACTATGGAAGCCGGCAGACCGGTAAGCCTCCTCAAGAAGGGCATCGACGATCTCAAGGAAACCTGGCCGAATGAACCGGACCGCTTTCTCGAGCATCATATCGACCCCTTTCTGTTGTGGTGTGTAAAACAGGGCGCGTCGGACATTACCTTTCAGTCCAACCGTTCCGCATACAGCGAAATTCACGGTACGCTTTACCCGTCGACCTATCGCGCCCTTGATGCGGCGGATCTGGCGGCGGTTCTTGTCAGGCTCTACGGCACCGAGGCGCTGGCCATTTTGGCCGGTGGTGCCGACATCGATTTGTCCTATGAGGTCATGACCGACCGTTTTACCCGCACGCGTTTTCGTGTCAACATGACGGCGATTTTGGCCGATGGCCGCGACGGTGTGCAGGTGACGATGCGTACACTGCCGTCTGCGCCGCCGACGATGAAGCAGCTGAATATCGAAGAAGAAATCATCGCCAACTGGAAACCGCGTCAGGGGCTTGTCCTTGTCACCGGCCCGACCGGTTCGGGTAAGTCCACGTTGCTGGCGGCGGGCAACCGTATGCTGATCGAAAGCCTGCACGGCTGCGGCAAGATGCTGACCTACGAGGCGCCAATCGAATTCACCTACGATACCATTCTTAACAAGCGCTCGCTGGTGGCGCAGTCGGAAATTCCGCGCCACCTTCCCACCTTTGCCGCCGGTGTGCGTAACGCGCTGCGCCGCAAGCCGGAAATCATTCTGATCGGTGAGGCCCGCGACCGCGAGACGATTTCCGCTGCCATCGAGGCCGGCCAGACCGGCCACACGGTTTATGCCACGGTTCACACAACCGGTGTGGCGGCAACGATCCGACGCATGGTCTCGACCTTCGAGCCGTCGGAGCGGACGGAGCGCGCTTTCGCGCTGATGGAAACCATCCGCATGGTTGTCACACAAACACTGGTGCCGAAAATCGGCGGCGGCCGCGTGGCCTTGCGCGAATACATGCCCTTTACCGAGGAAATCCGCGAGCAGCTGCTCAGCCTGACTTTCGACCAATGGCCGCTCGCGCTGATGCAGATGGTGCCGAAATACGGCAAGACGATGGAAAAAGCGGCAAAGGATGCCTTTGATGCCGGTCTGATCGAAAAACGTCACTACCTTATTTATAAGCAAGGGACGAAACAGATAGACGGCGAGGAAGAAGACGGCGACGAAGGCGGCGGCGGGCACGGGGGAGGACATTAAAGATGTCGGGTGAAGAGGAAGGCCAGTCTTGGCATTGGCGCAATACTATGAAAACCGTACGTTTTTTTACCTTCGATGCGCGGGCGGGCCTTTTCGTTGCGTTGCTTCTTGTCCATTTCCGTATCTGGACGCTATGTCTCATGGCTGCCATGTTGATGATTTTTTATGTGCTTGAGCGCAAAGGTCTGTCGTTTCCGGCAGCGCTGCGCTCGCTGCGCGTCTGGCTGATCGGCACCAAGCGTCCGGGCTGGATCTGGACGCGCCGGCGCAAGCTGGAGGATACAGGTTCCTGAGCGCAGCCTGTGCTTATCGCAACTGCGCTGCAGCATGACGGACTGTTGATCTCTACGGGTTTTTCGGACTATAACATTACATTCGCTTTTTTCACCACGCGCTTCACAGCAGGACAGTTACGATGAAACACACGCCTTCGTTTATGCAGTTTTTCGGCCGCGCCCTCGCCGTTTCCGGCGTCGCGCTGCTTTGCTTCAGCTCTCAAGCCGAAGCCGGCTTTGAATGGCGTGGCCCGCTGGAGCCGCCCGTGCGCAAAGCGGCACCTGCACCGGTACAAGGTGATATGTCCGGTCTTGAGCCTGTCATGTCCTGGGATGGCACTTCGCCGGCACCGGCTGCCGTGGCAGCCCCGACAGAGCCTGTTGAAGCGTCACCGGTCAGCCCTGCACTTGCTCCTTTTGCTGCAACGGCACCTGCGCCGGTCGCAGCGATGGATGTTTCGGGCGATGTGGTTGCCGGTTTTGGCCGTGATTTGCCACTCGTCATTGCGCTTCAGCAAGTTGCGCCCGCTGGTCATCAGTTTTCTTTTGCATCGGGCGTCAATCCCGGCGCGATGGTTTCCTGGGAAGGCGGCAAACCTTGGCAGGCGGTGCTGAACGATATGCTCGCGCCGCAGGGACTTGGTTTCCAGCAGCAGGGTAACGTGATTGTTGTCGGTCCTTTCTCGACCGATAGCGCCGTCTTGTCGCCGCA
This sequence comes from Alphaproteobacteria bacterium, assembly GCA_030682495.1. Lineage (GTDB taxonomy): Bacteria > Pseudomonadota > Alphaproteobacteria > Micavibrionales > UBA2020 > UBA2020. Next base: position 6,188 of record JAUXOC010000036.1, on the reverse strand, counting down.
AGCCGCCGATGCCGCCGCGCAAATGTCCAGCATGCCGCAGGACGACGATATGTCCGCGCCGGTATCGCTGGCCGCACCGCAGACCGCACCGGCAGCAGCCGCGCCTGCACCCGCGCCTTCGGGTGAACCTGTGACCATTCGCCGCAGCCGTGCAGAGGCTCCCGCTGACAGCCGCACGGCAGGGTCACAGCCCGCCGCTACTGCTGCGCCGTCTGAAACCAAACAGGCTGTCATGTCCTATCCGCCCGAAACGGCGGGTTCCCGCCCTGTGCCGGTGACATCCTTGCCGCCGGCGGCAACCAATGCACCGCTCAGCGAGCCCTCGGCCGATCTGGCTGTGCCGCCGCCGATGAACGAGACGATGAGTCCTGCACCGGAAGCTGCCGCTGCGCCGGTGCCGCTGGTGGAGACGCCGGTCGCTGCTGCTGCACCTCAGGCCGAGGAAGCCAAAGTTGTCGCCGCACCGCAAAAATCGGGGGCCCCCTGGGGCGGCACCAAAGGTGCCACGCTGCGCGATACCCTGAAAAATTGGTCGGATGCCGCAAATGTCGAGCTGTATTGGTCGATTGATTATGACTATAAGCTGAAGGGCGACGTCAACTATGCCGGGTCCTACGACGAAGCGGTGGGCAAGCTGCTGGATCAATTCGCCGCTGTACGTCCCCAGCCTTATGGCCAGCTGCACCAGAGCAAAGACGGCCCCAGAGTCTTGGTTGTGAAGTCGTATGACCTGACGCCGTAAGCGTTTTGTAAATACCTGAAATAAAGCCTTATTTTTGAAATATATCACATTTTAGATAAATGTGATAGAATGAGAGGAATAAGGTTTTGTGCCAACCAGCGACTCCGGAGACATCCGGAGGCGTGCGTGACAGAGGTATTTCGGGATATGACAGTTTTCGGTTCGGTCAAGAAACTCCTCGTAGCTCTCGGTGTTGTTGCTTTTATGGCGGCGGGGTATCTCTCACTCAACGTCACAACATCCTGCAAAGCGCAAGCACAGTGCGTGTGCAGTCTTTGCACCTATCCCGTGGGCGGGATGAGCACATCTATCATGCAGATCAACACGGGAACAACGATCTTCGGCATTACCACCGTGGCCTTGCCAAGAATTACTTTGAAATTTACCACGGCAATGGCGGCCTTTACGGCGGCTGTGGGTGCGAAAATTTTTGAAGTCGGCAAAAACCTCAACGACTGGTTTGATGTTTTCTGGCTCTACAACCTGCGCCCCGCCATGCAGGCGATGACCGTGCAAATCAATACCGCAGATTCGGATCAGTCCAACCTGATTGGCCAGTTCACCGATGGCTTTGACGCCAACCGTACAAATATGGCACTGATGGGCACCGAGATTGAAGCTCACCGTGCGATGCGCCCCAGCGAAAACGTCTGCGTTGGTGCGACAGCGGTGGGCGGTATGACCTCTGCTGCAAACTTCCGCCGCGCTTACGGCACAGCGGCACCGCGCGCGCGGCTTGCGCGCTCGGGCGCTGCAGCGGGTACGCCCGCTGCCAATGGCCCCGGTGCAGATCAACGCGCGCGCTGGGACGATTATGTCGCCAACTACTGTGAACCAACGATGAACGGCGGTGCTTCCGGCTGTGCGGCAAACGGACCGCTGGCGGGGCGTGACCTTGACGTGACCGGCGAGATCTTCATGAAAGACACAATCGACGTTCGCGATGCCAATACACGCAAGGTTGTCGACGACTTGCTGACGAATCTTATCGAGCCTGTCACGATGGCGCCTATTCCTAGGCAGACGCTGGCCGGACCACAAGGCCAGGAAACCTTCCTGCAAGGGGAGAGCTACAAGGCGCGCCGTCAGGTTCTGTTCGATGCGGTCTATCATATCGTTGCGCGCCGTGTTCCGGGCAGCAATATGGGTACCTATATCAACCCGATCCGCGAAGCGGCGGGTATTGACCCCTCCAACTTCTCCAATAGTCCCAGCCATAACGAAGTGATGGAAGTTATGATGGCCGAGCGTTTTCGTGCCGGTACTATCGGGGTGAACCAGATCGACGAGCCTGAAAACAACAGCCGTGAGCTTGTCATCCAGCAAGCCTTCCAGGCGATGCAGATGTCCGACCATATTGATCTTCTGGACAGATATGCGCTGATCCTGGCTGCCCGTGTTGGGACAAACATCACCGAGAATAAGCCGCTGAATACCAGAATGGAAAGCCAACCGTTGAGGCCGTAATGAAATCAGTAAAAAATCGCTTTGACAAGTTTTCGCAGCGCCTGTTTTCGGGCACGCTGGCAATGGTTGTGGTTGTCGCGCTCGGTTTTGCCTCGGGCTATAACAGCATCACATCATATAACAACGCGTGTCAGGCGCAGGTGACAGCCACAACCGTCACGGTGGCCGGGGGTATGTGTCTTTGCTGCAAAGGTTGTGTGACACCCTGCGAGATTTCAGGTACCGCCAGCATTGTGCGTACCACGATTTATTCAGCTTTCTATGCGTCGATAACAGCCGCCGCCGTCACGCTTGAAAACATCCTTGGCCTCGCTGTCGATACGATGGTTCAGAAGCTTCTCGAGAAAATAAACGACATCGAAAAGAACATGATCCATTGGTGGCAGACGATGTGGTATTACAACCTCAACCCTGGTCTTCGCGCGATGACCGTGCAGATGAACACCGCCAATAGCGATTTGAACAAGAGCTATCAGGCCTCTGTCGATGCCGAACATGAAACCCAGCAAAACACCGCCGTGATGCGCAGCGAAAACCGCACCGCGCGTGTTGTGCGCGACAACGTCTGCCCCCCTGCGGGTCTGACGGGCGGGGCAGGGCGCGGCAAGACTTTTGCGCGCGGGATGCGCAAGGGCTGGCAAGCCAAGGCGATCAATACAGGCTCTCAAGTTATGGGCGAAGAAGGCGCGCGCGGTGTGGGTGAGTATTTGCGCTCCCGTAACGAAGCCTATGAAGCGGCTTTTTGTGATCCGGCGGCCAATGGTGGTGCCAACGTCTGCGGCGCCACGCCGTCACCGGCAGAGTTTCATAACGCAGACACGCAAATTACCAAATTCATTTATAACAAATTGACGATCCCTGTAGATGATGACACCCCGACGACAGTCGTACGCTATAACGTGGTCGATCCATCAAGTCCGATCCCCATGAACCGCGGCGACGTGTATGATCGTGCCATCAAGGAAAACTACGAAAACCTGATCGGCGTCCCGATGGCCAATCCGCTGAAGCCGGAAGTGGCAGCGGGGCCTCAGGGCCGCGAGACGATCCTGAACCGCCGCGACTATCTGGCGAAGTATAATGCGCTGCGCAGTGTGCCGCAGCTGATTATCGGCGACCGCATGCCCGGATCGCAGCTCGGTACCTGGATTCAGGAGCTGCGTCAGGAAGCGGGTATCCCCATTTCAGAAATTTCGGAGAACCCGAGTTATCGTGAAGTTCTCAACGCTATCGCTGTCGATCGTTTCAACAGTGGTAAATTCGCAAACGGTCTGCAAATGGAACGTGCGGGCGTCGAGATGGAAAAGCTGTCGATGGGCACGTTTTATCTGATGCTGCTGCATGACTATCATAAGTTGCTAGAGCGGCAGGCGCTGACGCTGGCAGTGCAGGTTTCAGTTCTGGCGGACGATGTTAAAATGCCGAGAATTGATAATCTGAGACCGGTTAAAAACTGATCTAAAGAGGGTACGCATGAAAACGGTTCGAACAAACACATATAGAAGGCTTTCTGCGCGCTTCGCCGGCCTTTTAGTGGCCGCTATGTTGACCTTTGGCTTTAGCAGCGATGCGCTGGCACAGGCATGCGAAATGCCCGGCTCGACGGCGCTCACGGCGGCCGGCGTTGTGACGTCGCAGACAGCAGCCATCGCAGGTATGGTTACGGCTTTGACAACCGCTTATAACGGCGGAACCATGGCGGCCGGCGCAACGCTGATTGCCGCCCTCGAGGGAATGGAGACGATCATCAACCAGCGCATGCGCCGTTTCTGGCGTGATTGGGAAGAAGCGCTCAAGGCCATGACCACACAGCTGAACGCAGGCGTCAGCGATCAGGCGCGCCAGATGTCAAACCTTTTTGACAGCAGCAACCTGACAGATACGGCGCGCGGCTTTCAGAAAGCCGAGATCGAGGCGCATGCAAACTTCCGCCCCACAGACGCGGCTTGCCGCTTTGATACGGCCGCGACATATATGGCGACAGCCGGACGCACGGCTCAGGCCGCGAGCACGGCGCTGTCCCAAGAAATGTCTAACCTTGGCAACGCCATGCCGGGGACACCGGCGGTCAATGGCACAGGTGCTGTTCTCAATAGCCGTTTTCAGGTCTATCGTAACCGCTTCTGCGACCACCTTGCCAACGCGGGGGGTACAGCTTGCGGCGGTGCCTCTGCGACAGCGCCAAACGCGCACATTATGCCGAGTGTGACGCTGTTCGGCCGTGAAACGATCGATATGACGAACGCCGACACGCTAGCCGCAGTCAATGAGCTGGTTTACAACATTACCGGTTATAAGCCGCCCGAAACGATTGATCCGCAGGTTCTGACCTCGCCGATGGGGAAGGAAAGCCGTCTTGATAACCGTGCGTATCTGGCACAGATGGATGCGATAAACGCACTCGCCTTCTCGATTGTGGGTGAACGCACTCCCGGCCCGCCGGGCAATGGGGGATTACCATCCGAAGTTCAGCAGATGCGCCAGCGCATGGGTATTGGCGATGCTTCCGCCACGCCGTCCGAGCGTGAAATTCGTCAGTCGATCATAGAGCAACTCTGGGATCCGGCCTACTACGTCAACCTGACGGATGGCCTGACCAGCGTTTCGCAAAAAGAGGTTTTTCTGCAGGCTTATAACCTGCTGCTGCTCTATCGCATGTACGAAAAGACCGAAAGAATCGCGAATGCGAATGCGATTGAAACGGCAAACCTGCTCGAGAAAAAGTCGCGCCCATTGAGAGAAGGGGGTACCCGCTATGTTCCTGTTGGCAATTAAGCGTATGAAGTCACGCTGCGCGCTGACGGTCTTGGCTGTGATGCTATCGTTGCCGCTTGCGGTCTTGCCGCGCGCTGCGCAGGCGCAGTGCGAGAACTCCTTTACGGCGACATCGACCTTCAACCAGATGGCGCAGAACATCGCCAGCGATATTAACGACTTCATCGAGCAGGAAGAAAACTTTATCGAAGACAAAATTACCAAGACGGCCAAGAACGAGGTGATTACAAGGCTCGAAGAATTTGACGAGAATATCCGCGAAGGCTTGTCGACATGGTGGCGCGAGCATTTTGAGCCGGCTCTTAAAGAGATGACCTCGCAGCTGCACGCTTCGCAGATCGACCAGTCCCGTGTTCTCGGCTCTATGATCGACGCACAGGCGCAAAACGAATTTATGCAGGAAATGCAGCGCCGTGAAGTGCAGGCGCAAGTGCGTTATAAAGAAAACGAGCTGACCTGCCAGATCGATACGGTTGCGCAGGGCCAGACCAAGGCGCTACGTATGGGGCGCGCAGCTGCGCGCGCGCTGGCGAAAGATTCCCAGCCAAGACGTATGAACGCTTCCGGCACGGCGGGCGTACACGGCCCAGGTGCCGAACAGCGGGAACGTTGGGAAGAATATACCACTCGTTTCTGTGACCCGGAGAAAGGCGGTCAGGGTTGTAACGGTACGGCGGGCGACCTCGCTGGCCGTCACGTCGACCTCCCACGTCTTTTGTGGGCAGACCAGTTAACGCTTGATATGTCGTCGGCTGACAACAGGCTCATCGTTGACGCCGTGATTAAATACATGCTCTCGCCGCAGTCCCAAAAACCGATCCCGCGCGATATGATGGAAAGCCCGCCAGGTCAGCAAGCCTTTCTTCAGCAACGGACACTGGCGGCGCGTCATAACGCGATCTACAACGCAGTTGCTATGATGATCGGTCAGCGCATGAGCGGTAGTGGTGTGGACACGCAGGAAATGCGCGAAGCCGCAGGCTTGCCGCCGATGCCAGAGTCGATGGATGCGAGTTATGCAGAGATCATGCACGCAGTGACCAAGGACCGCTTTCATAACCCGGAATATATTGTGCGCCTGATGCAAAATCCGGAGCAGATCGTGCGCGAGCAAGGGGCTGTCAACGCTGTCCGTTTGCAGCAGCTGAACGATTTCTATAAGCGGACGGAAGAGATGGTTTTCCTCGAAGCGGCGGCCTATGCC
>JAUXOC010000006.1 GCA_030682495.1 Alphaproteobacteria bacterium | reverse complement strand
GGCGCGCGCCCGGCCAGCATAACAAAAAGCGCGGCGATGCTCAGCTCGACCGCATCGCCGGAAAAAGGATCTGCCGCGCCCTCGCCGTCAGGCAGGGCATCGATTGTATGTTTCTGCAGCTCTTCGGGACTGTGCTTTTTCGGCTCGCCGTCATGTTTTTGCGGCTCGTCGCCGCTACGTTTCTGCGGCTCGTCGCCGCCATGCTTTTGCGGCTCATCGCCGCTACGTTTTTGCGGCTCGTCGCCGCTGCGCGCGGCAGGCCGAACCGCCGCCGAGGGGGTGACTTCCTTGCGCAGGTCGACCGGTCTGAAAAAATCACCCGCACCCGCAAACATAAAAAATCTATTCCGCTCTGTCGTAAAGCTTCATCATATTGCCGCGCACTTTTTCGGCACGGCCCGGACCATTACGCACCCATAGAACCTCGCCAGTGAGAGGTGCGATAATAGAGATCGACGCCACTTCGCCTGCCAAAAGACGATATAACGCACCTTTCAGCTCAATCGGTTTTTTATCGGCGAATTTAGGCTCCACCTCCAGTATCATCCGTACTCTTCCGGTTGCGCCGACCGTCAAGACGTGCAGTTTTTCAGCGATGTCAGGCTCAACTGACATCCATTGATATTCCATGAGCTTGGGAATAACGACGGCATATTTTTGACCGGCAAAGTCATAAGAGAAAAAAGTCTGGTCATTGAAGCTTTCTATAATGAAACCCTTATTCACCGCACTGTAAGAAGACAGCATAATGTTCGCACCAATAACCAGCGTTTCAGGTTTGGCGAAGAGGCGGAATTTTTCGATGTATTCGCGGCGTTTGACATCCAGAACAGATTCGCGGTCAAAGTCGTTTGCTTCCAGATATTCCTTGCTGTGACGCGCCCATTCGGTTGCACTGGGCGGGTCGGCAGCAAATACATGCTGGACAATCGCCACTTCTTCGGCGGTGGAGATGCGCGGACGGTATTCGCCGCCCGTCGTGCCCGCGCCCCATTGCGCGAAGGCAGGCAGAACCGCCAGCAGGCAAACGGCGGCAAAACCGGTGGCAAAACCGGCAAATTTTGTCGTAAGGGTCACGTCTCTCTGTCCTCTTGTACGGTCGTGTCTATCGGTCTTTCAAACGATAGTATATCATAACAGCGGTTAATTTTTTTGAACAGCAGCAGGCATGAAAAAAGACCGGAAATCAGGAACTTCGGACGAAGACCGTGCGTTATGGCAGCACGTCACGCGCAGCGTACGTGCCTATGAAAAACGCCGTGGGGACACGGCTGAAAAACGCCGCACCGCTGCGGACGACAAAACCGCCAAGGCGGACGCGAAGAAAAATGTCGCTGTCAAAAAGCCCTCTGACATCACACCCGCCGGCAAACCCGCCGTACGCATTACTCCTGCCCCGCGCCAGCCCCTGCCCCCACCTTTGCCCGATGACGGCACGGCGCAGAGCCTGCGCAAGAAAAAATGGCCCATCGACAAAACCCTCGATCTGCACGGCATGACGCAGGCCGCAGCGCATCAGGCGCTGCTGCGCTTCGTGGCCGCTGCCGTGCGGCAGGAGAGACGCACCTTGCTGGTCATCACCGGTAAGGGCAGCCGTCTGGCAGGCGGCGGGGTTTTGCGGCGCCTGCTGCCGCTGTGGCTGGAAGAGCCGCCGCTGCGCGCCAAGGTGCTGGCCTGCACCCCCGCCCGCCCCGAGGACGGCGGCGATGGTGCGTTTTACGTGCGCCTGCGCAAAAAGAAAGACTGATTTTTTACCTTACGGCTTTGGCGACTTCGGCAGCTTCGGCGGGCGGGGTTTGATCTGGAAGCCTTCTGCCTGATTTTGCAGGGTCAGATGGTCGATGGCGCTGAGGGCGCGGTCGATGTCGATATCGCCGCGATGCGTGGCGGGCAGGTGCTGCGCATAAAGCGCGGCGGCTTCGGCATGACGCCCTTCCCACAGGCGCGGATCAAAAACGCGCGCCAGCTGCCCCGTCTGGGCAAGCAGCAGCAAAACCGTCTGCCCCGCCGCTGTTTTTTGCATCAGGTCATCTGCCGTCAGTTTTTCGCCCTCGGCCAGAAAAGTATCGCGCACAACATCAAAATGCCCCGCCTTGGCGGCAAGGTGCAAAGCCGTCTGACCGCCGTACATCGGCTGCGGCGCGCGCAGGCCGGCTACATCCAGCCCTTCAAAGAACGCGCGGTTTTGCACCGCGCCGCTGGCGCCTTCGCGGATGGTATCGGCAACATCTTTCATGCCAAGGCTGATCGCCCAATCAAGTGCGTTCATGCCGCGCATCATGGCGGCAGGGTCAGCGCCGTATTCCAGCAGCAGCAGCGCCGCCGGGGCATGCCCGTGCGAAATCGCACTGCACAGGGCGGGCGCGCCAAAGGCGTTATAGGCATTGGCATCCGCACCCGCCGCCAGTAGAGCGCGGATCACATCGGCCTGCCCGCGCGGGATGGCGTTCATCAGCGCGGCGGAATCGTCATGCGCGGCATTGGCGCCGCGCGCCAGAAAATCCTGCACCAGTTTTGCATCGCCTGCCGCCGCGGCCTCGCCCAGCGCGTCATCCAGTACCCCCTGCGACAGGTGCAGGCCGCGGCCGATCAAAAGATCGACCACTTTATGCTGGCTTTGCGATGCGGCATTCAAAAGCACGCGGCCTTCGCGGTAATTGATATCGACACCCATATCCAGCAGCGTTTCCACGCGCCAGACATCGCCCGTGCGCGCCGCCTTGCACAGGACATCGCCCAGCTGTGCGGCGTTTTGCGAGCGCACATGCATCAGCCATTTTTCATCGTCGTCATCAATTTCGGCAGCGGACATCGGCTTCTTCCATTGCTGATTCGCCCGTACGTCTGTCTTTGCGGCAAAAAAGCGGCAAAACCAGAGATTAACGGTACGTACAGGCGGCGTTTTTACGAAACTCTGCCTTTATAAGGGCTTGCAACCGCAGGGTCAACCAAAGCGGGGTTTTATGGGGCAGGAAAATTAAGTCAATCTTAACACATCACTGATAATAAAGAAGAAATCAGTTTGCCGCGCGCGGTTTTCCTTGAAGACAGCTAAAGTTTTATGTAATATAAAAATATGGAGATTGATCTTATGACGCATAAACCACACTTCGACTCCAAAGCCGCCCGCCCCGCCGCAGACCCAGCGGCCTTGCAGGCTGGCGCCACCCAAATACAGGAAAATGGAGTCAAGGTCGTGCACCATCACGCCCCTGGCTTTTCGCGTCCGCAGTAGTTTCGGTTTTTTGTTGTGAGCCCCTTCCTTTCATACCCGGCGCCTCCATGCCGGGTATGTTTTTGCCGGCTCATGTATTCTGTATATTTGTGGATAATTCTTGGCGCGAAGCCCCGTTCTGTGCTTTGATATAAAGGCAAACGGCGGCCCAAAGGGTGTGACCAAGACAAAATCCTCAGGGTTTCAAGGAGTTCTTCCATGTCTCGTTTGCCGGCCCGCCTCACGCCGTTCTTTTTTGATTCAAGCCAACCGCCACAAACCCCGCCCACGCCGCCCATACCACCCGTTATCAATCGCGGCGACTGGACAGAACCCACCCCCGAAGGATGGGCGCGGAAAACGGTTGCGGTCAATTTCATCGGAACGGTCGTTCATGAACGGCCGGATCCTTTCGCGACCGAAGAGCAGAAGAAAAAGCGACAGGCGCAGCTCGACAAAACCGCAGATCGTAACGAGCGGGTTTTGAACGAGGCGCTGTTTATCCTCTCGCAAAGCCCGACCGGCCGCGATGTGCTGGAGCAAATGACCAAAGAAGGCTACCGCGTTGTTTTTGACGACAAGCGCACGGGCGAACGCGGCGCGGGCGGTTTATGCGATCCGTCGGACAAAATGATTATTCTGCGCGGCCATGACAACCCCGCCTATCTCGCGCTGTTGATCGGCCACGAAGCGGTGCATGCGGTACAAAACACGCGGCACGATATTTTCCCGTCCACGCGGCACAAGCCCGAAGCAGGTATCAAACTGTCATTTGCCATCGAAGCCGATGCCTATGCGCAGCAATCGCAAATCGCGCTGGAGCTTGCCTATGGCGACCCGGACGGCCCCGCCGACCAGATCAAATTCGAAGACCCGCTGCAGCAGATGCGCCAGCGTTTCCCCGACATCATGCATGCGGCCGAACGCGTGCTGAGCAAGGCCGACAATATCCGCAACGGCGCCAGCGTTGCGGCGGCCTTTGAAGCCTTCTACGACAGCTTTCACCTGCGCACGTTTTACGAAGATGCGCACATCGAATGGGCCGATACCTATGCGCCACATTTGAAAGGCCGCTTTCCGTTTGTGCAAAGACACTTTACCAAAGACGTCGACAGCCAGTGGATCAAAGATCGCATCCAGCACCGCGGCAAGGCTTATCTCAACCAGCATGCGCCGCATCTGACTTTTGACGATGCGCGCCACAGCGGCTTGACCGATGTGACGATCAAAAAGGTGGAAAAGTTCTACGCAGACCACCTGCCCACCGCGCCGCAGCCGAAGCTGAAAAATTTCGGCGTGCATATGAAAGACGCCGTGCGCTGGGTGCTGGGGCTGGACGGCGTGACGCACGTCGTTTTCAAAAAGAACGACGACCCGACCAAACCGCCGCTCAAAGCGCCGCCGCGCCGCGACCGCTGGGGCTTCTGGAAGTAAGCGCTGCGCTCTTTATATTATCTATAAATATCAATGCTTTGATATTTTCCTCCGGTCTTGACAACCGGTGCGTTTTTGCATAATCTTTGGCCTCGTTTCCTCTTACGAAGAATCAACCATGGCCGAGATCAGCGAAACAGAACAGCAATGGCGCAGCACCCATGCGCAGGTCCGCAAACTTTTTGCCGAACTGCGCGAAGACGACAGCGGCAACGTTGCCGTACCTGAATCCGTCAAAACGGCCATGAAAAATCTGGGCGAGAGCGAGTGGAACAATGACCGCCGCGTCTATACCTTTGGCACCGGCGAAACACAGCAAAATATTCTGGCCGCGCGCGCGGGACTTGTGCCGTGGTGGCCGGTTTTTACGGGCGCGGTTTTTTTCGGCGCGCTTGACGACCTGCGCGTCATCAAGGCCGCCGCCGACCGTTATGCCGCACCGGACAAACGCCCCGGGCTGAATTCAGCCCTGACGTGGATCACTTTCTCAAACACGCTGGTCGGCAACGTGCGCAATAAAATCGAACCTTCCGTGATCAGGCAGTTGATGGAATGGGGCGCCGATCCCAACCACGACGGCGGTAACTGGTTTGCCAAGGCGCTGCGCAACCTGAATGCGGATTGCATCAAGCCTTTTCTTGACCACGGCGGCAGCTATGACACCATCTCGGCGGTTCTGGCCGATGGAAACAACGACGTGCGTAAAAAAGTCCTGCCGCTGGTTTATGGCCGCAGTTTCATGACCAAAAACGGCGATGATACGCTGGTGCAAACGCAGTGTATCTCCGATTTCAACGGCATCACGCTGTTTCGCACCATCTTTAATTTCCGCGCCCAGCGCGTGCATGAAATATACGAAGCCGCGAATACCGCGCCCGTCATGAAATCCTATGACTTCGACGGATACAACACCGCCATGCTGGGCGATGCGCATACGGAGCTGAAAAAACGCGGCGGCGCTGCGCCTGATATTCTGCGCGCCACAGGCAAACCGCTGGCCGTGCCCAAAGGGCTGAAACGCGCACAAGCCGAAGGACAAAAACCATGAGCGAGCATATATCCCGCATTCCGAACGCCGATGATATGGACGACGACCTGTTTGAAAACACCGAAGGCGGAGACAACTGGAAGAAAGCCGCCGAAGCCATCGGTGCCAATTTTACGCGGCTCGGCGCGGCACTCCAATCCCTGCCGGTTTATAATGACGACGAAGACGACGCCATCACATCGCTGCGCGACGACCTGCAAGAGCTGGTGCAATCCTATGGCGAGCGCCTTGACAACGAAGGCTGGGAAGATGGCGGCAGCTATTACATTTTTGGCCAGGTCGACACCAAAACCCTGATCGCCGCGGCACGGCAGGAAATGCTGGACTGGGACAAGGTGCTGAACGCAAAGGCGCTGATGGGCACGGGCGCGGATATCGACGCCATCGCCGCGGCAGCCGCAGAGGCAGAACAGCACCTTGATCTTTCCGATGCACTGAAATGGGCCGCCGAGCCGGGCAGCCTGACCGAAGGGATCTATCACAGCGGCAATCTGGAGAGCGCCGAAGCGCTGCTGAAACACGGCGCGCTGCCGTCGTTGAATAGCGGCCATCTGTTTTTCGACGTCCTGCGCGAGGGGCGCGAGGATATCGCCCGCGCCTTTGCCCGCAGCGGAAAGAGCGACAGTGTTTTCTATCTGGCCTATTGGCAGGAAAACGCGCGCAGTTTTTTGACGGAAGAGCCGGCGCGCGATCTTTTGCGCAAGATGTACTGGGAATATGCGCGCTATGACGCGATTGACGCCAGTACGCTGGTGGAGCGTAAACCCCTACAGGGAAATGAACAGCTGCGGATGATTTTTGATTTCGCCGCACGCCGCGTCAGCGAGATTTTCACCAGCGGCGAACATGCTTTTAAAACAGAGGTCGCCTTTGATGATTACGGCCCCGCCGCTCTCGACATCGCGCGCAGCAAGCTGATCGAACTGGGCGGCAACCCGCCGCCGGACGATCTGCCCGCCGGCCACCGCGCCCTCGGCAAGCCGCGCCTGTCACCACCCGCGCGATAAAGACCGCCGCCCGCGTCTCCCTTCACAAAAAAACGCCGCAAGGACATGCGGCGTTTTTTTAATTTGTTGTCGCCCGTGCGGCGTCTTAGCCTGCGGGCTTGGCTTCGCCGCCTGCTTCCGCTGCGCCGCCTTCGGGTGGTTTCGCGTCGCCGCCCGCGGGCGGTTTCGCGTCATTGACAACGAGGTCTTCAAGCTTGACCTTGGTGCTGCCGACCAGTTCTTCGACGATTTTGTCGATAACGTTACCCAGTGATGCACCCTCGACATCGCCCTTTTCGGACAGTGTCGCAATACGGCGGCGGATTTCGGAGCGGGCGGAACCGCCGGGGAAGTTCACCCCAAGCAGTTTACGTGCCTGCGCCGCGCCGATACGTGAATAAAGACGGTTGCGAATGGCCGCATCCTCGGCCGTGGTCGAAAACGCCCAAAGTTCAATCGGGCCGAGCGTGTTAATCAAGTGCTGTTCATAACGGCCATCGGTCGTACCGAGAACGAGCAGCGCAGGCGCGCCGCCCGCTTTCGGGCCGGTCAGCTTGTTACGCATGACCCAGCGCGCGGTATCGGTCAGACCAAATCGTTTCTGCGTGGCATCAACCGCGGAGTCGGAAATGGCCGCACCGAGAACCCAGACACCCGTCGCCAAATCGACCATGTCGTCATCAAAGTCGTCCAGCATCTGGGAGGCGAGAATGATCTGAATCCCGCGTTTACGACCCTCGCGCACGTCACGGACAATCTGCGCGCGCACCGATTTGGTTTTCGACGTCCGGTGGAACTCGTCATAGCAAAGGCGTTTGGGCGTCTCGGCAAGATCCTTCAGGCGGAGCTCGTGGTAGGCGCGGAATTTAGGCGGCATCTGCGCCAGCGCTTCTTCGTTGATCCACCACGGGGTGACAAGCGCCTGACGTGCCAGCATGTACATGACAGCGGTCTGGCGGTCAGACGTCGCATCGCCCGAAGGGCAAACGTCGGCAAGGTCGAGCGCGCAGACGCGCGTTTCCGCGAGCGAGAATTTCGTGACCGAAGACAAAATCGGAAATTCGCGGACGCCGGAGGTAATCATACGTTCAAAGGCGTGGATCACACCCTCGGACGACGAGCCGATCGATGTTTCTTCAAGCAGGTTTCTGATCTGCGGACGGCGGGCAGCGGCAATCGCATCCCCCAGCGTCGGCATCGCATAACGCTGCGCCATGGCTGCTTCGTAGGCGAGGCCTTTGTCGAAAAGCATATCCACGATATCCCACCAATAGGCGCCGGGCTGGATTCTGATATCCTGCGCGCGCAGGGCGTCATCCACCGTCTGGTCGATACGCGGCAGATAGGGGCGCGGTTCGGCGTTGGCGGTATTGTCGTCGCGCCAGCGGTACATTTCATCGACCACCATCCCGCAAAGCTGCGAAATACCATCATAAGGGTCGGGCTGGCCGGGCGGGGTGCAAATCAGCGTGAGCAATTCAATCAGGAAGCTGCGCTCCGATACCTGCGGCGCGCGCATGCCCAGTTTGGTGTCAAAGGGGTTGATCGCGAATTGCGTTGTCATCTGCAGGCGGTAAGACGTCACTTCGTGACGGCGGTTCGGCGGCAGCGCGTCTTTGAGCAGCGACACAAGACCCGCCGAAGACGGGCCGATGTCGATGACCGCGATAAAGGGCAGGTTAGACATACCTGCCGTCAGACAGGTGCCAAGGTTGAGCGTGTTCATCAAAACCGATTTACCGCCACCGGGCTGCGCGAAAACAAGATCGAACCATGTCGTGGTGACGTTGGTACCGGTCTGATACGGCCAGACGCGGCCATCGGGCGTGCGGAACAGGATCGCGCCCTGTTCAAACGGGCTGGAGGCGCGCTGCCACGGCATCAGCTTCATGACTTCGTAGAGCGGTGCAACCGCCGGCGGTGCGGTGGAGGCGCAGTGAATACCCAGCGCGGAAGACATGACCTGATCGAGCGGATCGCCCGAGATCATCGATACCTGCGCATAGCCCCAGGATTCCGCCGACTGCGTCAGCGTGGAGAGGCGGTCTTCGAGAAGTTCGATATCGTCTTTCGGCGCCCAGGTCGCGAAGGACAGGCGGAGCTTTACCACCGGTTCGCTGCGCGCAATCACGCTGAGCGCTTCGAGTGCCTCTTTCACCATCTTGTTTTCGGCATTCGTCACCGCAAAGATGGACGAAAGGAACTGCTGCATCGCCATACCCTGAATGCCGCCGCCTTCCAGCAGGAAGGACATGCGGAACGGGATGCGTGCTTCGGACATCCGCTCGAGGAAAGCCGGAAACGGCAACGGGTCTGTCGGCCCCAGCACCATATCACAACCGCCCCAGACGTATTTGCCCATTTCGACCACGTGGTCGTTGATGACGCGGGCATTGCTCATTGTCAGCTGCTGGCGCAGCGACGGCCAGAGAATATCCGACATATCGTTTTTCTTTTGCGGCGCGCGCGGTGCGATCTTGTCGCCGGGCAGAATGGCGCGCCATTTGCTGTCGATACTCAGCTGCAAAAGATTGGCGCGGATGGTGGCCAGCGCGTCATGCACCTCCATCGTTGTGGCCTGAATGCCCATTTCCTTGAGCGCCGTGACCGTCGCGATGGCAAAACTGTTGTGGCGTGTGCGGATGCCGTCAATTGCGGCGAAGGGATATTGCGCCTCTTTGGCATTGACCCATTTTTTGCTGCGGGCGCGCTCGGCTTCGCGCGACATATCCGACTTGCTGAGAACCGAGGGGCGCGTCCACAGCACAAAATAGATTTCTTCCCAGGCGACATAGTGGCTGAGGTTCTTTGCGCGCTCTTCAAAAATATCGTCGATTTCAAGGCCGGTGTTTTTCGCCGCCATATAGTTGGGGCGCAGGAGCTTTTTCAGCTCGGTATAGCTGCGCTCCGGGTCACGGGTGAAGTAAACCTGCATCGCGTGACCGGGGCGGTCGAAACGCGTCCCGATCTTGACGACAGAGTCGGACAGGATTTTTTTGTATTCCGCATCGCCGATGATCTGGCGCGCGCCATCGACGCGTACAACCGTCAGCAAGGAGCCGTCTTCGGCCACCAGCGTCATATCGTCATCGGCCGTTTCAAGGCGGATAAACGATTCAAGCGGCTGGCGCAAAAGCCGCACAAACGGTTTCAAAAGAGCGTCGAACATACCCATTAGACAAGCATCCCTGATTTTGCCGCCATGATTCTACCGATAGACCCCAGTCTGGCGCAGCATTGAACAATATATCAGATAAGCCTTGTAAAGACAGGTCTTTTGTTCAAAAACCGCCCGTCCAGTACGCTGCGGGTTATGTCCAGCGTCGCGGCGGTGCGGCTCTGCTGTCGTCTGTTTTAACGTAATTGAGAGAGACGAAAAACAATCGCCTTTCGATGCGCGGAGGTCAGGAGAAATTTATATTGAGGGTGGCCGCCTGCCGCATTCTGACTCTGTCATTTTTGGCGGGGCTATTCGCTGACGGGCGGAGACTTTTTGTTGGTGGCGCGCGTCCGCAGATCATAAAACAAATTGACCCAGCGGCGCGGCGGCACGTCACCGAAGGGGCCGTCTTTAGAACGCCAGTAGGCGAGGATTTGCGGGAACTGGTTGAACTCGAGATCACCTTCCTTGATGATCCGGCGGTCGAGCGGCAGGATGCGAAATCCTTTCAGGCGCGAGAGGCGGTCTTTGTATTCTTTCGCTTCAAGAAAATCCTGCAAGACGGTCGCCAGAATGCGCGGGCTGTCGGTGCCAAGGCGGCTTTGCGCCTCTTCCTTGCGTGCGAGCAGGGCTTCGAGCGCGTCACGCGCGGCATCGGCCATCGGCCCTTGCGAAATGCGTGCGACATAGATCGCACGGCAGACATGGTGCAGGGCGGCCTGTCCGATTTCGGGCAGCCAGATCACGGCGCCGGACTGCATACGCTCCACGCGCTCCAGATGAAAACACTGATGGCAAAACGTGCAGGTCGTGGCGTAGTCATCCGCGCCGCCTGCCTGACCGGTCTTGCCGATATAGTTTATTTCCTGATATTTGCGCGATTGAAAACCGCAATAGCGGCAGGTGTATTGGTCACGCTCCAGCACCTTCGTACGTATCTCTTCGGACGGCGCATGCACATCCGGAGAAAGAATACGCCCGGCATCGGACAATCCGCTGATGCCGGGCGATATCCTTAAGTAGGCCATATCAAAAATCCTTTGAGCTGGCCAATCTTATTACGGCGTGAACAGGGTGCTAGAGTTGCCGAGTTTCAGGTTGGCAACGTTAGCTTTACCTTGGTCACCGTTCGAGATCGAACCCTGCATGATACGCATCATGAAAGGAAGCGCCAAGAACATGCCGCCGCAAGCAAGACGGATCAGTGCGTCTTTCATCGGGGCCTGAGCCGGGTTGTCAACGTGCTGCTTCAGTTTGAAAATACCGGCGAGAGCGAGACCAGCACCCGCGATGTACGCGAGGGTGGAGATCAGCGCAACCGTACCGGAAACAGCAGTAACAACGTTTTTGGACGCGTTGCTGAGATCCTGAGCGGTAGCAGACAGAGCATCAGCGCTGTCTGCCATAAGAACGCCTGCCGTAGCGGCAGCCGCGAGTTTGTGAGAGAGTTTTGACCGTTTCATTTGTAGTTCTCCTTTTACTTACACACAGTTTATTAACGTAGCACGCTTTTATCGTGTCTACTAGGTAAATGAGAGCCCTGTGACGTTCACCGTACGCATGATCACGTTAATGAACTCACCCAGGTTGATCGCCAAAGTGCCCCCGAACAGGAACGTCAGACCTTGCGCCATTGTAGCCCCTTGTTGGCCATCGGCAAAAGCTCTTAAAACGAACCATCCTCTGATAAAAGCGATATAGCCGACCAGCATCACGAAGGCCATCACCGCTTCTATAACCGTTTGGACACGTAAGCGAGATACGTTGTCCGTAATTACCGTATTCGAGACCAGCGAATTGGTCTTCAGCGTATTACCGCCGGCACCAAAAAGACTGTTCGCAAAGGTCCCCATCGAATCCCCGAAAGAAAACAAAGCGCCCGATGCAATAAAAGTTGTGATCGTGCCAACACCGCCCGGGCCGCGCGGGCCTTCTTCAACACGTTTGGTCAGACGTGAAATACCGACCAGCAAAAGGGCAATCGCCGAGATATAGGAAACAGCTGTCAGCAGAGCCTCTGCGGGGCCCGCGATATTGCTCATAAAGTCGAAGACCATTTTGTCGAGGCCGCCAGAAGAGAGCGCGGCCTTGGTCGTGCCGGTATTGGCCAACTTGCCCGAGCCTATTCCGGCACCGCCGAAGATAGAGCCGCGAACCATGCGGATCATAAAAGGAAGGGACAGAAAACATCCGCCCGCAACCATCCGCTTGATACCTTCCCAAATTGAGGTCTGCTGCGGGTTATCGACGTGCTGCTTGAATTTAAAAATACCGGTTATTGCAAGAAGAGCCCCGGAAATGTATGCGATTGTCGAAAAAATAATTGTAAGGCCATCAGACGCGCGCAGCGTGTTGATCATGATATCGCCCATTTTCTGACCCGCAAAGGCGGCGTCAGCGGAAACGACTGTAAACAGCGATGCCAACAACAGCGTTTTGCAGATATTGCGATACAACATGCGATACACCCTCAGTGTGTAAAAGAGGCCATACTTTATTACATCACCTTTTGCAAAACTGTGCAAACAAGCTCTTCACAAAGCAGGGCTGTATACCAGTTAAGCACTTGTTTTTAAAAGATAAAAATACGTACTCGGCGGGCGTACAAACGAGAGAAATTGGGCAGAATTTCGCCCGTTTTTTCCGGTTTTTGGAGCAACCGGAGAAGAAAAACCTATGAGAATGATTCTCAAAAGTTAGTTATTGATTAATCGAGCCGCGCGTACCGTTAACAATCCAGCGGCCCTGCGCATCCGTTGCAATGGACGTGACCTTGCCGATACCGGCGAGCGTATCGCCGACACTGACCGTACGCATCTCGGTCGATCCTTTTTCAGAGATCCAGGCCATGCCGGGCTTTGCCGAGCGCAAAACCCAGTCGATCTTACGGGCGGGCGCGGCTGGTTTCGCGGGCGCGGGCTTGTCAGCTGTCGCTTTTACAGCATTCTCGGCCGGCTGCTTTGTAGATACGGTGGCGGTCTTCGCAGCGGCCTTGGCATCGCTTTGCGCCGTCTTCAGATCTGCCTGCGCCTGTGCCAGCGCCGCGGATTTTTTCGCCAGCTCGTCATTGGCTTGCTTGAGCGCTTTTTCAGCATCCGCGAGAGATTTTTCTGTCGTTGCCAATTTTTTCTCGAGAGCCTCCACGCGCGCTTTTGCCGCGGCATCTTCAACCGGTGCAGAGATTTTTGACGCAGCCGTCACATCTGTGCTCGGGACATCTGTGCTCGGGGCGGTCGCGAAAGGATCGACAACATCGCTCTCGGCAGGTGCCCTGATGGCAGCAGCGGCCGCATCCGGTGCGTTCACCGCCTCGGTCACGTCCTGCTGCGCGCCCATCGCGAAGGGATCAACGATATCGCCGCTGTCGGCCTGCGCCGCTGGTTCATCACCAAAGGATTCAACAGGTGGCTGCTTCAGATCCTGCGCTGCGGTGGCGGGCGTCTCTTCCATGCCCCAGGGCGCGTTGACCGATGCACCGTCATCCGGTGCGGCCACTTCGGGAATGCCGAACGGGAGATTTCCCGCATCCGCGGTTGTTTCATCAGCAGGCACGGCAGGCTGCGGGGGCAATTCACCCGCCGGCAGATCGGCCGAAGCTGTCATTGTATCGGTCGTTTCATCAGCAGCAGGTACCTGCGCCGTCTGCGTCATACCCGGGATATCAAAGGGCAGCTGTACGCCGAGAAATTTCACCGCGGCAAAGCTGCCGCCGCCCAGAACAGCGAGCAGCACAACGAAAACCATAAGCCCGCCACCCGATTTTTTCTTCTTCGGTGCGGCTTCCTCAAGAGATTCAACCTCTTCATCAAGGCTGACATCGTCAAATGATTCTTCCGATGCGTCTTCAACGTCGAGTTCGAATTCATCTTTGTTGCTCATCGCTGTTCTGCCTTCTTAATCTGTATTATTTACCGGCCCGAACCTTCATACCCACTTCGTCTGTGGTGACGGTCGAGAGCATCAGAATGCCGAAGGTCGTACCTTTTGCCAGTTTGACCGTGATCGGGCGCTTTGCCTGTTCGGTCATTGCGCCGGCAATTTCTGCCGCAGCTTCTTCAGCACCCGCCATCAACTCTTTCTTGGTGTCCAGCTCGTCTTCCTGCTGCGTCACAGTACCCCCGGCGCCTGCTGTGGTCGAGGTGACAGCCTTGGCCGCCGCCGCCGTGTAACCTTCGAGGAATTTTGCCGCGGCGGGCAAAATCACGCGCCGGAAATAATGGCGGTCGATACTTGTGACATGCCCTGCCAGCGTGGTCTTTTCATCCAGCGCAATACCATCGATTGTATAGCCCACGGCATCCTTGACGATGACCGTGAATTCCAGAACCAGATATTCCTCTACTACCTTATACTTGCCCAGCGCGCGCCCGCCCGCGAAGGGGCCGGAAAGCACATGCGCCAGAACGGGGCCGGGAATGTCGGAGTTCAATTCGTTCAGAAGTTGTGCGTAAGCAATCGAACCCGCCGGTGTGATGACGCGCGTCTTCGGCTCGGCACTGGCCGCCATGGCGCCGCCTGCTGCACCGGCACCGATCGCACCGGCACCGACCGCGCCGGGCATACCCATACCCATTGTACTGGCGCTGCTGGTAGAGCTCAGTCTCTCGGATTTCTCTCTTTCGACTTTCATGGCCGTGTAGAGCGAGTCTTCCTTGGTAATTCCCGTAACCTTAGAGGGCTGCGGCGCCTGCGCGGAGATAATCACACGCATCTGCTCGGCCAGCGCCTTGGCCGCATCCGGATCCATTTTCATGGCGGCCTGTTGCGGGCGTACGGGCGTTGGCATCGGCACAACTTCGGGCTCTTTTTCGTTTGGCGCATCCTGATCGGGGGCGCGGCCCATTTCAAGCCTTGCACGCTCCTGCGCGGCTTGACGCCACTGCGCCAGCGGATCGTCCTGATCCTGTTGCGGCTGTGCGGGAATGGTGATGTTGTCGGTGGTCGCTGAATCAATCGCAAGGGGGATAAAACTTGTGCCGGTCTGCGCGCTTTGCTGCAGTTGCTGCTGGTTTTGCTGCTCCAGACGCGCGCGCATGTCTGCATCCATGTCGTCGACCGCGCCCGGGGTGCTCTTGATCTGCTCGGTTCCGCCAATCGACGTCACGGCGCGGCCCTGCGGCCCCTCTTCTGCGGGCGCAAAGATCATATAGGCGCCAAAAAGCACCACCGCACCCAGCACAACAGCGCCGATTTTCATCAAAGGGTTATTGTCCCAAGCTTCTTTGATAGAGGCCTTGGGCACACTTCCCTGTTCGAAATCGTCGTCCTGATCGATATCGATATCGTTTTCGTTATTGGTCATGGTGTGGTTACCTCGTCAACGGCGATTTGGGCGCGAACCATCCTGCCTTCATCGGAGAGCAGGATCACGGGTGCGTGGTTAAGCGTATAAACATTCATGCCGTCAGCCGACGACACGCTTGAATCCCAACCGGGGGAGAGCAGCGTCAGCGGCGTACGCAGGTAAAGCTGGTCAGAGACCTTCCATGCTGTCGTGCGGCCATCTGCGCCACTCACGGAGACACGCACAGCCTCTTTCGGCGGCGTACCGTCAAGGAAGCCTGTCATGTTGTCGTCGCGGCCCGCAACCGCCTTAAGCCCGCCGTATTGAATCAGCGGCGTTTTAGCCAGAGGGCCCGGCCGCGGAATACGCGCGTCAAAGCGGTAATGCACTTCGTCAAGCCCTGTCTCCAGGCGCACCGTCACCGGCGTAATCAGATCGACGAGACGAATTGAGATGTTGCCGACGCCATGCGCCGTGATCGGCGTGATACGTATAATGTGCCCGCCAGATTCCGGCGTGGTTATTTCGTACTTGCCGGCCCAGCCGATATCCTGAATAGGCCACGGCGCGCCAGTAGAATCGAGAATGGTAAAGGTCGTGACATGGCCGGGCGACATCTTGATAAGCGCCGGCGCTTCACTGGGGTCGAGAGACAGCGTCTGAACGACCTGGCGCGGCTCGGGAACAGTAATCGGCGTTTCAGCCGCCTCGCGCTTGACCTTGAAAACTTCGAGTGTCTTGCGGATCTGAGATGCCTCAAGCGGCAGCAGTTGCTTAAGCGCCATTTCAAAGGCCTGCTCTTCCATCTTGCGCTTCTGGTCTTCGGCCTCTTGTTCCATCAGCGCCTGCAAATCGGCCGCATTTGATGTACCGCCCATCATCGGGCCGACGGGCAGACCGCCAGCGGGGCCCAGCGGGCCCGCCATCATCGGGTCGGCGCGCATCGCGGCCATCGGGTCGATAATCTGCTCTTGAGGTATGCCGGCAGCGGCAGGCTTAGCTGCTGGTGCTGGCGCGGCCGCCCCCTGTGTGGCTTTCTTGTGGAAGTCATCGAATACGCTCGAATCCTCCTGCGCAAGCGCAAAAGACGAGGCCATGCCGATCAGCGCCACACAAACGATACTTGAAACCAAAGGCCTCATCGCAGTTCTCTCCTTAAAAATCCGCCCCCTGAAGCACAGCGTCTCATTCCGTGTCCGCCAGAGAAACAACATATTTATACCCTACGCGCCGCCTGCCGCACAATGCCTATTCCGTCCAGCAACAGAACACATCGTCAATCGACGCGCCACGTAAAGATACCAAGCCCCGCCGCATTGATCGATGTCGGCAATCTTACGACAAACATTGTCACTGTGGCACGCATAGCTTTCTCGACGCCGGGCGCGCGAATGGTCATCGTGAGCGGCACCTCGATCATCCAGCCCATTTGTCCCTCGTTCAACCCTTGCCCGACAATCGATGGTGGCGCAGACGGGATTGCGGTAATGACCTGTTGGAATTTTTGCACGTTCTCGAAGAGGCTCGATTTACCAAAAGATCCGGTGAAGCTGGTCAACCCTTCGGGAGAGAAATACTGCTGCGACGTCGCAAAACGTTCGTTGACGTCGTTAAAGCCAAAAGTCAGGATTTCCGTCGCTGCCACCGCCGCCCAGTCCAGCAGCAGCGCGTTATTGATATAAGGTTCACTGAGAGCCACCAACGGCATCAGCTGACCGCCGCTCATCGCCGCAAAGTAGCGATCTTGCGGCAGGACATAGCTGACACGGTAAAAAACTGCGACGAGCAAGCCCGCAATCGCCAGCACAAGGGCTATCGCGATACGAAACATGTTCTTGTAGCCATCCCGATAGCTGAGCAGGGCTTCGAGATCAGCCGTCACATTTCTTTCTTCTGCCGTCGTCACTACTTTTCACCTGCCCTATCAAAGCAATCTTGCGGTCAAATAAAGCCGCAGCCCTAGCGAAGACCTTCTGCAAGCCATTGCTGAATACCGACACCGTTCGGGTTTTCAAGCGACGAGACGCGCTCGACCACAAGCGTCAGTTTCAGGTTGTCAACGCGCGCCTGTTCGCGGGCGCGGTATTCGACCGACATCGGCATTTCAAGCACCCAGCGGTATTTGCCGCCGGCCACGCCGTGCTGGCGGATCACCGGCGCGCTACGCGGCGAGGCGACGACGACTTGCCGCTGCGCCGTGACGGATTCAATGATACGTGCCTTTTCCATGGCGCTCGAGAAGGTTTCCCAGCCCGTCTTGGTAAAGTGGCGCGACGCCTGCTGCAGACGGCGCTGATAGTCGTGGAAGCCGAAGGTCATGACCTCGGTTGCCGCCTGCGCCACCCAGGATACGAGCGCAGAGTCGGTGAGGAAGCGTTCGTTCAGCGGCGAGAGCTGCATGATACGGCCATCCGCCGTGGTCGCAAAATAGCGGTCATAGGCGACGGAGTTGTTGATATGCACGATCAGCGTCAGGATCAGCCCGATGATGATGACGCCCTCGAGGATCACGATTTTGATGAGGTTGCGAAAACCGTCGCGGTAAAATTCATTGCGCGTCACAACGCTGACGAGCGGGCCGCCCGGCATCGGCGCGGGTTTGGAAATCGGATTTTCCTGTACGGAACCTTTTTTGGGCGCGGCCGGTTTTTCCGGTACGGGCGCGGCCGCAGCTGCTGCTGCAGGCTTGCCGCCCAGAACCTTGCTCAGCATCGACATCGGATTGCCGGCTGCTGCCGCAGGCGCGTCCGTGGCTGCCGGATCGATTGCCGGATTGTCGATGTCGGTTTCGTTAGAATCACGTCCCGCGTCGGCCATACTATATATATCCCCTGTATTGTCCCCTATGACCCGCATGCCGCCGCGAAACGGCGCAAAAGCGGGTGGTGGCGGGGCAGACGGACGGCCTTTCTGATAAAAGCTTTCCGACCCCAGAGTGAAATACTATTTTATTCAGCGGCTTACCGCAAGCGGCCTTTGCAGCCTATCGCCCCGTCCGGTGGCGGCGCGGCAGGGTGCGGTTTTCGCAGACCACGGCCACGCTATCTCTATTTTAACGTATTTCGCACCGGCGCGCCCGCAAAACCCCACCACAGCCCGCCCCTCCTTATAGATAAACACCTGTTATTTATGGCTATTTTTAGCCGCACCATACAGTCTGCTGCGGTAAAGCGCTTTACATGTCTTTTCATATTGTGTAGTTTCGAGGCGATTCCAGTTCTTTTTCAGGATCAGATTTTTAACCGCCGCCGCAGGCCCGACAGGCCGCGCGGCGCCAAGGAAACACAGCAGACCATGCCGCCCCGTAAAGATGCCAAGCCTCGCGGCTGCCCCGCTTCTGATTTTTCTGCCGCCGCCCTGCGGACGGACGGTGCGAATCCCGTAGAAGGCCCCGCGCCTTATGCACGTCCCGCCGGTAGTGCCGCCGCGCTGTCCGACCTGACCGTGTTCGAAACACCCGAACTGGCCGGATTCGAAGCCGCCGCCGAAGAGGCGATTTTTATTCTGTCGCAAAGCGCGACCGGCCGCCGCCTGATGCAAAGCGCTATTGCGGCGGATTACGGCGTTGTCTTTATCGACGATCCCGATAAAAATCTGCGCGGCTATGTGGACTGGGAACAAAAGCTGGTTTTTCTGGCGAAGCAAAGCGACCCGCGCCTGCTCGCCCTGACACTCGGCCATGAACTCGCGCATGTCAGCCAGCGCGTGAATGGTGCCGCCGATATCAACGTCATCAAAGACCATCCGCTGCATGCGCTGAAAAAATTCCTCGCAATCGAGGCAGATGCGCGCACCTATGAAATCATCATCGCGCTGGAACTTGAATACCCTGCCGCCGGCGAAGACAAAAACCGCATCCGTTTTGACGGCATCGCGCAAATGGCCGCGGGCAAAGTCGATATCGATGTTATGCCCAAGCTGCTGGCCAGTATCGTCCCGCGCCTTGCAGACGGCAGCCTGACACTGGACCGCGCTATGGCCGCGTGTTTCCGTGCGTTTTATTACGATACCGCTCTGCGCGCGACCTACGAAAACAGAATAATGACGCGCATCGAAGGGCTTGACCCCGCCATCATCGCCGCACCGGAAAGCTTTGCGCGGCTGACGGACAGCACAGATTTTATGATGCGGCTTGACGGTCACGACATTGCCTATCTGCGCAAACATGCCGATGTCACAAATATCGACAGCCCGCAGCTGGCCGCCGTCTGCGCAAGAACCGCCGCACGCCTGCAGCAGCTGCATGCCGCCCGTCCTGCAAACGATAACGCCGCCACATGGACAGCGCCGATCTATGCGCCCGTCCCTGCACCGACCACACTAGCCGCACGAAAGCCCAAACCATGACGCGCACAAGATTTAACCGCAACGCCGCCCCGCGCCTGCTGCACCGTTTCGCCGCAGAGCCGCAAAGCCGCGAGACCGTATCTGTCCTGCTGCAAGGCGGCGCGGAGGTTTATGCCCTTGACGATAACGGCGACACTGCCGTGCATGCCGCCGCGCAGGCTGGCAATATGGGCATGCTGCACGCGCTTTTTGACTATGACCGCAGCGGGATTGATGCGGCAGGCGCGGCCGGCACGGCGCTGGGCATCGCGGCGGCGGCGAATGACAGCCGCACCCTGCACATCATTGTGGATGCAGGCGCGGATCTGAACGCAACCGACAAAAACGGCCTGACCCCCCTGATGCGCGCCTGGCAAGCGGGCGCATACGAGACAATGCGCCACCTGTTGCAACTGGGCGCGGATATCGGCGCGGTCAACCTCGACCATAAAAATATTCTGCATATGGCCGCCGGCGCAAACGATGTCGCGGCGCTGAAAATGTTACTGGCCGAGGGCGGCGCGGCGCATCTGCAAACCCGCATGCCAAGCGCAGACAAGCTAACACCGCTACATGCCGCTGTGCGTGAAGGCGCCGAAGACGCCGCGCGTCTGCTGATCGCGGCAGGAGCGAGTGTCAACATTCCCGATGCCCAGAACATGACGCCGCTGCACACCGCCGCCGCGCGCGACGATGTCGGCATGATTTACACGCTGGTCTGCGAAGGCCATGCGGAGATCGGCCGCGTCGAAAACCCCGCCGGATATACCGCGCTGCATACCGCCATTATCAACAAAAACGAAGCGGCGATGCGCGCGCTCTGCGATCTGGGCGCCGATGCGCACCAGATGGATACCGAAAAACGCACCCCGCTGAACATCGCGGGCTGGAACGGGTTTCTGCCCGCGATCAAATACCTGATGGAGGAGATCCCCGCCGAGACCTCGGAAGAAGACGCGCTGCAATCGCGCACGCAGGCCTTGTACGATGCGGTGTTTTACAGCCACGACGATGCGGCGGAGTACCTGATTGCATCAGGCAAGCTGGATTTGAACCGCCCGACCCGAAACGGTGACTATGTTTTGATCGCCGCGCTGCAAAGCGGCACATCGGACATGGCGGAAAAACTCATCGCGGCGGGCGCGGATGTCAACGCACGGAACAAAAACGGCATGACCCCGCTGCTGAACTGCGTCATGCGTAATCAGGTTGTGGCTGCGAACTTGCTTTTGCTCAAAGGCGGCGACCCTAACTTTTCCACGCCCAGCACACGGCCCCTGCATGCCGCGATTGCGCGCGACTATCCGTTTATGGTCACGCTGCTGCTGGAACACGGCGCGAATCCCTTGCAGCCCGACGGCTTTGGCCGCGGCGCGCTCGACCTCGCCCGCCAACAGGGCCGCGCCAATATGGTCGGCGAGATTGAAAAAATCGTCGCGCGCCTTCAGAATATGAAAAACGATGCGCCGGAAGGTCCTGCATCGCCGTAGCGATGGGCTTTTTTGCGCGCTTAATCCTTCCTCTTTCAATGCGGCGATGCAGCATTCTTGTGCGGATAATCTTTTCATAAGCGGTTGATGCCCCCGCTGGCGCATGCTATACCCGCAAAGATCAGACACGCGAATATTGAAGACAACCCGACGCCGGTGACGCGCGCGATTTTGCGCCGCCCGCAGCCTGAAAGAACATGGCCGGATGAGCAACAGCAACAGCAACCAGCCGGATCAGCCGGACGATCGGGACCCTGTCGATAAGTTTTTCGGCAAGGTTTCGGGCATGTTCGAAAAAGTCACGCAGATCGACCCCACGCGTAAACCGGACGATATTGATAAATTTTTCCGCGCCGTGAAGACCGGCAAGATGGAGGCCGTCAAAGCCGCGCTTGAATCCGGCCTGAACCCCAACGTGCATGACAAAAGCGGCGACACGCCGCTGCATCTCTGTGCGCGCGGTAATCTGACCGCGATGGCGGAGCTGCTGCTGGCGCATAAAGCCGACCCCCGCATCGGTAAAAAAGACGATCCCAAACATCTGCCGCTCGACGATGCGGTCAATTTCGGCAAGCCGGAGATGACCGAGCTTTTGGCGCGTCACGGCGGCTATCTGCCCGGCAATACGATTGACGGCTGGAGCCTGCTGCACCGCGCCTGTGAAAAAGGCAAGCCGCGACTGGTCGAAGCCCTGTTGAAAGCCGGCGCGAACGGCAACGAACCCACAGCCAACGGCGCAACACCGCTTTTGATTTCGGTGATGCGTTCGCAAAGCGAGGTTGCCAATATTCTGCTCGATTACCCCGGCGTGGCCGAACAGATGAACACGCTTTTTGTCCATACCGACGAAAAGAAACGCAATGCCTTTCAGCTGGCCGTTGAACGCGGGCAGGACGTCATTGCGCGCAAGATGATCGCCAAAGGCACCAGACTGAACACGCAGGACGGCGACGGCATGACGCCGCTGCAACACGCCATTCGCCGCGGTGATGCATCGCTGGTCGCATCGCTGGTGGCGGGCGGCGCCGATATCAACCGCGCGAACGGCCACGGCACGCCGCTGCATTACGCCGCAAGCGCATCAGAGCTGCGCGACGAGCCCGCCCGCGCCAAAATCATCGATACGCTGGTACGCCTGGGCGCAGACCCCGACACGCAGGATGCCAAAACCGGCCAGACACCGCTGATGGTGCTGGCCGCCAGCCCCGACAAACTGCCCGCGCTGCAAACCCTGCTGGCGCATCCGGTCGCGCAGGATACGTTTGACCACAGCGGCATGAGCGCCGTTTTCCATGCGCTGAAAAACCCGAGGGCGCTGGAAATGCTGCTGGCCGCAGGCGCACCGCCCGATGCGCGCCATATGAAAGATGCCTCGACACCGCTGATTGCAGCGGCGAAGAATGACGACGCGCATACCGTGCGCCGCCTTCTGGATGCGGGCGCCAATCCGCGCCTGTTCGATGCGCAGGGTAAATCGGCGCTGTCTTATGCGCGTGATAACATCATCAACGAATATGCAGGCGCGGCCAATGCCCCCGCCATCGCCGCGATGATCGAAGAAAAATTCGCGCCCGAGATGCGCGCCCGCCGCAAGCAAAAGCCGCGCGGCGGAGATTGGGAACTGTGAGCCGCGATTACCTCAGCGGCCTGATCGCCGCGGGGGACAAAAGCGCGCTTCTGGACGCGCTCGACAATCCTGTTTTTTCATCTTTCGCCAGCGGGTTTGACGACAAAGGCCGCAGCCTGCTGCACGATGCGCTGGAGGCGGGATTTGAAGACCTGACCGCGCCGCTGATCGCCGCGGGTGCAAAAATATCCGCCGCCGATCTGCAGGGCAATACCCCCCTGCATCTGGCCGCCGAGCGCGGCATGACCGCCGCCGTTCAAACGCTGCTGAAAGCAGGCGCAGCCGTTGATATGCGCGCCGGTGGCGGCAGCATGAACGGCCCCGACGCAGGCGCGGGCGATACGCCGCTGCACCGCGCCGCTGCCGCCGGACATGCCGATATTGTCCATATTTTACTGGCCCGCGGCGCCGACCCCGCCCTGACATCGCCCGCAAACAAAGGCGGCATGAACGCCTGGCACATGGCGGCGGAGGGGGACAGCCTTGCCGTGCTCGAGCTTCTCCTTGCGCATCCGGATGCGGGGCGCATGAATGATTTTTGCGACCACGGCAAGACGCGCGCCGATACTTTCCGCCTCGCGCTCAAAGCCGGACATGCGCCGGTGGTGCGCCGCCTGATCAGCCACGGCATCGACATCAACTGCCGCGACAGCGAAGGCCATACGCCGCTGCACTGGCTGCTGCTGCACCGGAGCACACGCGCGGAAGCCTTGCCGATGATCCGCCTGCTCTTGCAAAACGGCGCGGATGGGGACAAGGCCACGAACCTCTGGGGCGAAACCCCGCTGATGGTCGCCGCCAAGGCCGATTTCCCCGAAGCGATGCATCTGCTTTTGGATCAGGGCGCGGATGCCGCACGGCGCAGCCAGTTTTTGGAAACCGCGCTGCATTTCGCCGCGCGCCATTACACGGCGGAAACCATTCATCTGCTGATCGATGCCGGTGCGGATATCAACGCGCCCGACCGCACCCGCCAAACGGCATTGCACATCGCCGCGTATCACAACCGCCGAGATGTCGTCAAAACCCTGATTGCGCGCGGCGCAGACCCGACGATAACAGATGCGCGCGGGCGCACGCCCGACCGCCTGTGCCTGTCGCCGACGCAGATCAATACGCACCGGCTGGTTTTAAAAGCGCAGGAAGACTGGCTGCGTAAAAACCAGAAACACGGCGGCCGCCTGCGCGGCCGGTTTAACCCGCCCGCCCAGACTGTTAAACCGCCGCCGCCACCGCCGCCCAAAGAAAAAGATATCAACGCGCAAGACCGCGACGGCCAGACCGCGCTGCACATCGCGGCGCGCAACAACAATTACAACGCGGTCAAAACACTGCTGTCGCGCGGTGCCAATCCGCTTGTCAAAGACCGTCACGGACGCACCGCCGACCATCACCTGCGTGCAGAGACACGCAAACCCGCGCACCGTCTGATCCGGCGCGCACAGGAAGAATGGGCAAAGAACCCGAAAAATCCCCAAAACGGGGGCGGCGACAGGCTGCGCGATGGATTTAAACATGCCACCACCCCGCGCGGAACCATCGTGCCGCGTCCTTTTGGTAAAAAACCACCTTCAAACGGCGACGGTAATCGGCCATAATGTTCGCCTGAGCTTGTTTTTCGTAAACCGCCGCGCCGATATGCAGCCGATATACAGAAAGAGTCCCGACCTTGCAGCCGCCGAGCCTTGACCGTCTGGATCCGCCGCGCGCCGCCACTGTCAACCAACCGGTTGACCATGCGGGCAACCGGTATCTGCACGCGCTATGCCGTGGCAATGCGCCGGTGCAAAAGGTGCTGGCCGCGATCGATACCTATGGCGCCGATGTCAGTCCGGTCAACAACGACGGCTATTCCCCGCTGCGCTATGCGGTTGAATACGGCAATGCCGAAACCGTCAGCGCGCTTTTGAGCCGCAGCGCCCCCGCAGCCTATGACACCGGCGGCAAAACCTATAACGCCGTCACCGCCGCGGTTTTGCGCGGACGCGCCGACGTATTGGCCGCTGTACTGGATGGCGGCGGTGCGGCGCATATCAACGCCCCCGGCCTTGATACGCGCGGCGAAGTTGAAAAAAACCCCGCGCTGGTGCTGGCCGTACAGAAATATCAATATGATCTGATTCCGCTTTTGGTGGCGGCAGGCGCTGATCTGAACAGCTCGGCACCCGTGACCGGCTTCACCCCGCTGATGCAGGCCGCCAATAACGATGCGCCGCGCGTTGTGCTGGCGCTTTTGCGCGCAGGGGCAGACATCAATGCCCGCGGCACACAGGGACAGACCGTGCTGCACATTGCCGTGGGCAATATGCACCGCCTTGAAGTGCTTGATACGCTGATCGCGCAGGGCGCGGATCTGGAAGTGCGCGACGCCAAGGGACGCACGCCGCTGATGTTTGCGGTCGAATCCGGATCGACGCGCGCCGCCGAAAAACTTCTGGCGGCCGGCGCAAAGCCCGATGTGCGCAACGAGCAGGAAAACGGCGAAACCGCGCTGATGACCGCCGCGCGCAAAGGCCATGCCGACTGCGCCGCCGTGCTGCTTAAATTCAAAGCCGATGTGCTGTTGACCGACAAGTTCAACCGCACCGCCGCCAAAATCGCGCAGGACAACCCGTCCAGCAACCGCAGCCAGTATGACCCGATGATGGGTTTTTCCGCGCCGCAGCCCAAAACAATGCTGATCGAAGCCGAACAAAAAGCCACCGCGCAAATGTTTGAAAAACAGTACCGCGAGCAAAAACGCAGAAAAGGCCCGTAAGCACAAAATGAAAAATTCACGGCGGCGGTCGATAGAGGGTGCCTGTACAAGTGTAAGGACGACGACGTGAAAAAAAGAAAACCGAGCAACGATCAAACGCCCGCCCGCAAACGGCAGCCGCGCGAGGCGAAGCGTCCCGCCGCCGCCTTTAACGGACGCTACGTCAAGGAACCGGATAAGGTCACCGACCCTGTCACCGGCCGCACGCGGCTGATTGATGCGATTTTGTCGGGCGATCTGGAAGGTGCGCAGCGTCTTTTGGAAGCCGGCGCCAGTCCCAACAAAACCACCAAAGAAGGCAAAGCGCCGCTGCATTACGCCGCGCGGCTTGGCCAAACGGAAATGATTGCGCTTTTGTCCGGATACGGCGCGCAATCAAACCCGCGCGATAAAAATCTGCGCACACCGCTGCACGATGCCCTGGATGCGCCGCAGACGCCGCGCGCGCTGGCGGCCTTGTTCCGTATCGGCGCGAGCGCGGATATCCCCGACAATACCGGACGTCTGCCGCTGCACCACGCCGCCGCCAGCGCATCGAATACCGTTGTGCGCCGCCTTTTGAAAGAAACCAAAAACCCCAACGCGCCCGACAAAGCCTATGCGCAGCCCCTGCATCTGGCCGCCGAAAGCAACGGCGTCGATGTTGTACAGACAATTCTGTTTGAACGCGTCGCCGTGTTCAGCGCCAACCAGCAGGGCGATACCGCGCTGCATCTGGCCGCGCGCCGTGCCGACCCCGAAGTCGCGCTGTTTTTGCTGCGCACCGAAGCCGCCCAGATGGTGAATGCCGTTAATCTGGACGGCCAGACGCCGCTGCATGCCGCCATCAAAGCGGGCAGCGAAAAACTGGTGCGCGCCATGATTGAATCGGGCGCAGACGTCAACCTGCCCGACCGCACCGGCATGACACCGCTGCACGAAGCCGTCATGGGCAATAACCCCAAGATGGTCAAACTGCTGATCGACAGCGGCGCGAATGTCAGCCGCCGCGCTGCCAATGTCAAAACCCCGCCGCTGGTACTGGCGATACAACAAAAACGCAGCGAGCGGATTTTGCAGCATCTGATGGATGCGGGCGCAGACGTCAATACCGGAAACGACGACGGACAAACGCCCTTGATGGCCGCTGCCGGCCGCGGTGATGCCGCGCTGGTATCGCTGCTGCTGGAAAGCGGTGCGAATACCGCTGTCACTGATAAACACGGGCAGAACGTTTTGCATTACTGCACAAACACCATCCCCGCAAAACAGGTCGAGGCGATGATCGACGGCGGCGCGGATGTGAATGCCACCAGCGCCTGGGGCCGCAGTGTCCTGACGAGCGCGGTGCAGGAACGCAACGTTGCGCTGGCCGAAGTGCTGCTCAAACGCGGCGCCGACCCCAAGGTCAGCGATGCGCAGGGATTCACCCCGCTGCACGCCGCGCTGCAATTGCGCCAGCCCGCGCTGGTCAACCTGCTGATCGACAAAGGCGCGGATGTGAATGCATCGGGCAGTTATTCCAAACTGACGCCGCTGCACATCGCCTGCAATCTGGGGCTGGAGCGTGAAGCGCAAAAGCTTTTGGAAAAAGGCGCGAATGCCAATGCCACCGACAACATGGGGCGCACGCCGCTGATGAACCTGATGCAGGGCGGCTATGTGAACGCCGATCTGGTGCGCAAGCTGCTGGAAAAAGGCGCCGACCCGCTGGCCGAGGACAACTATGGCAGCAATGCCTATGACATGGCGCATAGCCAGCGCAAAACAGTGATTGTGGAGCTGTTCCGCCAGCACCAGCTGAAAAAATCGCCAAAACCCTATACGCCCAAACCGCCGCGGCCGCCTTGGGGGGGATATTACTAAGCCTTTGTTTTTACTAAAAGACCAAATTTTTCATAGACATAATCTGGTAAGGGCTATAGGATTGGAGCCCATCTACCGGATGCGCGCAAAAGGACACCGCCGATGGCCCGAAAACAGCCTTCTTCCGTACATTCCGCTTTCTTGAAAGCGGCGCGCGATGGCGATTTCGAAGGCGTCCGGCATTATTTTGAAGAAGGCGCCTCGCTCGAGTCCCGCGACGACAAAGGCCGCACCGCCGTACATATCGCCGCCGAACGCGGGTTCAACCGCACCATCGATATTCTGGCCGAACTGGGCGCTGATATGAACGCGCAGGACCGCAACCTTGAAACCCCCCTGCACATCGCCGCGCGCCAGAACGATAGCGTGGATATGTCCTCGCTGCTGATTGTGCACGGCGCGGATGTCACCATCAGAAACCGCGGCGGCGACACAGCCTTTTCGCTGGTCAAAAAAGAAAACCGTTTGAAAGACGTGCTGCGCGGCGCATGGCTGGCCGCCCTTGAAAAAAACCCGCCCGATTACAGCCCCGTCACCGATCACGACATTGTGGTCTCCAAGCCGCTGAACGTCAGACGCCGCAACGCGCCGCCGGCGCAATAAGACAAGCGCCGCCGGCGCAGTAAAAGTCCAACGCCTCCGGCGTAGTAAAAATCAAGCTCCGCCGGCATCATCAAACCTTCCCGCCGCCTTTTTGTTTCATAATCCTGTAGCATTCTTGCGATCTGTTTGCGCGCGCGGAAAATGCGCTGCAACATCAGCAAAAACGCGGCTTTGTAAGGATCTGAAGCATTGACCTGATGATAACAATATGTCAAGAATCTGAACGATCTGGACATCTTTTATCAATCCGCCGGACGGCCGCCACAAGCACCGCCGCTGCGCGCTGGAATAAAACAGGACGCCCATGGAGCCGAAAAACGTTTCCGACAGCTTTAACGACAACGCCCAAGATGTCACCGCGCCAAAAGCGGCGGAGACAGCACCTGTGGCCATCGAACTGGGCGCGCTGCTGAAAGCCGCCAAAGACAGCAAACATGACGATGCGCGCGCGCTGATTCGTGCAGGCGTGAACGTCAACGAGATGAACGATGTGCGCGATACGGCGCTGACCCTCTCCCTTGGCAATTACGATGTGCGCATGGCGCGCCTGCTGCTGCAACATGGCGCGGATGTTGCGCGCTACGAAGATATGACCGGACGCTCGCTGCTGGCCGTGCTGCGCCACGCAGGGACGACGCAGCGCCCCGAAGAAGAAACGCTGGCCTGCCTGCTGCTGGATCACGGCGCGGCGGCCGATGCGCGCGACAACCACGGCCTGCCGCTGGTAGCGCGTTATGCCTCGATGGGCATGCTCTCCGCACTGGAGCGTATCCTTGAAGCAGGCGCAAACCCCAATGCGGTGAACCCCGCCAATAAACTCTCGCCGCTTTATTTTGCCATTTCCGGCGACAGCAAATGCGTGCCGTTGGTGCGCGCGCTGCTGGCAGGCGGTGCAGACCCCAATGGCGCGGAAGGCGAAAGCACACACCCGCTTTTTGTCGCTGTGCGCCAGAAAAATCTGCCTGCGGCCGAAGCCTTGCTGAAAGCAGGCGCAGACCCCAGCCGCATCAGCACCGGCAATGCCATGACGCCGCTGCTGCAGGCGCTGAAAACCGACAACGACACCATGACCGAACTGCTGCTGACCCATGGTGCGGATATTCACACTCCCCTGCCGGACGGACTGCGCGCGATTGACATCCTTGTGCGCGACAATGCAAACATTGCCGCCGTTGAAAAAGCACTGGCCGCCGGTGCGAAAGCCGATACCTGCCGTCTGGACGAACATGGCGCGCCGGTGGAAACCGCGCTGCATCTGGCCGTACGTCACAAGCGGCTGGAGATGATTAACCTGATGCTGCAAAAAGACGCCGACCCGCTTTGTGTTGACGGGTTTGGATATACGCCGCTGCAACTGGCGCATAGCGTTCTGGGCAGCGAAGATCCGATTGTGGACCGCCTGCGTCTGGCCGATGGCGCGGCGCGTATTGAACGCGAACGCGCCGCCCGTGCTGCATCTGTCGCAGCGCCGCCCGTGCCTGCACCGCCAACGCACCGCCCGCCTGCCCCCTGATGTTGTGCTTATGACCGAGGTATAAAAGAATGCATCCTGCTTTCAACCGCTCGTCGCAAAAACCGCCGCAAGGCGTCAACGCCCCGCTGGATGACCGCGGCCGCACCGCGCTGCATCTGGCCGTTGAAAAAAACGACGAGATTGCCGTGCATCGCCTTTTGCGTATCGGCGCGAATATCAACCAGACCGACAAACAAGGCCAGACGCCGCTGTTTGAAGCCGCCGCACAGGGCCACCAGAATATGCTGGAGCTTTTGACCGCCCGCGGTGCCAAAATCGACCACCGCGACCAGCAAGGCCGCAGCATCGCCGACTGGGCGATTGAAAAGGGTGCGGATGCGATCTTTCTGGATATCCTTGCCAGCTATGGCGCGCCTTTCGAGCCTGCACTGAAGACCCGCCGCACGCCGCTGCACCGCGCGGCCGAACAGGGCCGCGCCGATTTGATCGAGACGCTGGTTTTGCAAGGCCTTGACCTCAATGCGCGCGACAGCGACGGCAAAACGCCGCTGCATCTGGCCACCGCCCATGACCATCTGGATGCGATGCGCAAACTGGTCAGCCTGGGCGCGAACCCCGTGCAGCGCGACAACGACATCGTGACCCCGCTGCATATCGCCGCCGAACGCGGCCACCTGCCCGCGCTGGATTTTCTGCTGACGCTGCCCGAAGTGCGCGTCGGCATCAACCAGCACGCCGCCTATCAGACCGGATTTACCCCCGTGATGGTTGCTGCGTCGAAAAACCACACCGAAGTGATCGAACGCCTTGCGGCGCACGGGGCGGATCTGAACAAGACCGACAACCAGAACCGCCACAGCCTGTTTATCGCTGTGGAGGGCGGGCAGGTCGATGCGGTGCGCAAGCTGATCGCGCTGGGTGCGGATGCGGGGCGCGATATTTTATCGACCAGCAACAAATCACCGATGATTCACTGGGTGAACGAAAAAAATTACCGCGAAATCCTCGGCCTGATTGTCAGCGCCGGGGCGAATATCAATGCGGTTGACGCGAACGACCAGACCGCACTGCACCGCGCCTGTGATTACACGCGCCGCGAACAGGTTTTGTGCCTGCTGCAGCTGGGCGCCGCGCCAAACGGGCTGAACGGCTATGGCCAGCGTCCGATTGACGAGCTGATCGACAATTACAGTTACCGCAACGAAGACATGCCGGAGCTGATCGACGCGCTACTGCGCGCCGGTGCTGACCCCGGTATTTCGCCGTCGCCGCTGGTACAGCGCGCCCCGCTGCACGTCGCCACCGAAGCCGGACATGTGCAATCGGTAAAGCTGCTGTTAAAAAAAGGCGCGCCGGTGGATGTGGCCGACCGCAGCGCACAGGCGATGACACCGCTTTTGATGGCCGCTGAAAACGGCAACCTTGAAATCGCCGACCTGCTGCTGACGCGCGGTGCAAATATCCTCAAGACCGACGCCGAAAAGCGCAGCGCCCTGCATCTGGCCGCGCGCGGCGGGCAGACGGATTTCTGCACCTTTTTGCTGAACGTCACCGACATCGATATCAATGCCCGTGACAAAGACGGATGGACGCCGCTGCACCATGCCTGCGCGCGCGAAAAAACCGCCGTTGTCAAAATGCTGATCGAACGCGGGGCCGATCTGACCGCCGTGGACAACGACGGACTGACCCCGCTACACCGCGCGATGGACACCCGCAGCGATGACGTGATTGACGCCTATGTCGCCACGCTGGGCGCAAAGGCCGATCTGGACGTGCTGTCGCAAAATGGCGACACACCGCTGATCCATGCCGTGCGCACCGGATTTATAAAATCGGTCGAAAAGCTGATCGCCGCCGGTGCCGATATCACGGCGCAGGGCGCGGAAGGGCTGACTGCCCTGCACGCCGCGCTGATCGCCGATCACCGCGATATCGCCCTGACGCTGGCCGAGGCGCTGCGCACGCGCGGTCTCCAGCCCGATATGCTGTGTGACAAGGACGGCAATACCCCGCTGCATATTGCCGCACGGGTCGATTCGAATATCGTTGCTGAAAAACTTCTGGACTGCGGCGCAGAGATTGACCGCGCCAATGCCGATGGCGACACACCGCTGCATATTTCCGTGCGCAATCAGCATTTTTCGATGACAACACTGCTGACGGAACGCGGCGCAAAAAGCCTGATTGCCAATAAAAGCGGCGAAACGCCGGTAGATATTGTCATGCAGGCCGAACAGGGCTATCTTTTCGAGATGCTGTTGCCCTCTGCGATCCGCGAGGAAGCGGAGAAGACCGAAAAACCCGCAGCGCAAGACAAAAAACCACCCGCACCACCAAAGCCGTCTTCGCCCTGACCGGCGGCGGCACAAACGGCAGGCGGCAACATAAAAAGGAATTTTTGACTGTGATGCCGAACCTCTCCTCCCGTTTATCCGCACTGGTGCTGGCCGCTATGCTGCTGGCGGCCCCCGCCGTAGTGCTATTGGCCGCGCCACCGGCCTATGCGATGGAAGATGTTTTCAGCGCGCAAAAGGAAGCCGTGGAAAATCCGGGTGGCGGCATGAAGGTCGTCACACCGCTCAAAGACTGCCTCGACAAACTGCCGCCAGAAGAGGCCGATGCCGTGCGCAGCAATTACCTGAAGCCTTATCAGGAATGCCATATGCGTTTGCAGGCGTTTCAGCGCCGCCGCACCGAGGGCAAGGAAACAGCCCGCGACAAAAAAGCCCGCAAGGACGCCAAAGACGATAAAGCCAAAGACGACAAAGATACCGCAGAGAAAGAACCCGCCCCCGCGCAAAGCCCGCGCAATTTTGTGCGTGTCCGCAAAGATGACGGCCCGCGCCGCCCCGCCAGCTATGGCGACATTCGCGAGACCCCCGCCGAGAGCCGCCCCCGCCCCGCATGGGACAGCGGTTATAACCGTTGACGACTACCCCCTTGAAGCACGTATCCTCCTTTTTTGTCATACCGGCGCAAGCCGGTATCCAGCCCAAGGCCGAAAGGCCTTGATTTATAAAAGGCGCTTCGCGCACTGGATACCGGCCTGCGCCGGTATGACAAGGTACGTACTTCAAGGGGGTAATCACCTAACCGTTAATATTTTTGTGCTATAATCAACCACATAGTATTCAAGCGGGCAAAGACCGTCTTATTCAATCAGGCGTGAACGCCTTGCGACATCAGGCGTGAACGCCTTGCGAAAGGAAAAACATGCGTTTCATATCCTCCTTCTGCCGCAAGGCTCTGGTTCTTACCGCGCTGGTTTTGATGACCGGTATGAGCATACCCGCTGCCGCGCAAGATGCGGGCGGTTACGGCAGCGGCGCCACGCAGGGCTATATCGGTCAGGATCCTGCCGCGACGACGCCGGCCTTGCCGCCGGGCAGCGTCACATCGGCCCAGCCCGCAAACCCTGCACCGCCCAGGCTGCCGCCTGTGTTTGATACCGTGCGCGCCGCCGAGGGTGCGGATGAAGCACAGCCCGCTGTCGCCGACCCCTGCGCCGACTTCGCGGATTCGTATGATGGCTACAATATGTGTCAGGACCGCATCAAGAAAATCGAACGCATGCAGGACGCCAAGCACCGCCGCATGGGAACCACTCCTGCCCCTGCCGTGGTCGCCACGCCCGAGCCTGAAAAGCCGATGACACCGGAAGACGCCGCCGACAAGGTTCGGGAGCTTGAGAAAAAGATAGACGAAAAAGAAGCCGCCACCGAAGCCAAAAAAGCGGAGCCCACGACCAAGAAAGGCATCGGCGGATTCAACCGCAACCCCGACAAGGGCGACTCTCTTTTCAGGAAATAAGAACTGACGCTTAGTTAGGACTGGCGCTTAATACGGGTGGCGGCGGCGAACGTTGATCGGCTTCATCAGGCTGATCTCGCGCCGTGCGCCTTCGGTGGCCTGTACAAGGTCATAGCGCTTGAAGGCTTCGCTGACTTCCGCTTCCATGCCCCATTGCCCTGCATAGAAATGCATGTCGCGCCCGCGGTTGTCGTAAACATCGGCGCGCGCGCCCGCCTTGAGCAGCGCCAGCGCCGCTTCGCGGTGGCCGCCAAGGCAGGCGAGCATTAGCGCCGTATGGCCTTCAAAATCGCGGGCTTCGAGGTTGATATTCGGACGCGCCATCAGATTTTCAAGCGCCTCTACGCATCCTCCGGCGGCAGCCAGCATCAGCGGCGTACATTTTTTTGCATCCGGCGCATTTATGTCTGCGCCGCGCGCCGCCATATCATCCATCAGCACCGTGAAATTTCGGGCAGCAGCCATGGCAAAGGCGGTTTGTCCGTCATGATTGACCGAAGCCATATTGAAATGATGCTTCAGGCAAAACGCGGCGGCGTCTTCGTGATGCCCGGCGATGGCCTGCATCAGCGCGTTGTTGCCAGCGTCATTTTCGGCGTGACTTTCTGCGCCATGCGTGAACAAAAAAGAAAGAACAGGGATAGACCCGCTTGCGCCACCCCAGATCAGCGCTGTATTGCCCTGACGGTCAGAGCGGTTAACCGCTGCGCCTTCGGCATAGGCTTTTTCAAGCGCGGCGAGATTGTTCTCGCGGGCGGCTTCGATAAAATCTGTCGTGGCGCTGTCGTTTGCAAGGTTAGGCATGGGTCACAGACATTTACGGGACGGATTGGAATGGCCTTTATCTTAGATTCTATATATGTAAATGTCAAATTCAGGGGTGATTTTGATATTAACTGTCTGAATACAAGATGTTTTACCGGCGTTAGGGCCCACCCCGCCGCGTTTCTGAAACACCGTGAAACCCGATGAAACCCGCGCCGTTTTTTGATTCGCGGCCGGTTTTACACGCGCCGCGCGGCAAAAAATGAAAGCGGCGAAGTCTTTGCAGCGCTTGAGAAAATTCGCACTTGTGGTGAGTGCTATAGAGGCGGCGCGAAAAAATCTTTTGCGCTCGGGGATCATTTTTGGCCAAATCTAACCATGCTCCCGAATTGCGAGCGAAACACTTCAGCCCTCACCCAGACCCGCCCCAATACGGCGGGTTTTTTTATTCCGGATTTTGCATGACCGCCAAAAAGAAACCCGCCCGCAAAAAATCGGCGGGTAAAAAACCTGTCCGCGCGAAAGACCCGCGGAAAAAATCTACCGCGCGGGATCCGCGCAAGACGATGGCGCGGGATCCGCGCAAGGCCATCAAAGTGCGCGCGATCATTGATGCGCTGGAACAGCATGTGCTGGGCGAAAAGAAAATGACGGCCACGCAGGTCGGCGCGGCGCTGGCGCTGCTGAAAAAAACGCTGCCCGATATGACCGCACAGAGTGCGGTGCCGAATGCGGCGCAGGCCGATGTGATCAAGCGTGATATCGCGGCGCATGAAGACGCGCTCGGCGCGCTGGAATAAAACCAGATGGAATTAACCGAACGCGAGCGGCGCATCCGGGCGCGGCTAATGACGGACTTTGCACATTACGCCGCGAAATGCCTGAAGATCCGCGCCAAAGACGGCCGCATTGTGCCG
This sequence comes from Alphaproteobacteria bacterium, assembly GCA_030682495.1. GTDB lineage: Bacteria > Pseudomonadota > Alphaproteobacteria > Micavibrionales > UBA2020 > UBA2020. Next base: position 12,140 of record JAUXOC010000006.1, on the reverse strand, counting down.
ATGAAGATGAACAGCGCGCAGGAATATATACATGCGCGGCTGGAAGAACAGCTTATCACCACAGGCCGCGTGCGCGCGCTGGTTTTAAAGGGTCGGCAGCAAGGCTGTTCGACCTATGTGCAGGCGCGGTTTTACTGGAAGGTCACGCACCGGCGCGGCGTACGCGCTTTTATTCTGACGCATCTGGATGATGCATCGCGCGGGATTTACGGCATAGTGCAGCGGTTCTACGAGAACTGCCCCGAAGCCGTGCGCCCGCAGGCGGCGCGCCGGTCATCAAAAGAAATGATCTTTGGCAGGCTCGATTCCGGCTATGCCGTCGGTACGGCAAAATCATCCGGCGTCGGGCGCGCGCATACGCTGCAATATTTTCACGGCTCCGAAGTCGCCTATTGGGCGCAGGCGGAAAATCACGTCTCCGGCATTTTGCAGGCCGTGCCCGACGAAAAAGGCACGGAGATTATTCTGGAGAGCACCTCGGCCGGCGCGGCAGGTTTGTTTTATCAAATGTGCATGGAAGCGCAAAGAGGCCGCGGCGGATATGTTTTTATTTTTGTGCCCTGGTTTTGGCAGACGGAATACCGCAAAACCCCCGCAGCCGATTTTACACCCAGCGCGGAGGAGCGCGATTATCAAACGCAATACGGCCTTGATGACGCGCAAATATATTGGCGGCACGTCAAAATCGAAGAGCTGGGCGGTATCTGGACATTCCGCCGCGAATACCCGTCAAGCGCCGAAGAGGCCTTTCACAGCGACCGCCCGAATGCGCTGTGGGACCGCGCCGGTATCGACCGCGGCCGCCGCCACCCCGCCGATGCGCCTGAGATGAAACGCATCGTCATCGCCGTTGACCCTGCCATGACATCGGGGCGCAACAGCGATGAAACCGGCATTATCGTCGCGGGGCTCGGCACGGACAACCGCGGCTATATCATCGCCGACCTGTCGGGGCGCATGCTACCCGCGCAATGGGCATCCGTGGTGGTGAGCGCCTATTACAAATATCAGGCCGACCGCGTGGTTGCCGAGGTTAATCAGGGCGGCGATCTGGTGGAACATACGCTGCGCGGGTTCGACCCGAGCATTGCCTATAAATCCGTGCATGCCAGCCGCGGCAAAACAGCGCGCGCAGAGCCGATTGCCGCGCTGGATGCGCGCGGGCTGGTGCATCACCTCGGCGTTTTTCCGGCGCTGGAAGACCAGATGTGCCGGTTTGACCCGCTGCAAGATACCAAAAGCCCCGACCGCGTCGATGCGCGTGTCTGGGCGCTGACCGAATTGATGCTGACCGCCCGCCAGACGCCCAAGCCGATGATCTGGCAGCCGGACTAAAAAAGGGAAGACAGATTCCCCCCGACTGTCATCCCGAGCGCAGCAGGGGATCTTTACTCGTGCCGCAAAGACCGAAGATCCCTCGCTGCGCTCGGGATGACAAAGATTTTTTTGAATTTCAAGAAACCGGAGTACCCGCATGGGCTGGAAAAATATTTTCTCACCGCAAAAAGAAGCCAAGGCCAGCGCGAGTGCGCCTTTGATGGTGCAATTCGGCGCGCTGCAGCCGCGCTTTACGCCGCGTCAATATGACCAGCTGGCCAAGGAAGGCTATCAGAAAAACGTTATCGCCTATCGCTGCGTGCAGCTGGTCAGCCGCAATGCTGCCGCCGTACCCTGGCTGGTGACGCGCGGCAAGGGTGCGCATAAAAAACGACTGGAAGATCATCCGCTGGCCGCGCTTTTGGCGCAGCCGAACCCGATGCAGGGCGGCGCGGAGTTGTTTGCAGCGCTTTACGGGTTTTATCTGATTGCGGGGAACAGCTATATAGAGGCCGTCGGCGCGCAGGATACCTTACCGCGCGAGCTTTGGACGCTCAGGCCGGACCGCATGCGCGTTATTCCGGGGCGATCCGGTCTGCCGGCTGCATACCGTTATCAGGTTGGCGGGCAAAGCGTCGATTTTGCCGTCGATGCCATCACCGGCGCGTCCGATCTTTTGCACCTGAAAACCTTTCACCCGCTGGATGACTGGTACGGCATGAGCCCGCTGGAGGCCGCCGCCGCCAGCATCGACCAGCACAATGACGCTGCAAAATGGAATGCCGCGCTGCTGCAATCATCGGGCAGGCCGTCGGGCGCGCTGGTGTATAAACCGCCGCATAGCGACACCGCCGCCACACTGACCGACGAGCAGCGCGAAACACTGAAGACCGAGCTTGAGAATTTTTTCAGCGGCGCGGGCAATGCCGGACGGCCGCTGGTGCTGGAAGGCGGGCTGGACTGGCGCGAAATGTCGCTGAGCCCCAAGGATATGGACTGGCTGGCAGGCAAGGATGTTTCGGCGCGTGAAATCGCCCTTGCTTTCCATGTGCCGCCGCAACTGGTGGGCATTGAAGGGTCTTTGACCTTTGCGAATTTCGAGCAGGCGCGCCTCGCGCTGTTCGACGATGCGATTTTGCCGCTGATCGACCATGTGAAGGACGAGCTGAATCACTGGCTCGCCCCGCGTTTTGGCGATGATATCCGTATCGATTACGATATCGATAAAATCGAAGCCTATGCCGAGCGGCGCGAGAAAGTCTGGAAACGTATCGCTGCCGCCGATTTTCTGACCGTGAACGAAAAACGTGCCGCGCTCGGCCTGCCGCCGCTGGATGCGGGCACAAAGCCGCAGGGGGACGCGGTATGAGCGTACCGTTCAATTTCCGCCACGCGGGCAAACTCTATCGCCTTGCGCCCGATGCGCGTCTGGTCTGCGCGATTGAAGACGAACTGGGGGCACTGCCCGCCCTCGCCGCGCGTTTCAAAACCGGTGCGTGGCGCATGACAGAGCTTTTGACGATGATGCAAATGTTTTTGCAGAGCTGCGGGCAGAGCGCGGATTTTTATGTCCTCGGTGACGAGATTTTGCAATCGGGGCTGGCCGCGCCGCTGGCAGCGGTGCGCCGTTTTCTGGCGCCCTTTGACGACGAAGGACAAAACGCATGACGGCGATTGCCAATCTGGTGCAGCAAAAAACCGTATCGACGGGCACGGGTGCGCTGCTGCTGTCACCCGCCGCCGGTTGCCGCAGCTTTGCCGAGGCTTTCGGCACGGGCGGCAACGATATGTTTTTTTACTGCATCCGTCACCGCAGCGCGGGCGAATGGGAAGCCGGCACCGGCCATATGTCGGACGCCGCAACGCTGGTGCGCGATAGTGTGATTTCATCCAGCAATGGCGGGTGAAGGTTGCTTTCTCTGCCGGAGAAAAAGATGTGGTGAACGATATCGCCGCCGAGCGGCAGCTGGTTTTGCCTGCCGCACCCGCTGCCGGTGATCTTTTGATTTTCGATGGGGCGCGGTGGCACGCGGCAAAGGCTGGCCTTGCATCGGTCGATGGCCTGAGTACCGCGCTGGCGGGGAAAGCCGCCGGCACGCATAGCCACGCACAAAGCGATATCAGCGGTTTGAGCGCAAGCCTTGCGGGCAAAGCCGCCGCCGCACATACGCACAGCACGGGCGATGTGACGGGGCTGGACGGGGCGCTGTCGGGCAAGGCGGATGCGGCGCATACGCATAGCATAGCCGATGTTTCCGGCTTGACCGCCGCGCTGGCCGCCAAAGCCGCGGAGACGCATGCACACAGCTATGAAGACATCACGGGGCTGGACGAAGTTTTGGCCGGATATGCCCCCGCCGATCATGAACACAGCATGGCGGATATTTCCGGTTTAAGCGCCGCGCTGGCAGGTAAGGCGGCGGGCACGCATGACCACAGTATCGCCGATATCAGCGGACTGGGCGATGCACTGGACAGCCGCGCGCCGCTCTCGCATGGCCATAGCACCGCCGCTATTGTGGGGCTGGATGACGCGCTGGCCGCCAAGGCCGCAGCGGCGCGCAGCATCGCCACCACCGGCAGCCTGAGCGGCGGCGGCGATCTTTCGGCAGACCGCAGCCTGAGTTTGAACGGTGATGACGCAAGTCCCGGCGCGGGGAAATATTACGGCACAAACGGCAGCGGCGAAAAAGGATTTCATGCGCTGCCCGAAATACCGGAAAGCCCCGAAGCGCCGCCGCCGCCCGCCGCACCCGATGTTGCCTTTGACGATACGGGGCGCAGACTGGTGACCGGTGCACATGTCGCCGCCGCACTGGCGGCCGCCGACGCGCGGCTTTTGTGTGCAGGATTCCACCCTAAATACAGCGCCCATGTAAACCATTTCACCGGCGGCGATTACGGCGGTTTTTTGCCAGCCGTATCGGGCACCAATGCAAATGCCGCAACGCTGGAGAGCGATTACGGCATCAATACCGACGCGCTGGGCGTTTACCGCATGACCACCGGCACAACGTCGTCGGGCGCGGCATGGCGCAGTTTTGGCAATAGTTTTTCGATGCTGCATGCCACCGGCAAAAACCTGCGCCTGCAAAGCCGTATCCGTCTGGCCAATCTGACGGCATCCGGATCGCAGGAAATCCGCGTCTGGGGCGGCGTCACGGTCGGCACGGCGGCCACGACCAACCCTGCCAGCGTCATCGGCATGTATTGGTACTACGACAAGGACGACGCAAAATGGGTGCTGCGCCGGCGCAATTCGGGCTTGGTGCATGATGTTGAAACCGACGTCACCGTCGAAGCGGGCGTGTGGTACGACATGGAACTGGTCATCACCGGTGCGCCTGTCGATGGCGATATCACGGGCGAGCTTTTTATCAACGGCCAAAGCCGCGCGGTGAACACGCAGCTTATCAGCACGCTGACCTATAACCCCGTTTCCGCCGCGATACAAAAAGCCGCCGGCACCACCGCGCGTCTTTTATACATCGACTACGAAGCAATTTTTATGGAGCGGGCATGAGCGGACAGCATGGCATCGGCGGCGCAGCGATTGGCAGCGCGCAGCAACCCGTGGCGCAGGCGGGCATGGCGGCACGCTTTATACCCGCCGCCCGCCTGTCTGCGGCAGGCCATGCGCGGCAAAACATACGCGCGGCTTTTGCCGTGCAGAAAATGCTGGCGGCGCAGCGCATCGATAAACAGCCTATAGCCGCACGCTTTACGGGCATTCACCGCTTCACGGCGCGGATCGCGATTTAAAACGAAAAGGATAAAACATGCATACAGGCATTCACCCGCCCATCGATATCCGCAGCGGCGAGATGGCGGAGCTGGTTTTTACCGTCACCGACGGCGCGGGCGCGGGTATCGACCTTGGCGGTGCGGCGGCGGAATACCGTCTGGCGCGGCGCGCGGGCGAACGCGCCCTGTTGACGCTGCACAGCGGGGAGGACGGCGGCGTGACGATTGACAGCGAAACCGTCACCGTCAGTCTGGATACCGCCGCGCTGGTGCAAAACGGCAAGGCGATGCTCGGCGATTTTTTTGGCCAGCTGCGCCTGACAATTGGCGGGCGCAGCCTGGTTGCCGCCGAGGGCAATCTGTGTCTGCACCCCATTATTCTGCCCGCTGAAGAGGAGCCTGTCTGATGGATTTTATGCCCGATACCGCCGCCCTTGCCGCGCCGCTGGAGCTGAAATTCGCCCCTGCCACCGGTGTTTTTGAAGGCTATGCCGCTGTTTTTCACAATGTCGATTCTGCGGGTGACCGGATTTTGCCGGGCGCCTTCACCGCAAGTCTGTCCGCCTGCCGCCGCGAAGGGCGCTTTCCGCCGCTTTTGTGGCAGCACGACCCGAAACGCGTGATCGGCATCTGGGAAGACATGTACGAGGATAGTAACGGTCTTTACGTGCGCGGGCGTTTGTTTACGGACGATATTACACAGGCGCGCGAGGCCTATGCGCTGCTCAAAGAAAACGTCGTAAGCGGGCTTTCGATTGGCTACCGCACCGTGGAATCCGCGCGCGACGGCAAAACCGGCGTGCGGCTTTTGACCGCGCTGGAATTGCTTGAAGTTTCCATCGTCACCTTCCCCGCCAATGACCGCGCGCGGGTGCGTGCCGTGAAATCACAAATTACCGTGGGCTTGCTGCCCGCGGAAAAAGATGTCGAGGCACACCTGCGCGATGCAGGGCTGAGCCGCAGACAAGCCAAGGCGCTGATGGCGCATGGCTATAAAGCCCTTGCCGCGCGTGACGCGATGGACGGGGACGATACCGCGGAGGGAGCCGCGCTGCTGGCCACGCTGGCCGCACGTATCCGCGCCCTGACGTAAAAAAACTTTCCATCCTCAACACAGACAGCATAAGGAATTTGCCATGACAAATGATATTCGTTCGGCCGTTTTCGACCTCGGCCGCGCCTTCGAAGCCTTCAAGGATGCCAACGACCAGCGCCTGCGCGAGATTGAACGGCGCGGATCGGCCGACCCGATGACCGAAATGAAGGTCAACCGGCTGAACGGCGAGATTACCCGTGCCATCGCCGCCGCCGACGCCGCCAAACGCCGCGTGGAGCAGATCGAAACCGCCATGCACCGCAGCCCCGCGCACGGCGGTAATGCCGAATGGCAGGAAGCCGAGCTGTTTATGCTGGAGCGCAAGGGCCGCATCGATACCGACCTCGGCCTTGACGGATATCGCCAGTATAAATCCGCCCTGCGCGCGTATTTGCGCAAGAACAACGCCGGATCGGGCGTCGATGAAATCAAGGCGCTGTCGGTCGGATCCGACCCCGATGGCGGTTTTACCGTCACGCCCGACATGTCGGGGCGCATTGCGGCGCTGGTGCGCGAAACATCACCAATGCGGCAGGTGGCAAATGTCATCACCATCGGCACCGATGCGCTGGAGGGTATCCACGACCTCAACGAAGCCACATCGGGCTGGGTCGGCGAAACAGAAACGCGCCCTGAAACCGCCGCACCGAAAATCGGAGAATACCGCATCCCCGTACATGAACAATACGCCGAGCCGCGCGCCACGCAAAAACTGCTCGACGATAGTTTGTTTAATGTCGAAGACTGGCTGGCCGGTAAAATTGCCGAACGTCTGGCGCGCATGGAAAACGAGGCTTTTGTTTCCGGCAACGGCGTCAAAAAACCGCGCGGGTTTCTGACCTATGCGGCGGGCGCGCCCACAGCGGGCAGTTTTTCGGTGATCGAACAGGTATTGTCGGGCGGCGCGGGCGCTTTTGCCGATGAAAACCCCGGCGATGCGCTGATTAGTCTGGTCTATACGCTGAAATCGGCTTACCGCGAGCGTGCCGTTTTCATGATGAAGAGGTCCACGCTGGCCGAAGTGCGCAAGCTGAAAGACGGCAATGACAATTATATCTGGCAGCCCGACTTCCAGATGAAGCAGGGCGGCACGTTGCTCGGCTTTAATGTGATCGAAGCCGAGGATATGCCCGGCATCGGCGCGGGCAGCCTGTCGATTGCTTTCGGTGATTTCAGCGCCGGATACCAGATTGTCGACCGTCAGGGTATCCGCATCCTGCGCGATAGTTTCACCGCCAAGCCCTACGTCAAATTCTATACGACGAAGCGTGTCGGCGGTGATGTGGTGAATTTTGACGCGATCAAGCTGATGAAATTCGCCGAGGCCTAAACACCCCCCACAGGCGCGGGCGCACACAGCCCTGCGCCGCCGGAAGACGCAGCCGCGCGGCTACCCCTCCCCCCCTTGCCGCTTTACGGCGCGTCTTCCGGTTTTCTTTTTTACAAACGCGAAAGGACACATACATATGCACGACATCATTCACAATATCGGCCTGTCGCAGGTTGCCGCGCCGCAGGTCATGACAAGCGCGCCGGTGACAGGCGCGGTCATTGACACGCAGGGCATCGGCACGCTGGCCGTGGCGGTGCTGCTCGGCGCGGCGGCGGATACGCTGGGCGTGGCGGTCTATATCGATCTTAAAATCGAACATGCCGATGACGACGGCACGGGCAACCCCGCCGCCTTTACCCCCTGCACCGACGCCGATGTGCTGCCGGACATGACGCTGAGCAGCGGCGTTTTCAAACGCATCGACAGCAATGCCGAAGCAAATATGCGCTATGCGCTGGAATACCGCGGCGAAAAGCGTTTTGTGAAGGTCAGCGCCGTACCGGCGGGGCTGGAAGACGGCGCACCGATTGCGATGATCGCGCTCTGCGGCAATCCGGCGCAAAAACCTGTTGATAACGACTGATCCTTGCCTGTGCTTTTTTGACCGAAGCCTCCCGCCTTGGCGGGCGGGGCTGCGTTTTGCACACCCTGCCCGTCATTTTTCTGCAGGACACGCCCGATGAACACACGCCTTCCAAATGCGCCGCCGGAAGTATCGGCGGACGATCTGCGCTTCCTCGCCGCTTCCTTACGCGGCTGGACGATGGAGGTGCTTGGTGACATCGAACGCCGCTATAACCCGCACCAGCCGCGCGTCCCCGCCGGACATGCGAATGGCGGGCAATGGACGGACGGCGGCGGCGGAAAACCGCTTTTGCAAGACGCGATGGCGCGCATCCGCCCCGGTAGCCGCGGCGCGCTTGACGAAACCATCGAAAGTCTTCTGGAGGGAGGCACGCCTCGCGGCTTCGGAAGCGGCGGCGGAGGCCGGCGCAACGCGCAGGAAATGCCGCGCATCCCCCAAGCGAACCGCGCCGCCGGAAAAATCAAAGAGCTTGATAAAAAGGGTGCAGAAGATTTACAGGAGGTTTTGGTTTCCCGCGCACAACGTCAGATCTCGCCCAAAGAAAGCGACAATCGCATCCGCCAATCCGCTGATGAAATCGAAAAGTTTTTCGGTGGAAAAATTGAGGCAAAAGATGTACGAATCAATTCCAAAGGTGACCTTGTTATTTTCAAGGAAAATAAAAAGTTCAGATTGGACGTTCAAGACCCCGGAAACTGGAAAGGCAGAAAAGACGACCCGCATTTCCACTTCCAGCAGATCAACGAGTCAGGGAGATGGGTAGATGCCACAGATCTCCACAGAAACTATTTTATAAAGGATTGACGGGCATGAAATGGTTCAGCACTTACGATCATCCGGAAAAAATTAATGCGATCATAGAATATGATCCCAGCGTGGGTTACTATCTCTACCTGTACTTTGATAGCTTTGCCGATTTTGAAGAGGACGTTCGCCGCACGTCCGGCTGCCCAAATCACAACGAAGACGACCTGCAAGATACCTTGGAAATCGCGCAAAGAGCCGCCTGGGAAGACTATGACATCCCGACGGACAACTGGGTCGAAGTCGGCAGGCCGCAGGGTTGACCGGCATGAAATGGTTCAGCACCTACGATCATCCGGAGAAAATCAATGCCATTATCGATTATGCGGGAGCTGCGGGATATTACCTGTTTTTGTATTTCGACTCTTTCGCAGACTTCGAAAAGGACGCTCGTGATCCCGAATTCGGCTGCCCGAATCACAATGAAGACGACCTGCAAGACACCTTGGAAATCGCGCAAAGAGTCGCCTGGAAGGACTACGGCATCCCGACGGACAGCTGGGTCGAAGTCGTGAGGCCGCAGGACAAGTAAAGCCGGCGGGTTGCGGGCGCGCGTGACCAAGATCAAAACTCAATTTATCTTTTCGGCTTTTAGCGAAAGCGAGCGGTCTTCTCTCGTGCAGCAAGCAAGATCCCGCACCGCGCTTAAGCGCTCTGTCGGGATGACAATAGGAAAGTAAAACCGGTGGTTTAGCCGCGCCCCGCAACCAGATTTTAACGCGCCCGGCTATGCCGGGTTTTTTCTTGCCGGATTTTTGACCGCCGCAGGGCGGTTATATTTTAAGCACCGCAGGGCGGTGATATTTTAAGCGCCGCAGGGCGGCGATGAACCACACCCGCAAACGGAGAAGAGCATGACCACACCCGCCTATCATCTGGTGGAGACGACGCCTGCGGGCGCGGAGCCGCTGACGCTGGAGGAAACGCGCCTGCATCTGCGCGTCAGCCACGACGCCGAGGACGCCCTGATTGCGGGGCTGATCGCAACCGCGCGCATGGTCTGCGAACAGACAACAGGTCTGGCGCTGATTAACCGCGGATATAGTCTGTGGCTGGACAGCTGGCCGGGCAGCGAGAGTCGCGGCTGGTGGGACGGCATGCGCGAAGGCGTGCGCATATTGACGCCGCAGGCGGTTTTGCTGCCGCGCCCGCCCCTGTGCAGCGTGGAGGGTATCTATGTCTATGACACGGCGGGGAATGCATCGCCCTTTGCGCCTGAAAATTATTACACCGATACGCTGCGCCGCCCGGGGCGCATTTTGCTGCAAGCCGGACGCGCCGCGCCGCAGCCGCAGCGCATCGCAAACGGCATCGAAATCCGCTATACCGCCGGTTTTGGCACCACACCGCAGGCCGTGCCCGCGATGCTGCGTCAAGGCATGAAGCAACTGGCCGCGCATATGTACGAAAACCGCGGCGATGCGGCGGAGCGCGCGCTGGAGCTCTCGGGCGCGGGCATTTTGTTCCGCCCGTTTCGCATGATGAGGCTGGCATGATCGGCGCGCTGAGACACGCCCTGCGCCTGCAAACAGCGCACCGCGCGCCCGATGGTGGCGGCGGCTGGCATCTGGTCTGGCAGGACGTGGCGGCACGGCCACTGGTTTACGCCGCGATTGAAAGTGCGGGCGGCGGCGAAGCACTGCGCCAGCATAAACGCACCCCTGCGGTTAGCCACCGCCTGCGCATCCGTTATCGTAGCGATATGACGGCCGGTATGCGGCTGATCGATATGGCGGGCGGCGCGGCCTACGAGATTGTTTCGCTGCATGACGCCGCGGGCGATGCGCGCTGGCTGGAGATCGCGGCACTGAAAAAACCACTGTAAGACTTGCCCTGTGCATCGCAGACAGGCAAAATGCAAGAATGAATTTCCTTATTTTTATCCTGCTGGTCTATTTTCTGGCGCTGTTTCACCGGTTTGAGCACCGCGTGATGATCCGCGATCTGGCGCGGCTGGCGGGGTGCTTGCCGCTTGAAGACGGCGTGCCCGAAGGCCACGACTGGCGGCAAACCGGCGGCACGAAAGAGGCACCGCAGCTGAAACGCGGATTTGACATACCGGACAAGACAGCGGTTTTGCGCTATGCCCTGCCGATTGTTTTTGCCGCCGCGATGATGATTGCGCTGCAGGACTTTACGATGGCCGGCGTTTATATCTTGCTGTGCACGGCGAAATGGTTTGCGCTTGGCGTGACGCTGACGCGCGCAGAATATAAAATCACACTCGGCCGCTTCACGCTGCTGCGTGAGGCTTTGCCGCAGGGCTGATATAAATCGTTGTTATTCGGCGGGTTTTTCCTGGCCGGTTTTTTTGTCATCCGCTTTTTTATCGTCTACCGGATCTTCTGCGTCCGGCGTTTCTTGCGGTGCGGTCACGTCGCCGCCTGTTTCACGTTCGGCCGCCACCGTTTCTTCGGGCAGGGGGCCGAGGTTGCGCGGGTCGGTGGGGACCCATTCGACAACTGCGCGGTCGACGGCTTCGACATCGTTATAATGCAGTTCGCTGCGCAGTTTTTCGGCGATGGTATCTGCGGCCTTGGCAAGCTTGGGGTTGCCGCGGCTGCGCGCCGTGATGCGAAACCATTTATAGGCTTCGACATGATCGGGTTTAAAGTCGAACGTCGGGCCTTTGCTGCCCTGATAAAGATGCATGGCATAGAAAAACGCCGAGGTCTGATGCCCCAGCTTGGCGCCGCGTTCAAACCACATGATGGCCAGGCGCGTATTGGCCGGTACGCCGTCACCGGTCTGGTAGAGCGTGGCGGTGGCAAGCATGCCATCCGTATTGTTGCGCTCTGCCGCGCGGTGATAGAGCGTGAAGGCTTCGGTGGTGTCTTTTTCGACGCCGTGGCCTTCGGCATACATATTGCCCATCAGAACCATCGCGCGGGCGTCGCCCTGTTCGACCAGCGGACGCAGGTGCAGGATGGCGCGGCGCCAGTTTTTATTGTCATACGATTTTTTGCCCTCGAGGAAGCTTGCATGCGCCGCCATCGGCAGGGCGATCAGAAAAGCCAGAACCAGCATCAGAACCTTGAAACGCATGAAAACTCCTCTGCGGCGGCGCGGGGCAGACGCGGCGGCGCGGTGATAAGAACAGAATCCGAAAGACACCCTTCTTTCAGGATAAGCCGTTTGGCGTTTTTTTTCAAACCCCGCGCCCCTGCCAAAGCCGCAGACGGGCGCATTTTTTTACGAAAGGAACTTTATGTCGAGCGACACGTTCTGGCACCTTCAGGCAGCCCTGCATGCCCATCTGG
>JAUXOC010000048.1 GCA_030682495.1 Alphaproteobacteria bacterium | reverse complement strand
CCGATGCGGCCATCTGCCCAGCCATAAATTTTCTCGGCAAGGTCTTCGGGCGAAAGGGCTAGAATTTTTTTGCCTTCTTCTATCGGCAGCGTCAAAACGGCTGTGGCCGCTGTATCGCCGAGCGGAATCAGCGCAAGCGTCAGGCCGTCGAGGAAACATTCGCTGGCGATATCGTCATGCGGCTTGCTGTGGGTGATTTTGACGACGATGCAGAGGCGTTTAAAATCCAGCTTGCGCGTCTCCACGCCCGCCATATCACGCAGCGTCGAAAAACGGTTATCTGCCGCAACGACGAGGGGGGCGGAGAGCGTCTGGCCGCTTTCCAGCGTCACCACCGCGGCGCCACTGCCGAGGGAGAGGCCTGTCACTGTCTGGCCGGTCATGATCTCGATATTTTTGCAAGCGGCAGCGGCGTCATAGGCAGCCTTGCGGATATGGTGGTTGGCGATGACAAAACCGATATTGCCCTTGCCGCTGCCTTCGGGTGAAAATTCCAGCGGCTGTGCGGTGCCGCGATCAATCACTTGTGCCGCGCGCAAAATATGCAGGGCATCTTTTGGCATGCCGGCCAGCATGCCGTTGCTCTCGAGAATTTTTCGGCTGCGGTGCGTGACGGCAACTTCGCGCCCGTCATCGGCGGGACGGGCGATTTTGTCCAGCGGCTGTTTTTCGATCACGCCGATGCGGCAGCCGAGCGGCGCCATCATCCGTGCAAAGCTGAGCCCGACCGGCCCGCCGCCCACGACCAGCACGTCAAAATCGGCAGCAGAGGTTTGTTTGTTTCGGGTTTGTTTGTTTTTTGTTGTTTTGGCCATGACGGACATCCTTTCAGACAGGGGTAATATAGGCCGCGCCGCCGCCACCTGCCAGCCCCAAAAGTTCTTATAAAGCACGAAAAACCGCCGCCTGCGGTGAGGCAGACAGCGGTTTTCGCGGCTCTATACCACCGCAGAGAAGGCGGCGGCCAGTTTGCGGCGCTGTACCGCGGCGTGGCGGCGGGCACGGAGACGGCGGCGCAAGCACCACAGCATCAGGCACAACCCCGCAAGGCAGAGCCACAGCGCCATGCCAAGCAGCATGCCATCGACTCCGTGGTCTTTTTCCGCACGCCCCATCAGCAGACTCAGCGGCATAAAGACCAGTGCGCAGAGCAAGCTCTGGGTCGACAGGATCGTCGCGCGCCGCTCCGATCCGGCGTGACGGTTGACGACCTCGCTGACGCGCGGGGCGGCCAGCCCGTACAGGCAGGTTCCCGCCAGCATCAGCATGCCCGCACCCGCCCAGCCGCCCATAACGCCGAGCGACTGGCTGGCACCGACACAGCAGACAACGCCGAGCAGCCAGACACCCAGCAGTGCCTTCAGGTTCGACACCCGCCCGTCGAGCAGATGGGCAAAGTGGCTCGACGCGCCGCCCAACACGAAGCCGGCAGCCATCAGCAGGCCATAGACATGCTCGCCCAGACCCATCGCCATATAGTACGGCTGCTGCGACCACATGACGACTTTGGTGGCCGAGAACATCAGGGCGGCAAAGACGATGACCAGCCCCAGTTCCACATGCCCCGACAGCGCATAACGTGCTGTCTCCAGCATATCCGCCAGCGGATGGCGCTGGGCGGCGCGGCGGTGCCGTTCAGGCTCGTGCAGCATTGCCGCGCAGACAGCGCCTGCGCCCAGCGTGACCAGCGACAACAGCACCGGCAACCGCGCATCGACGGCATAGAGCAGCCCACCCGCCATACTGGCGGCGGCGACGCTATACAGCCCCACGCCCATGCGGCGGCCTTCGTGGCGGCGGTATTCCGCCTCGCGCCCCTCGCTGAGCAGGCTGTCATAGAGCAGCGCCGAGTTGGTGCCGGAGATCAAGCTGATCCCGACGCCGATGACAGACTGCGCCGCGACCGCCATCCAAAGCCCGTCTGCGACCAGCAGCAGGCCATAGCCCAGCATCTCGAACAGCGTACCCAGCAACAGCACATGCCGCCGCTTCCACACGTCGGACAGCCAGCCGCTGGGTACTTCAAGCAGCACCAGCGTTGCGGCAAAGGCCGCTTCGCCGAGCAGGAAGTCATCAAAGCCCAGCCCCATCCTGTCGCGGTAATACGGGATGATGATGGGGATGATGAAACACATGTTGATGCAGACGGCATGCATCTGCAAAAGCCTGACGTTCTGATCTACGTGCAGGGCACGTTTGTTACTGCCTGCGTACGGAGCACGGTTATGACGATCGGCGTGCATGGCGCGCCTCCTCCTGTTCAAAGTCGGTTTGGTCTGGGTGAACAGGCGGACAGAAAACGCCGGAAAAAAACGGACTCAGGGCGTCTTGGTCTTTGCGTCTGGATCAGGAATGTCTGGATTGTCCTGTCAGCCTGTGCGGCTGACGGTCTTGCTAGGAACGATCAGCCTGCGATTTTTGCGGATGCGGCATAGGTGAAACCCTCCGGTTTGCCTGCGCATGCCGCATTTTTTGCGGCTTGAATAGCCGCGGTGAGGGATGGGGAAAGGCCCATCCAGTTCACGGTATTCTTCACGGCATTATGTTGTGCGGCTTGGCGCATGATCGTTCTCCTGTTCTTTGATTGCATCACAGGCGATGATTCTTGGCAAACAATTTTTTGTTGCGGCGCAATAAGGCGTTGCGGCACAGGCATTTTTGGCGGGATGTTAAAATTCTTCGCGCGTCACGCGGGCGAGGGTGAGGACGAAGACCTCTGCCGCACCGGCCTTTTTAAGGATGCGCGCGCATTCGTTCAGTGTCGCGCCGCTGGTGAAAACATCATCCACGATCATCACGCGCTTGCCTTTGATCTGCCCCGCATCGCGCGGGTTGACGGCAAAAGCGCCGCGCACGTTCAGATGCCGCTCGCTGCGGCTCAGGCCTTTTTGCGGCACGGTATGGCGTTTGCGGCAAAGGGCATCGGGCAGGCAGGGCAGGCCGGTGTCGCGGGCAATCGCGCGCGTCAGCAAGGCAGACTGGTTGAACCGCCGCTGCCACAGCCGCCGCCGGTGCAGCGGCACGGGGATCATCAGATCGGTGTCTGCCAGCATCTCCGCCCCCGCACGGCGCAGCCACGGCAGGAACGTGTCAACGGCATGCAGCTTGTCGCCATATTTGAAATCGAGGATCAGCTGGCGGCTGGCGTCGTTATAAACCACGGCGGCGCGGGCTTTGTCGAATTCAGGTGCGCTGTCGATGCAGGCGGCGCAAAGGCTGCCTTCCGCCACCGCAAAGCTGAAAGGCAGGCCGCAGCAAACGCAGGCGGGGGCGCTGACAAAGGCCAGCTCACCCCAGAACCCTGCATCCAGCATGCCGGGGGCATCGACGATCTTGCCGCTGCCAAGGCAGCGCGGCGGCAACAGGGCATCCAGCGCGGCCAGCGCAAGTTGGCGCAGGCGCTGGAAAGGCGGCGAAAAAGGCAGGTTTTCAGACATAATGCGACGATGCCGCCAAAAACGGTTGAAATCAATAAATAAAGTTTCTGAACGAAGTTATTGATTTTCCGTATTTATTATTGTAACATTCGTTCGCGATGTGGCAAATCTGGAGGTTTGTCCCATATATTCGCTATAATGGTAGGAAGCGCGTTTCCTCAGGGCAAAACTGTGTCAAAGGTCGATAGAACAGACATCAAAGAGCAGATTGCTGCCAGCATCAAAAACTTTGCCTCCGCGGCGAAGGATGAGACGTCGCGCGAACGGCTTGTCATTGAAATGCCAGAATTTATCCAGAAAAAAGCAGCGCTGATCTCGGCGCACTTTTTGCTGCCCGCCGGATCGCGCATCGTCGATATGGCCTGCGAGACGGGGGAGGTCACTTATGCCCTCGCGCTTTTGAACCCGCGCACCGAAATCATCGGCATCGACCGCGATGCCAAAGCCATCGAATTTGCGCGCAAGACCTATCGCCTGCCCAACCTGTCGTTCCGCCAGACCGACATCGGTATTCCGGATCTGGAAGATGAATCCGTCGACGGCATTATCAATTCAAACGTTCTGCACCGCGTTTATTCTTCGTGGGGTTATAACGCCGACGAAGTCTTCAATTTGCTGGAGCGTCAAATCCGCAAGCTGAAAGTCGGCGGCACGATGCTCATCCGCGATTATATGCTGCCGTCCGACGATGAATTCGTCATGATGGAACTGCCCAACCTGCCCAGCCGCGGCATCGACCCGCGCAGCCTGTCGGATGCCGATTTGCTGGTGCAGTTTTCGCAAACCGCGCGGCCGATGGCGGATGGCTGCGAAGGATTTTTTATCGAAGAGCTGATGCCGCGCCGCGAAGGCACGCGTTTGTTCCGCCTGATGCACAAATGGGCGCTGGAGTTTATTCACCGCAAAAACAGCCGCGCCAATTGGGATCAGGAATTGAAGGAAGAATATACCTTCTCCACGCATCAGGATTTCCGGCGTGAATTTGCGCGCCTTGGTATGCGCATGGTCTTTTCCGCGCCGTATTGGAACCCGTGGGTGGTGAAAAACTGCTTCAAGGGCCGCTTCCAGCTTTATACCGAAAACTACGTGCCGATGGGCAGTCCCGCGACGAATTACTTTATCGTCTCGCAGAAAGTCTCTGACAAGCAGAGTCTTGTGCTGGAAGAACGCCGCCCGTCGCAAAAACCCGTGGGCGATCTGCAGATCATGATCGTCCGTGACAAAAAATCGGGACAGCTGCACGAACTGGTCAAGCGCCCCGGCGAATATTGCGACGTGGTGCCTTACCGCATCACGCCCGATAACCGTCTGGTGATTTACGTGCGCAGCGGTTATCCGCGCCCGATTGTGAATGCGGTGCATCGCGGGTCGCACAATATCGACGGCAAGAAATGGTCGGGTCACCTGATCGAGCCGATCACGATGGACACGGTCAATATGACCGACGACGTCGAAGAAAACCGCAAAATGATTTTCGATTACGTGCGCGGCTATGCCAGCCTGCGCCCGAAGACGGATGAAAGCTGGTATGTCGGCGAAACCTATTTCCCGTCGCCCGACCGTATTGACGAAGCCATTGAACCTGTGTTTGTCGAGGTGGAAAACCCGCAAAAAACCGCTTGGACAATCCAGAAAGATAGCGAAGTGAACTTCACCGAGATTGGCACGATCACCGAGCTGGAGGCCACGGATATTTTGCTCGCCGCACAGGTCGGCCTGCTGCCCGAACCGCGGCTGGAGCTGCATGTCTTCGAGCTGATGTCGCGCTATCAATTGCAATTGCCGCGCTGGGTGGGCGAGGCGCTGCCCGAAATCACCGCCACGCGCTCCAAAGGAAAAGACCCTGAGGATATTCTGGAGGAGGTCGAGCCGGCTGAATTCGAGGAAGAGAAAAAAGGCGCGATTACCCTGAAACCTGTCAAATCGGTCTTTGTCGAAGAAGGCAAGGTCGGGCGCGGCACGCGCGGGCTTTCGGCGCAGGATATCGAATTTATTGTGACCGAAGACGGTATTGAAAATATCGCCGTGGTCATTCCGCTGACGCGCGATTGGGATAACAATCTGCTGGTGGCGCTGGAGCCGAAAATTCTGCCCGTACCCAACCGTCTTGGCGGGGATGGCGCCATGCTCAATGCGCCCAGTTTCGTGCTGCCCAAGGATGTACGCAGTATCGAAGACGCCAAGGTGTTCATTGCCAATAAATTCGGCGTGCCGACCGAACAGGTCTGCCAGCTGGGCGAAAGCTATTTTACCCATACCGGCGTGACGCCGCAGCGCGTCTATCCGTTTGTGGTGTCGTCGCCGACGCGCGTGGGCGCGGGGCCGAACTGGAAATATGCGCCGGTCAAACGTCTCTGGCAGCTCGGGTTTTTTCACCGTTTCAGCGGTATGCTGCTCAAGGCGATTGCGCGGCTGCATATGTCGATGGATGACGGCCACAGCATGCAGCTGAACCGTGATCCGGTTAATCTCAAGAGCAAGGGTTTCTCCCTCTCGACTGAAAAAGTCGCGGTGGAGGCGAAGAACGTGGGCTATTCCGCTGTGCCCTCCCGCGTTTTGGGGCAGCGCGGCGGCGCAGGCGGCGGCCCGGGTGCTGCGCCCAAACCGCAAGAGCCGATCTGGACGCCCGAAAGCGACCCGCAAATCGCCGAGCAGAGCAAAGCCGCACAGGCCTTGATCGAAAGCATTGCCGCGCCACGCGTCGGCCCGCGCCTGTCCGATACCTATGCACAGGCAAAACGCACGCTGCGCGACAGCGCCGCACATATCCAGATGAAAGAAACCGCCAGCGTTGCCGAGATTGACAAAGATATCGAAAAAGTCGGCAAGCAGATCAGACGTATGGAGCTGGCGCCCGCGCCTGCACCCGCGCCGCCGCTGAGCGACCCGACAGGTAAGGGGCGGCGCTGATCCGCGCAGATTTTCATGAATAAACCTGACATCATCGATGTTTTTGACCGCACGTTGCTGCGCCTGCGCCGTGACCGCGCGGCCATGAAAATCGGCGATTACGATTTTCTGCTGCGCGATGTCGCCGCGCGCCTGTGTGAACGTATGGATATGGTGCGGCGCGGTTTTCCGCGCATCCTCGACCTCGGTAGCCATCACGGCGTGCTGGCGCAGATGTTATCGGCGCGCGCGGGAACAGAGGCCGTTTTCGCCGCCGACCTGTCGCCGCGCATGGCGCAGGCTGTGGCTGAACTGTCCGTTGCAGCGGATGAAGAATATCTGCCCTTTGCCGCAAATGCTTTTGATGCGGTGGTCAGCAACCTGTCGATGCACTGGGTCAACGACCTGCCGGGGGCGCTTGTACAGGTGCGCCGCGCGCTGAAGCCCGACGGTTTGTTTATGGCGGCTGTGCTGGGCGGCGAAAGCCTGCGCGAGCTGCGCGACAGCCTGATGACGGCAGAGCTGAACGTGAGCGGCGGCGCCAGCCCGCGCGTCTCCCCCTTTATCGACCTGCGCGATATGGGCGCGCTGATGCAGCGTGCGGGTTTTGCGCTGCCCGTTGTCGATAGCGATATTATTACCGTTGATTACAGCCACCCGATCAAACTGATGCAGGATTTGCGCGGCATGGGCGCCAGCAATGCCGTGCACAGCCGTCTGAAGCTACCGACGCGGCGTCAGGTCATTTTGGAATCCGCGCGAATCTATCAGGAAAAATACGGCGATGCGCGCGGCCGTGTCCCCGCAACGTTTCAGGTCATCTACGCCATCGGCTGGAGCCCGCACGACAGCCAGCAAAAACCCCTTAAACCCGGCTCTGCCGTGGTGCGCCTTGCGGATATGCTGAAGGCGGAAGAGGTCAAAACCGACGATCCGGCACTGCCCTAGTGCGTATTGACATATTGCAGCGCGGGGCGTAGCCTGCGTTTCTCTGTCATAGTTTGTTTTTTCAGGAGCGATCACCGCATGGCCGCAAAGCTGACCGATATTTTTAATGCTGCCGATCAGGCCAGCCGCAGCCTTGCCGCGCGGCTCGACCAAATTCTCGAAGCCTTGCCCGAAAAGATCGCCGAGTTGAAGGCTCAGCATCCGGACAAAGACATCCTGCTCGTTCAGGTGCCGATCGACAACAAATACGACAAGAATAAATCACCCGAGGAGCGGTCGGGCGATGTCGCTGCGGCGATGGCGCGTGTCGGCCGTGTTGCGGCCGCTTTTGAAAAAGAGCTTGTCGAAAGATTTCCGCAGATCAATTGCAATATGAGCAGTTCCAATTCCGTCTGGGGTGATTTTCTTTCCCTGACAATCGTGACGTCGGAGGAAAGCCTCGTCGCCAGATTGCATCGCGCAGGCATCTCTCCGCAAAACCCGCAGGAAGCCTTCGAGGGGATGCAGCGCATCATGCCGAAGCGCGCGCTGGCAGAGTATTTTAGCTTGCATCAATCAATTGAAATGGTGCATCACGCTGCTTTGCAGATGCGCGTCAATGGCGGTGATCCGGAAACGATGGGACCCGTGACCTTTGAGGGTATGGGCATGCCGAACCCGGCGAAGTATCACGGACGCTATGCTTTTTGGGATGTCGACGGTACATGGCCGAAACCGGCTCTGCTGCCAGAATTCAAGCACATCTTTGACAAAAAAAACAAACCGCCGCAGCCTTGAGCATGTTTAGGCGGCGCGCACCGCCGTCATCAGATAATTCACACCCAGATCATTGTCGCTGAGGCGGAATTTCAGGCGCAGCGGGTCGTATATAAGGCCGGTGATATCTGTGACCTCAAGCCCCGCGGTCATCAGCGGTGCGGCGACTTCGGACGGTTTCATAAATTTATGCCAGTCATGCGTGCCTTTGGGCAGCCAGCGCAGCACATATTCCGCCATGCCGATGCCCAGCACAAAAGATTTCGCGGTGCGGTTCAGCGTTGACACAACCAGCAGCCCGCCCGGCCTGACCAGCTCTGCACAGGACGACAGAAACAAATCCGTATCCGCGACATGCTCGACGACTTCCAGTGCCGTCACAATGTCGAACTGTGCGCCGCTTTCGGCCAGCTCTTCGGCAGTGGTCACGCGGTAATCAATATCCAGACCCGATTCTTTGGCATGTACCTGTGCCGCGCGAATGTTCTCCGCCCCTGCATCGATGCCGGTCACGGCGGCGCCCATACGGCAGAGAGGTTCGGCCACAATCCCGCCGCCGCAGCCGATATCCGCCGCGGTTAAACCGGCAAGCGCGCCCAGCTTTTCCGCCTCCAGACCGAAATGGGCGCAGGCCATACGGCGGATGTAATCGAGCCGGACAGGGTTCAGGCGGTGCAGGGGCTTCATCGGCCCCGATTCATCCCACCATTTCGCCCCCAGCTGTTCGAACTGCGCAAGGTCTTTTTCATCAACTGTGCTGCGGCGTGAAAATTTTTTCGTGTTTTTTGCACTCATTTCGGCCTCGCGGTCTGTGTTTTACCACTCTGGTTTTAAACGGTTTTTTGGAAAATGCAACCCTTCCTTAAGGCGGGTTAATCGGGGGTTAATCCCATAATTAATTTCCTTAACTTATTTTTCATAGACGAAACGTAGTCTTGCTTCAGGGGAACTAAAGAGCTGCACTTGGGGGAGACGACGATGGCACTGGGGTTCAATAATGTATCCAATAAAAACCGTGAAGTTGTGGCATCGACCACGGAAATGCGCGCACAGATCATCACGCGCCTCGATGCCGCTTACCAGCGCCTGAACCCTGCCAATACCTTTGCCCGCGTTGCCGGCCGCGAAGAAACCCTGCTGGGCAGCCTGGTGATCGGTATGCTGGGCTGGGCGGCCTTCGGCGAGCTGCTGCAGGTTGCTTTCTCCGGCAACGAAGCGGCGCAGGACATGCTGGCGACCGCGAACGACCCGAGACTCTGCGCTGTGCTGGACGGCCTGTGCGAACTGGCAGATGAACGCTGCAACAAGTTCCGCTTCAGCAAATCCGCCATGTATCCGAAAGGCCGCAAGCAAGACGGCATGAAAAGCCAGCCGGTCAACCGCAAATTCAATCTGGTCGCGGCAAACCAGAACTACCGTTTCAAGCAAGATGCGCGCAACGAAATTTCTTATATGGCCGAAATGCTGGATATGATCGATAAAATGGAAAAAGACGGCGTTTCCGACATGCGCGTCGATACCGCCCGCCCGCTGTACGATACGCTGAAAGAAAACGTCGAGTTGCAGCGCAGAGACAAGGTTGTTACCCGCTTTTCGGCGCCGGTGCGCAAATTCGCCTGATATAATTTGCGCATAAGACAGCGGAATGGCATGCTATAGCCTGCTGCTCAACATCGGGGCTATGCCACCATGAAAGATTTCAGCACATCGCTTGTGCGCGAAAAAATCGAATTTCTGGACGACGGCGCGGAAGGTATTTCCAAAGCTGCCGTCGTGCGCAGCAACCGGATTTTTCTGCGGCTGCCAGCTGCCGATCATCCGGCGCAGTTCGACAAGATCGTGATCCGCACCCAGACCATGCCGACCGCGCTGCGGCTGGCGGGCAAGGTCATGTTCAGCTATTACCGCAACGGCATTTTCAGCACACGGCCGGAGCCCTATGACTGGACGACGCAATGGGAAGCGGTGCTGTCGGGCTTTGACCATGCCTTCACGCCCGATCTGTGGGCGGCGGTTTACGTCAACGGCAAATCCGCCTTCAAGACGATCAATTCGCCTTTCGTCGATATCGTGGAGCAATGCGCGCTGCTCAGCATCGACAATTACGATGCCGCCATTCATGTGACCGAAGACGCGCTGCGCAAAATTGGCCGCGCTATGCGTATCAACCATGCCTCGAATGTTGCGGCGGTGTTATCCGATAATGGGGAAGAGCTGCGCTGCGGTATCATCCACCGTACTGACGGGCGCGATGCCACGTTTAATTTTATGGCATCGGGCGGGGCGGATGTATCGCACCGCGTGGTGCAGTCTTTTGGCACTGCGGCGGCTTTTGTGGAGGCAATCAACCTGCAGCGTATTATCCGCACCATGCAGGAAAAAATCCGCGCGCGGGAGGCCGCCAAGGCCTCGCCCGAAGCAACAAAACTGCGCGCTGCAACCGCCCGCATGACAGCGATTGACAAGGCGATCAATTCTTTCGAAGATATGTACAGCGTGAAATACAGACCCGCCAAGCCGGATTTCTTTGGCCGCGGCGGCGGCATTTGAATTTTTGAATATAATATAAGGAGCCTTCCCATGGACAAAAGCGGTTTTGACACTCTCGTCTCGATGATGAAAAGCGAGAACGACAGCGATGCGGTGATGGGGCTGCGCGGTTTTCAGGCGCTCCTGCGCGACGAAAGCGTTCCCTTCGCCAGTGCGCTGGATCATGTCTTTGCAAATCTTGCCACACTGCGCGCGCCGCTGAGTACAGATCAGTTGACCAATGCCACGCAGGAACGCGGCGAAGTCAAGGTATCCGGCATGCCGCAGTGCGTTGTGGTACAGGCGGGCGTTATCATGATTATCGCGCCCGGCGCCACGGCAGGCGAAAAAATTTCGTTGCCCGGTGCTGCCGCGGAACAGTCGCAGGAAATTGCCGAAGGCGTGAAAGATGTGCTGGTCGCGGCTGTCATCAACAAGAGCCGCTTCAAGCTGAAACTCGTGGACGTCAAAGACCGCTTCGGCGAAGTGGCCGAAACCGTCTTGCAAGGTGAATACGACCGCGACAATATGCAGCCGGTCAAAGTCTGGTCGAACGTGAAGGGCGAAACCGCGGCACTGGCATCGGTGCTGCGCCGTGCGGTGGCGGCTGCACTGCCCGATCTGGTCGCCTAACGGGCTGTTTTTAAACATAAAACCGCTTTCTGCCCGATTTTGCTTTACGCGGGCGGCAAAGGGGCGTATTTATTATTCATAATCAATTTTAAAAGTGGATTGGCAGATGGCAAACAGCCAGAAACCCTGCGCCTATGCGCAAAACGAGAAATCCCATGCTGCGGCGGATTCGAAAGACGATAAAATCGTCAATTTTGACGAATACCGCAAACGCATCGATGATCTGCGCTGGACGCAGATGACGGCGGGCGAAAGGATTTTTGATGCTTTCGTCAATACGCCCTACAACATGGCGCTTTATGTGCGCCGTGGTCTATCCGAAGGCTGGCAGCTGATGACCAAAGGGCCTGATCCAAAAAATGGCACAGCCTATGTGGACAGTCTGGGCGGCGGTATCTTCCTCGACCGCGCAGCGGCGGAGGCTGACAATACCTATGCGCTGAAGCACGGTCTGTCGAAGAAATTTCAGGAAAAAGCCGTCCGCCTGTCGCGCGAAGCTTTTGACGCCTGCAGGGATTTCAGCGTCATCAAAAAAACCGGCCAGCTGCGCCCGCTCTATCCGGCCTGATTTTTAAAACAGTTTTTGCGCAATCGTCATGCCCTCGGCGGTGGGGAGCAGGGTGCCGAGATATTTATCCGGATCCGCCAGTCGCCGGTTAAAATCGCGCATGGCCTGAAGCGCACTGTCGCGCACACGTGGCGGGCGTTCCTGCATCCAGACCGCATCAAACAGCAGGGTGTTATCACCGACAATCAATCCGCCCTTGCGCACATGCGTCTCCGCCCAATCCAGATAATATGCATAGTTCAGTTTATCGGCATCGATAAAAATCATATCGAAAGGCGCCTGAGATTCAAGTGTGCGCAGGGTTTCGCGCGCATCCCCTTCGATGATTTTGATCCGCTTTTCGGCGGCAGTATTGCTGCGCGCCAGCGCGGCACGCGCGGGATCTTTTTCGAGCGTCCAGAGGCGGCCATCGTCGGGTAGTGCCGCTGCCATCGCCAGCGCCGAATAACCGCCCAGCGTGCCGATCTCGACAATCATGCGGATATCGCCAAGGCGGATGAGCAGTTGTAAAGTGCGGGCTTCTTCGGCATGCAGGCTGATGCCGTCATGCGCGCCGGTCAGGCTTTCGCGCGCGGATTTTTGTGCCGCTGTTTCGCGTCCGAAAAGGGCGCGGATATAATCTTCGCGGCTATCAAAAATATCATCTTTCATGCCAAATGCTTCATCAACCAGACATGTGCAAAATAACCGCAAATCAAAAGCGCGATGCCGCTGCCGTAAAGCGCCCAGAAACCGATATTGAGACGCTGCGCCAGCAGAAACGGCACAAAGAACAGCAGCGACAGCGGCACAGCCATGACGATGCTTTTGGCAAAACGCACGCTGCTTTCGGCATCTTTGAATTCGCTGTAGGAAAAGGCGAGTGCCAAAAGGCTCATCAGCGGCAGGGCGATGATAAATCCTGCAAGCTCCGGCTTTTTATGCGACAGCCATGACGCAAAAGCGATGATGCAGGCGGAAAGGATGATTTTGGCAGCGGGCCAGAGCATGATATATTCTTCCTGTCTTGAATGCGGCTATTGTGCCGCAGCGGTAACGGAGTTGCAAGCATGCGCGTGGTGGTGCTGACAGGGGCGGGTATATCGGCGGAATCGGGCATTCGCACCTTTCGCGGCGCGGAGGGCCTGTGGGAAGGCCACCGCATCGAAGACGTCGCCAGCCCCGAAGGTTTTATGCGCGACCCCGTCACCGTCTACCGCTTTTACAACGAACGCCGGCAGCAGCTGGTGTCGCCGGATATTGCCCCCAATCCGGCACATGCGGCACTGGCGCAGCTGGAAGAAAGCCTCGGCGATGATTTCCTGCTGGTCACGCAGAATATCGATGATCTGCACAAACGCGCGGGTAGCCTGCGTGTGCTGCCGATGCACGGGGAGCTGCGCAAGGCGCGCTGCGATGATTGCGGCGCCGTGCCGGATTTCGACGGTGATTTCGATCACGAAACGCCGTGTCCCGTCTGCGGCCATGCGGGTAAACTGCGCCCGCATGTGGTATGGTTCGGCGAAATGCCGCTGTATATGGAAGAAATTTATCAGGCGCTGATGAACTGCGATGTCTTTGCCGCGATTGGCACGTCCGGCCATGTCTATCCGGCGGCGGGGTTTGTGGATCTGGCAGCGCGCGCGGGCGCACAAACGGTGGAGATCAATCTGGAGAGATCTGCCGTGCATAGCGCCTTCGATGATGCGATCTATGGCGCGGCAACGGAAACCGTACCGGCATGGGCTGCGCGGCTTATCTCACCATAAGGCCGGTATAGGCGTCGATATGGCAGTTGTCGAGCCAGAAGACCTCGCCCGCGGCTTTGGCGGGCAGACGGGTGGTGACAGCTTGCGTGATGTCGTCCATCACGGCCTCCGGCCACGGCGGGTTGATGATGAGAATGCCCGATCCGGTCATGCGGAAATGTTCCTGCGGGGCGGCTTCCAGACTGATTTCACTGACAAGCGCATTGCGGATGCCGGATTTTACCAGCTCTGACAGCATCAAGCGGTGGCCGCCAGCCTGCATCATCGGATACCAGACAAAAATGCACAGCTGCGGCATTTTTTTCAGTGCGCGCAAGATCACCTTGGGCAGTTCGGCATATTCGGATTTGATTTCATAGCTGGGGTCGATGATGGCAAGGCCGCGCCGCTCCGGCAGGGGCAGGGCGTCGATCAGCACGCTCAGGCCGTCGTCCTGCACAGATTGCGTACGCGCACTGCCGGCCAGTGCCTGCTGCAAATGTCCGAATTCGCCGGGGTGGCGTTCGACCGCAACAAAGCGGTCTGCCGGCCGCAGCATCTGCCGCGCCATCATCGCAGAGCCGGGGTAGCGGGCCAGCACGCCGTCTTCGTTAAAATGTTCGACAACATCAAGGTAGGGTTTCAGACAGGCCGGCATTTCGGCGCGCTTGTACCAAAACGAAGTGATACCGTTATCAAATTCGCGGTTTTTTTGCGCTTCTGCGTCATCAAGGCTGTAAAGCCCGCGCCCCGCATGGGTGTCGATGACGGCCAAAGGCAGCGGCTTGGCGCAAAGGCTTTTTAAAACCTGCGCCAGCAGCGCGTGTTTTTGCACGTCTGCGAAATTGGCGGCATGATAGATGTGCTGATAAGAGAGCATGAGGGTTGTTATAGACGGATACGGGACAAAGAAAAAGCCCCCGAAGAGACCTTCGGGGGCTTTTTGATCCAGAAAGTGCGATCAGGCAGCTTTGAGGTTCACAGCCGTCATCCGGCCGGCGCGATCAGGCGCCAGTTCGAATTCGATCTTCTGGCCTTCGTTCAGGCCCTGCATGCCGGACTTTTCGACAGCAGAGATATGGACGAATACATCGTTTCCACCTTCATCGGGAACGATAAAGCCGAAGCCTTTTTTGTTGTTGAACCATTTTACGGTACCGCTAGGCATACCAGTGTCTCCTTGAGTCAAGTTGTCGAACAACGGCCGAGGCCGCCGGGTGTCTAGCCGCTGTGTCAAAGCCGCATCGCAAGCGAGTGAAGTTGAGTACAGTCCAGCCTTAAACTAGGAGTAGCCGATTTCATATCCCCCCGCAACTGCAAATCGGGCAGGAAGGGGCGGTTTTTCAAGGCTTAAGTGTATGATTAAAAAGCGGAAATTTTCTTTCCGCGTTATGTCAGCGCGGCAAGCCATGTCAGCGCGGCCAGAATCAGCGCAAGCAGCACCGCGGCACTGCCTGCGTCCTTGGCATGTTTGGCCAGTGCATGGCGTTCGGGCCCGAAGCGGTCGATGGCCGCTTCGATGGCGGAGTTGAGCAGCTCCACGATCATCACCAGAAGGACGCTGCCAATCATCAGCACCAGCATCACGCGGTCCGGCGCGATAAAAAAGGCGAGCGGGATCAAAACGGCGGCAGCCAGACATTCCTGCCGGAAAGCCGCTTCCTTGCGAAAGGTCGCGGCCAGCCCGTCACGCGAATAGCCAAGCGCGTTGAGGAGGCGTTTGATACCGGTGGCTTTTACGGGCGGTTGTTCGTTCATTTATTCCTCGCCCTGTGCATGGAGGGCACGCTTTTCATAGGCCGTGTAAATATCGCGGATCGGCCCCGGCATTGTCAGCGCCATGCGCGTGGGCATATCCGCAACGATGCGCCCCTGATCGAGGAACAGGATGCGGTCAAACATCGGCAGCAGGTGCAAACGGTGCATCGTGGCAATGATCGTCTTGCCTTTGAAATGCGCGAAGAGGTTTTTGAAGATTTTTTCTTCGGTCATCAAATCCACGCTGCTGGTAGGCTCGTCCAAAAGCACGATGTCGGATTGTTCCGCCGCGAAAACACCGCGGGCGAGGGCAAGGCGCTGGCGCTGGCCGACCGACAGGTTGACGCCTTTTTCGCGGATGTCCGTATCCAGCCCTTGCGGCAGCTGCGCCAGAACCTGCATAAATTCGGACAGCGACAGGGCGCGGTAAACATCGGTATCCGGCACATCAAGGCCGAAGGTCACGTTAAAGCGCATGGTGTTTTCAAAGACTTCGGGGTCCTGCGGGATCAGCGTCGTGACCTGTGCCAGCTGGGCGAAGTCGGCGGGGTTGCCGTCGATGGTGACATCAACACTGTCGGGCGCGCGCAGGGCGCGCAGCAAGGTCAGCAGCGTCGATTTGCCCGCGCCCGATGTGCCGATCAGCGCGATGTTTTCACCGCGGCGCAAGGTCAGGCTCACATCCTGCAAAGTCGCCGGCTTGCCGCCCGTATGATCGCCGCGGTGGGTAAAGCGCAGATGTTCAAGCCGGATTTCCTGCCAGCCCACGGGCGGCGGCGGTGTTTCTTCGCCGGTCAGGCGCGCATGATCATCAAGGATGCCGCGGGTGGAGCGCAAATCGGCCAGCGTTTGCAGCCACGAGCTATGAATAGACATCAGGCCAAAACCCTGCTGCCCCACACGGCTCTGGTACAGATAGACCGTGACCAGTGTGCCTGCGGCGATGGTCGCGCCGCTTTCGATCTGGAACCAGATATACCCTAGCAGGATTATGCCGAGCATAAAGACGTTCAGCATCGTATAGATAAAATAACGCCATTCGTTGACTTTGACTTCGCGCATGAACGGCGGCATGGCCAGATGAAGTTTTGACAAAAGCGTATCGCGCGAAAAGCTTTGCAGGCGCAAAACGATAATACTCACCATATTGCTGACAAAATCGAAAAACGTCGCGCTGGCGGCATGGGTGACTTCGTTGGTTTCGTGGATGGCTTCCGTCATCTTGCGGTTCAAGGCAAGGATGCAGAGCATGGCCAGGATAAAACTGACAAGGCTGGCAACGCCGATGGCCAGATTGAACCACATCAGCATGCCGATGGCACCGGCCAGTGTTGTGACGTTCTGGAAGCTGACAAAGCTGTTCTGCACAAAATTCTTCAGCGCCAGCGCGGCGGTCCGGATGCGGTTGATCGTGCTGCCGGAATGATGATCCTGATGCCAGCCAAGCGGCAAGGCTGACAGGCGTTCGAACATCCGCGTCACATAGCTGACATAGACAACCTGTGCCGCGCGGCGCTCCAGCACACGGGCAGGGCCGTGCAGCGTCCACATTAAAAAGTGACACAATATAATAAGCCCCAGATACATCGCGCAGTCGCGGAATAACGTGTCATCGGCTTTTTGCAGCGTATTGACCAATTTGCCAAGCAGATAAGGCGTGGCCAGTTCAAAGCCAATCGCAAAGACATACATCGTGTGATAGATCAGAATGATGCGACGCTGACCCTCCGCATAGGCCCAGGACTCGC
>JAUXOC010000044.1 GCA_030682495.1 Alphaproteobacteria bacterium | reverse complement strand
GCGGGGATTATCTTCCGCATGTATATGCGCTGGGCAGAACAGCACGGCTATAAACTCGCGCTGCTCGACAAACAGGATGCCGATGTGGCGGGTATCAAATCCGCAACGCTCGAAATCAGCGGGCCGAACGCTTACGGCTGGATGAAGTCTGAATCCGGCGTGCACCGCCTTGTGCGCATCTCGCCGTATGATTCAAACGCACGGCGGCATACCAGTTTTTGTTCGGTTGCCGTGACGCCCGTTGTCGATGACGACATCGAAATCACCATCGACCCCAAAGACCTGCGCGTTGATACCTACCGCTCCGGCGGCGCGGGCGGCCAGCACGTCAACAAAACCGATTCCGCCGTGCGTCTGACGCACCTGCCGACAGGTATTGTGGTCGCGTGCCAGAATGAACGCTCCCAGCACAAAAACCGCGATCAGGCGATGAAGATGCTGAAAGCAAAAATGTACGAACGCGAACAGCAAATGCGCGATGCCGAAAAGCAGCAGCGCGAAGACGAAAAGACCGATATCGGTTTTGGCCACCAAATCCGCTCTTATGTTTTGCATCCGTATCAGATGGTCAAGGATTTGCGCACGGGTCATGAAACCTCGGACACGCAGGGCGTGCTGGACGGCGATCTGGATGCTTTCCTCGAAGCCTCGCTGGCCTATAAGCTCAATGCCGTCAACAACGGCGGTGCGTCGCCCAAGGTCGCCTACGAAGACCTCGATTAATTTTTTTATTTTTTGATACGGAGATATCCTCATGACCGCCCATAACGCGAAACTGCCCAAAGAAGATTACGGCCGCGCCCTGAAACTGGCCGAGGCTTTCAATGTCCGCGCCGCCGCACGCCCCAACCGCCGCGTCAAAGCGGTGCTGAAAGACGCCATCGGTTTTGTGCACGGATTTGCAAAAGACGTTGCCACGGGCGCAAAAATCGAAAGCGGCAGCGCATGGTCGGGGCCTGATGTGTTTCTGGACAAAGCCGCAGCAGTTGATATTGCGCGCGAGAAATCACGTATCGCCTATCTGACCGGCGATGTCGGTCTGACCCTTTCGGCACAAGATACGCAAAAACTGTCGGATATCCGCAAAGCCTTCAAACTGTCGTCTGACAAACAGGCGGCCGCCTTGTCGCTGCGTGTTTACGACCGCGTGGCCGATGGCCTGTGGCGCGGCAACGGTTTTTCGATGGCAGATGCCGCAGGCGCAGACAAACCGCTCGATACCGCAAAAATCCGCAGCCTGATCGAACGCCGTATCTAATCAGGGAATAGCTGTTTCAGCCGGTGCGTCTTCTGGCGCGGCGGGTGCGGGTGCTTTTTTGCTTTGCAGGAAAACCTCGGACGGCAGGCGCGCTTCGGTCAGTTTCCATTTCCAGTCTTTCAGACGCAGGATGAAAACCATGTTTTTCGCCTCGATGCGAAACGTATCGGGGTTTTCAAAAAAGGCGTATTGGATATCTTCGCGGCGCAGGGGTCTGGGTTCTTTTCCTGCGGCGTCTTTGCCATCGACTTTCACCACAGCGTCATTCAGTACCTGCCGCATGCCGGTCGGCGTGACATAGGCATCGACCAGCGCCTCGACAACCTTGGGCAGCATCACCAGACCCGCCGCACCAAAAAGACTCGGGCGGCCGTTCTGCGCCTTGGGCAGGCGCGTGGCCAGATAGGCATTGGCCTGTTCTTTCAGCGATTCACGCAGGGCGGGGAATTCGACATGCCGTTCGATCACATCGGCATCCATCCGCATCACGCCGTCATAAAGCCGCTGCATGGCCAGATAGGGCGTCGCGATATAAAAAGCAACAAGCGCGAAAAGGGCGGCCCAGAGGGAAAATTTGATATGCGTTTTCATACCCGATCACTACGACATTTCATCTCAAAAGAAAAGGGCAGGCGGGTCAGGCGGCGGGGGGCGGGCGTTTGTGCACGGTGATGGGCTTGGGCAGCGGCACGTCTTTGCTGAGGCCGTTCATAAAGGCGGCGGGGCCGTCGACCTTGGCGCGGTGGTTCTGGATTTGGCGGCTGATGTCGTTATGCCCGCGCGTCCGCGCCAGCATGTCGGCGTCCTGATCGTGTTCGCTCTTTATCCAGGTATTCGCGCCATGCCAGAGCAACACCTCGGCAACGCCCTCGGCGCCCTGCCATGCGGCGTACATCAGCGCGGTATAGCCGCGGCTGTTGCGCGCATCCAGTGTCTGCTCGCCGCCATGTTGCAGCAAAATCCTGACAATATCGGCTTTTTTTGCGTGTGCTGCCGTCATCAAGGGGGTGTCATCGGCGGCATAGGGCTTGTCTTCGGGGGCGAAAGGCTCCTGCCATGTGGCAGCACCGGCGTGGTTTTGCAGCGTCCCGGTCACTGCGGCCACATCACCGGCGCGGATTGCGTCAAAAAACGCTTTGCGGATAGCGGCGTTTCCGCCTTGGGCGCGGTCAAAAGCATTTTCGAGCGATGTGGCGTTTGCGGGCATCCGGCCTGTTCCTGAAAAAATAAGTTTTTTCATAATATTAATAAAATCCCCTGCTGTCAACCCTCCCGCGCGGGGCGGGGCGGGGCGATCTTTTTCCGAAAAACTGCTGGTAAAACCGCGCCGAATCCTTATGATGAAACACCTAATAAATAGCCTTATTTTCAAACGAAGCTACCGACGAGGATTTCCCATGCGCCGTCCTTCTTTTTACGTCCTGACGAGTGTTTCTCTGGCGGCTCTGATGGCCTTGGCAACTGTGACCGAAGCCATGCAGCCCGCCGTACAGATGCTGGGCGTGCTCAAGCCGAAGGAACAATGGAAGGTCGGCACGGTTGATGCCAGCGGCGCACCCTATTGCGCGATGGTCGGCAAATTCGATCAAGCCAGTACGTTGGCCTTCGCGCGCAGCCCGGATGGTTTCGGATCCCTCGGTATCGAATTCCACGACGATCTTTTCAAGACCGGCAAAAAATACGAAGTCAGCCTCGCGCTCGAAAACCTCGCCCCGCGCACCTTTAGCGGGGAGGCGAGCACGGCGCGCTCTCTCGTCCTGCAAATCGGCGAAGACGATGCGCTGTATGAAAGCCTGAGCCGCAGCGACACCCTGCGCGTCACAACCTCGGCGATCGATGTGCGTTTCGGTATCGACAAATTCCAGACGCATTACAAAAAGCTGCTGACCTGCGCCAATGTGCTGGCCGGCCCGCCCGAACAGATCGAACTGCCGGCAAACGAAATGGCAAAGGCTCAAGTGCCGGATGGTCAGGGAAAACTGCTCGCCCCTATCCGCAATATCTTGCAAAAGCTGAAAGCGAAACCTGCCGATGCGGAAACCGCCGCGACAGACAACACGGCATCGCCTTTGCAATATGCTGAAAAAGACATCGTCTGGAACGATGAAAAAACAGCCCCAGCCAAAACCGCCGCGGCTGGCAAAAAAAAATCAGACGCTGAAACCGCAGCCGTAACCCTGCCGCTGCCGAAACCCTCTGCCCGTGCCGCCACTACGGCAGCGGCGGAAATCGTCAACATGCCGCCCGAACGTAAGCTGCTGGCGTCCATGGCCGTGACCGGTCATGCCGTGACCGCCGAAAGCGTCGGCATGGATGCGCGCGAGATGGAAAAAATCCAGGCCGCCAAGCTGGAGCGCGATATGGCGCGCAAGCAAAAAGAAATCGCAGCCCTTGCCGTGCAAACAACCGAAGCCGCCCGCCAGCAGGTCGAAGAATCCGGCCGCCGTCAGGACGCCATGATGGTACAGGCCAAAGACCTGCAACAGCAGATTGCCGCGCTTGAAAAAGCCGCTGCGGCTTCTGCGCAAGTTGCTGCCAAAACAGTGGAAGGTCCCGCTGTTGCAGCTGCACCCGTCACCGGCGTCTCCGCCGAGGTTGTGGCCGAGCCGCAAAAAATCGCCGATGCCCGCGCCGCCAAACAGCGCGCCGAAGAACTGGCCAAAAAACAGGCCGAGATGGAAAAGCTGAACGCCGCGCGTGAAGCCGAAGCGCGCCAGCTGGCCGAGACACTGTCAAATACCGAATCTGCTTTCAGCGCACGCGTCGCCGCGATTGAAACGGAACGTGACATCCTCAAAAAGCAGCTCGATCAGGCGCTGCTGTTCAACAATGCTGTCGAGCCTGCTTTGGAAACCGCCAAGCGTGAAGGCGCGCTGAAAATCACGGCACTTGAAGCACAGCTGGGCGATGCCGAAAAAGCGCGCGGCCAACTGCGCACCGAACTGGCAAAAGCCGAAGAATCCAACAAGGCGCTGCAGGAAAGCCTGAAAGCGCAGCAGGAAGAACGCCAGCGCGCCGATGATGCCGTGCGCCAGATTGCCCTGTTGCAAGCAGAGCTGGAAGAAAGAGCGCGTCAGGCGCAGGTGCTTGAACTGGCACTGGCGACTGAAAAAGCAAAACCGCCCGTCACGGTCGAAGTGCCTGTCGAAGTCGCCGTCGAAGTCCCCGCGACACCCGACCCGAAACTGGCCGAAGAGAAAGCCCGTCTGGAAAGCCGTCTGAGCAGTGTCGAAGCGGAACGCAAAGCGGAAGCAGAACGCATTGCGAAGCTGGAACAGGAACGCAGCGCCGAGGCCGAACGCCTCGCGAAGCTGGAACAGGAACGCAGAGCCGAGGCCGAACGCGTTGCGAAGCTGGAGCAAGAGCGCAAAGCCGAGGCCGAACGCATCGCGAAACTGGAGCAGGAACGTGCATCCGAAACACGCCGCACGGCCGAGTTGAAAGCAGAACGTGAAGCTGCGCGTCTGCAGGCAGAGCAAGAGATCAGCCGCCTGCGCGAAGAAAAAGCGGCGCTTGAACAAAAACTCGCCGCGCGCGCCGATGCCGCTGTGGCACAAGCGCCTACACGTAAATTGCAGCCCGTTAATACCTATGCGGTCGATACCGTCCGTGCTGTACCGCCTGCGCCGGTTTTGAATACGGCGCGCCTTGCCGCGATTGAAACCGCTGCCGGCAGTAACGAGAGCGTCGATGTTTTCCCCGCGCCCGCGGTGTCGATGTCTCCGGCACGTGCATCCGGATCCGCAACGCCGCGCCAGATCACGTCGCAGGTGTCGTCTGGCAGCAACCGCGCCGAGGCTTTCCTTGATAACATCATGCAGCACCACCGCCCGCAAGGCGCTGCGGCGCCTGCGGCCAAACCTGTCATGCAAAATGCGCCGTACCGTCCGGCTGCTGCCCCCGTTGTTGCCGCCCCTGCGGCACCAAAACCGGTGGCTGTGGCAACGCCCGCACTGCGCAATGTTCCGGCTGCACAGCCGGGCATGTCTGCACGCGCGGTCACACTGGAAACGCTGCTGGAGCAATCAGGTGTGCGCGGCGCCGTGTTCCAGCCCGTCCAGCAATCGGGCGGCGAGCTGTCGCGTCAATGGTCGGTAGGTCGTCTCAGCGGTCTTTACGAACAGATGCCCGCACGCGGCGCCTCCTTCGATGCACAGGCGCATGACTATATTGCGCGCTATCAGGAAGACTGCCCCGGCCAGCTGTCGGTGAAGCTGGGCAATAGCGAGCAGACACCAGCGGGCATGGTTGCCGCGGGTACGCTGTCTTGCAAAATGCCGGACAACAGCTATGACACGTCTATGGTCTTCGTACAGTCGGGTGCGCATTTCGCCGCGCTGCTGCATTCGGGCAATCCGTCCGATGCGGCGCAGGTGAAATCGCTGGGCGATAATATTTTCTATGCGCTGTCGTCTTCGGCCGGTCTGTCGCCTTTGCCGTCGATGGCATCGGCGCCTGTGCCTGCCGCGCCTGTTGCGCCCGCGCGCCGCACGGTCATGTCGCCCGCTGTGATGTCACCCGAACCGCCAACAACGGCGACACCGCGCTTCAATATCGGCAGCGCACCCGCCGCCGGCGCCGATGAATTTGAAACGGTCGTTATCCAGTAAAGCGAGAGCGGGGGAGAGATCATGTCAGTCCGCCGCCTGCCTGCGCTGATCGCCGCCGCTTTTCTGGCTGTGACGATTTTTGCCGCGCCATCGCCGGTTGCCGCGCAAGCGCTGCGCGGAGAGCCGGGCGAATGGGTGGTCGGCCCGATCAATATCAAATCCTCAAGCGGGCTTTCTTTTTGCTCCATGAAAACCCGCTACGCAAACGGGCAGTCGCTGGTTGTGGCCAGCGATAGCAAGGGCGCGCATTCGCTGGCGATTGATTTCGGCAAAAAAACGCTCAGCGCCGGATCGCAATATTATGTGACGTTTTATGTAGGCCCGGTTCACCGCACCATGATTGCGATTGCCGCCACGACCGAAGTGCTGATCTCGCAGATGGGCAATGACCCCGATTTCTTTATGATGATGCGCAGCCGCGAAACGCTGGAGGCCGATTTTAACAACACGCGCCTCAGCTTCTCGCTCAAAGGCTCCGCTACGGCATTGGACGAACTGCAAACCTGCGCCGTGGCGATGGGCAAAGGGCAGGGCTATGCGCAGGCCAAAGTCGCCACGCCCGAACAGGCAGCAGCCAAGGCCGTGCAGCAACAGGCGGTAGCGCAAGAAATTGCCAAGAATGATGATTTGAAACTGGGCGAACAGGCGCTGTCCAGCAGTCTGGGCGATGAAGTGCGCCGCCTGCGCGAAGAAAACCAGCGGCTGCGGCAGGAAAACCAGATTGTCGCGGCGCGCCTCAAGGATGGCGACATGGCCGCTGCCGAGGCCGAGCTTGCCCAGCTGGCAGAGCTGGAGCGCCAGCAGCGCGCCCTGCAAGTCGAAAAAGAACAGCTGCGCGCCGAACAGGCGACGCTATCCGCTGTGACATCGGTGCTGTCGCCTGAACCGCCGGTACAGAGCGCGCCGCAAACGACCGAAGAAACCCTCCCGCAAGTCGAAATCGTGCAGGCGGTGCAACCCGCAGCAGGCACTGCCGCAGCTGTTGTGGCGGCTGTACCCGCCGCGCTGTCGATGCCCGAAAAAGTGCTGGGCTGGATGAACCTGAACGATCTTGCGCCCGAAACGGCGGGCGGTATTGATATCTGGCGCTGGCAAACCGCCGATGTGCTGGTGGCGCTGCAATCCTGGCCGGTCACGCCGGCGCAAAAGCCGCAAACGGCTGCGGCAGCCTATCTGGATATTCTGCAAAGCCGCTGCGAGGGGGATTTCGCCCGCAAACTCGCCCCCGCCCAAGCGGCAGCAGAGGGGCTGGTTTTACAAACAGCGGAGGTCGCCTGCATCGGTGCGGAAGCGCAGGCAGCGGCCGGTCTGGTCTTTCTCTCGCAAGGGCCCGAGATGGCCGTGGTGACCTATGAAACCGCGACGGAAACCATGCGCGAAGCTCTGGCGCAGCGCGCCCTTTTGATTTCATCGGCTTATTTGCAAAGATAAAAGCGATACATTAAAAATATACAGCTCAAGTTATATCTGATTTTTATAGTCTATCTATTTAAATTTAAATGGTTATCCTCCTAGCACGGGGCCCTGTCATACCGGCGCAGGCCGGTATCCAGTGCGCGATAGCGCCCTTTAAAAATCAAAGCCTTTCGGCCTTGGGCTGGATACCGGCCTGCGCCGGTATGACGCAAAGGGAAATACGCGACTTTAAGGAGATAATCCTCTAAATCTTTTTGCTGCGGTAATACCGGCCACAGGCTTCCATCAAAGCCTCACGCAGTTCTTTGCCGGTCTTGCCGCCGTCACCTTTCAGGTGGCTGGCCAGCACGGCCTTGATCGACATTTTATGCGCGATCACGATATCGAGAACATCGCGGTCTGTATTCTCAACCGTCTCAAGAAAATTCACCAATATATGGCTGATATCGCTGACAAGCGGATAGTGAAACATGCTGCCCTGTGCCTTCATCTGCATGGCGGGGTAGATCATGGCTTCAATCGCTTCTTCGCCCTTCAGGTCGCCGGATTTCGCATCGGCGATGGCTTCGACCAGCAGGTCGATGAGCATGTTTGCAATCGGCTCGAAGTTGATGGTATTGCGCTCCAGCAGTTCCTGCGCTTTCATCAGCACGGCTTCGTCAATGCCGCCGCTACCGACTTTTTCTTTCAGCCGGTTGGGCGGGCTGATCAGCTCGGCGTTGCGGATTTTTTGCTGCTGGGGAAAAATATCCTGTGACATGCGTAATTTTTTCTTTTTATTGAAGGTTATTGTTTAAGAAGACGTGCCCGTATCCTGCGTATGTTTACGCAGGATTTCTTTTGCTTTTTCAGCGGCGGAGAGCGTGGCCTTGATGCGTTCGGGCGAGCTGTACGGTTCGGGTTGCGTATCTCCGCGGCGGTCGGGGCCAGCATAGCCGGAGTCACGCTTGCGGCGGCGGTCGGGGCCAAAATATTTATCGCTCACGACAAAATAGCGCGGCATCTCGATGATCTGTTCGATACGCTGGTACAGCGCGCGCGCGGTGAAGGGCTTGACCAAAAATTCCGTAATGCCTGAATCGCGCGCCATCAGCACACGTTTTTTCTGGCTGTAGCCGGTCATCAGAATGATCGGTGTGAAAGGGTTGGGGCTTTGCGGGTCGCTGCGGATGCGGCGCGTCAGCTCCAGCCCGTTATCGGGCTCTTGCAGCCAGTCGATGATGACAAGATCGGGCTCGACCGTGCAAAACTTCTCATAGCCTTCCTGCGTAGTGAAGGCCGTGTGAATATCTGTCACGCCAAAGGTGATAAGAATGGATTTGGTCAAATCGGCCATGGCGCGGGTGCTTTCCACCAGCAGCACGGTCATGTTTTTAAATTGATAAGCCATGGTTACTTTATGAATAAAAATGTGCGGTATGGCACAACACTGATTTAACCCTGAAACCTTTAATTTTCAAGCAAAATCGCGCTTTTCTGCCTCTGCGCGGCATGCTAGAACAAAAGGAGACTATCCCTATCTTAGCGGGAAGCGATTAAAAGAGCTTTAAATCCAGGGACGAGGCAAATGGCCGGCCATTCACAGTTTAAAAATATTATGCACCGCAAAGGTGCGCAGGACAAAAAACGCGCCAAGCTTTTCAACAAGCTAGGGCGTGAAATCATGGTGGCCGCCAAATCAGGCCAACCGGTTCCGGAAAACAATCCCAGATTGCGCGCCGCGATTACCGCCGCCCGCGCGGCCAATATGCCGAACGACCGCATTAAACGCGCCCTCGATTCCGCAAACCCGAATAACGCCGATGCAAATAACTATGACGAAGTGCGCTATGAAGGCTATGGCCCCGGCGGGGTTGCTGTGATCGTGGAAGCTTTGACCGACAACCGCAACCGCACCGCAGCCGAAGTCCGCGCGGCCTTTGCCAAAAACGGCGGCGCGCTGGGTGAAAGCAATTCGGTCAGCTTTATGTTCGCCAAAATCGGACAGATCGTCTATCCGGCGGCGATTGCCGCTGCCGATGCGATGTTCGAAGCCGCCGTTGAAGCGGGGGCGGAGAATGTCGAGAGCGATCAGGAGACGCATGAAATCGCCACCAGACCCGAAGATTTCATCGCGGTGAAGGAAGTGCTCGAAAAAAAATTCGGCGCGCCGCAGTCCAGCGACATCATCTGGAAACCGGCAAATACCATCGCCGTGACGCAGGAACAGGCCGAAGACCTCTTCGCGATGATCGAAACGCTGGAAGACAGCGACGATGTGCAGAATGTTTTTGCCAATTTTGACGTCGCAGAAGATATAATGGCGAAGTTGATGGCCTGACAAAAGGTCGCGCGGCAAAAAGGAGACGGATGTGAGAATTTTCGGCATCGATCCGGGACTACAGCGCACCGGCTGGGGCGTGGTCGATGTGGCGGGCAACCGGCTTACGCATATCTCGCACGGGGTCATCAAAACCGACGCCAAGGCCGATACCGCCGACCGTCTGACGCATATTTTCGAAGAACTCATGAAAATGCTTACCCTGTGGCAGCCGACCCATGCCGCGATCGAGGAAACATTTGTGAATAAAAACCCCGCATCCGCGCTCAAGCTTGGTCTTGCCCGCGGCGTCGCCATGATGGCACCGGCCAAGGCAGGGCTGCGCGTGGCGGAATATCCGGCCAATCTGGTAAAAAAATCCGTTGTCGGCGCAGGGCATGCGGAAAAAGAACAGGTGCAGGCGATGATCCGCGTTCTTTTGCCGGGGGTCGAGGCCTCGCATGACGCGGCCGATGCGCTGGCCGTTGCCATCTGCCACGCCCACCACGGCGCGACGCGCGAACGTCTGGGCGGCATTATGTCGGGGGGCGTGCGATGATTGCAAAACTGACCGGTATCATCGATAGCGTCGGGTTGAATTACGTCATTGTCGACGTGAACGGCGTGGGCTATCTGGTTTATGCCTCGTCGCGCACGCTCTCGCGTATCGGCTCTGCGCGCGGCACGCCGGTTGCGCTGCTGATCGAAACGATTGTGCGCGAAGATCAAATCACGCTCTACGGCTTTGCCGATGCGGCGGAAAAAGACTGGTTTCAAATTCTTTGCACCGTGCAGGGCGTGGGGGCGAAGGTGGCGCAGGTTATTCTGGGCACGGTGCAGGTCGAACAGCTGCCGCTGGTCATTGCCTCGCAAGACAAAGCCGCGCTGCGCCGCGCGGATGGCGTGGGCGATAAACTCGCGCTGCGGATTGTGACCGAGCTGAAAGAAAAAGCCGGCAAAATGGCGCTTGGCGCCGCCGCGCAGCAAAAAGCGGGCAAGGCGCAAACGGCCAGCGGTGCGAAGGCTTCCGCCGCTGTGATTGACGTGCCGCAGACCGTCAGTAATGACGCTGTTTCGGCGTTGATTAATTTGGGCTATGGCCGTGCCGAAGCTTTCGGTGCGGTTGCCAATGTGATCCGCGACAGGGGCGATGCGATCGCGCTCGGCGATTTGATCCGTGAAAGCCTGAAGGAGCTGAGCGCATGACCGTTGATGTAACTGCGCAGCGCGCCGTATCGAGCGAATACCAGACCACAGCCGATGCGGGCGAAACCTCCATCCGCCCCTTGTCTTTGGAAGAATTTATCGGCCAGAAAAGGGCGCGCGAGAATTTGCGCATTTTTATCGACGCCGCCAAAAAACGCGGGGAGGCGCTCGATCATGTGCTTCTTTTTGGCCCGCCGGGTCTTGGCAAGACAACGCTGGCGCAGATTTTGTCGCGCGAGCTGGGCGTCGGTTTCCGCGCCACTTCCGGCCCTGTGATTTCGCGCGCGGGTGATCTGGCGGCGATTTTGACGAACTTGCAGCCGAACGATGTTTTGTTTATCGACGAAATCCACCGCCTTAATGCGGCGGTCGAAGAGATTTTGTACCCTGCGATGGAAGACCGTCAGCTGGATTTGATTATCGGCGAAGGCCCTTCGGCGCGCAGCGTGCGCATCGACCTGCCGCCCTTTACGCTGGTGGCAGCGACGACACGGAGCGGCTTGATTACGCGGCCCCTGCGCGAGCGTTTTGGCATTCCTATCCGGCTGGAATTTTACACGCCCGAAGAACTCGCGGGTATCGTCTCGCGCGGCGCGAAAATTCACGGCATGGAGATCACGGACGAGGGGGCTTTTGAAATCGCCCGCCGTAGCCGCGGCACGCCGCGTATCGCCGGACGTCTGACGCGCCGCGTGCGCGATTTTGCGCTGGTCGCCGATGTGAAAATCGTCGATGCCAAAATCGCCGATGCCGCGCTCTTGCGCCTTGAAGTCGATGCCAAAGGCCTCGACAGCATGGACCGCCGCTATATGGCCTGCATCGCCGAAAACTACGCGGGCGGGCCTGCTGGCGTCGAGACCATCGCCGCCGCCCTGTCCGAACAGCGCGACGTGCTCGAAGAAGTCGTCGAGCCGTATCTCATCCAGTCCGGCTTTATCATCCGCACCCCGCGCGGCCGCATGATCTCGGACGCCGGCTATAAACACCTCGGCCTCACCCCGCCTCCCAATGCCCGCGACAGACAAATGGCACTGGAAATTGACTTGCCGGTGGATGGGGATTTGTAGTTTTTTGCGGCGTGTTTTCTGGACACCGGCCTGCGCCAGTGTGACGGTCAGTTTGTGAAACGGTTTTTTGTTTATATCCTTGCCAGTCGGCGTAACGGAACACTTTATGCGGGCGTGACGTCTGATCTGGTCAAGCGTGTGTATGAACATAAAGCCAAGACGATTCCCGGCTTCACAAAAAAGTATAGTGTGAACGCGCTGGTTTATTTTGAATTGCATGACACAGCCGAGACGGCCATCCAGCGGGAAAAGCAGATCAAAGAGTGGCAGCGGGAGTGGAAGATACGACTGATCGAAAAATCCAACCCCGACTGGCGTGATTTATACACGGACATTTGCCAATAACCCGTCATTCCGGAGCAGGCCGGAATCCAGAAAACCATCCGCAAGTTCAGCGGTGAGAGCTGGACACCGGCCTTCGCCGGTGTGACGGCCGGTTTTGTGTCCGTTATCCTGTTCCCGTCATTCCCGCGAAGGCCGGAATCCAGAAAAACAGCCGCAAGCGCAATCGTTGGAACTGGACACCGGCCTGCGCCAGTGTGACGAGATAGGTTTATAAAAACAACGGCAACATCACCAATAACGCCAGCACACCCCAAACCAGTTGTTCGCGCGCGGTGCGTTCTTTCCAGACGAGGGCGGCGAGGAGCATGATGACGGGCTTGGTCGAGGCCTGCACGGTGACAACGGCGGTCACGGGGTTGATGGTGACTTGTTGATAGAATTTCACCAGCTCCGTCGCCGCATAGGTCAGCCCTGCCAGCACGGCGGGGAGAGCGAAGAGGGCGGTCTTCCATACCGCCGCCTGCCGGTGCAACAGCACGATGGCGAGCAGCAGCAAAACGATATGAGATACGGCGAGCAGCGTGCACCAGTTCATCCCTTTCGACAGCAGCACATGGTCAAGCGAACCGAGCAGAACAGAAATGCCGACCAGCGTTGCGTAATGAATGCGCGATCTGCGGTCGAGATCGGCCAGATGCCCCTTGAAGAAAAACGCGGCGGCGAGCGCGCAAAGCCCCAGCGCCGAAGCCCATTGCCCTGCCGAGAGCTGTTCGCCCAGAAACGCATTGCTGACCGACAAAATCCCCACCGCCAGCGGCGTCACGTAATGCCGCGACGACAGGCTGATCTGCATCAATTGCTGGCTGACGACCAGAAGGACATAGAGCATCACGCCCTTGCCCGCCGCCAGTGCAGCCATGACGGGATGGGCGAGGAGAAATGCGTATCCCTCCGCCCAGAGCGGCATAAAAGCGGGCGCGGTGGCGGCCAGCCCTGCCAGCACCCAGAGGCTGACAAAGACCGGCGCGGTGCGGTGGTCGAGCCGGACGCTGCAAATTTTCAGCGTCACCAGATGCGCGATGGTGAGCAGGAACAACAACAGCAAAAGAAAATGGGCGAACATGGCAGCCTTTCTGACAGCACCAATAGATTTCTTTCTTAACCGCGTCTTTCCACCCCGCCGAAGGGCGGGGGCTGGCCGTGTGCGCTTTGCGCGCACCTTCATATAAACAGCGCTTTACGCTGCGGCCCTTCGGCGGCATGGCAGGTTCGGAAAAAGAAAGTATAGTATAAGCACGGCACTTTGCAATTCGCTCGACAGGGCGGGGGAATCCGGTAAAATCCGGAAAACCGCCCCCAAAAGAAGAAAAAAATGAGCAAAATCCACGAACTTCCTGTCCGCGTCTATTATGAAGACACCGATGCCGGCGGGATTGTCTACCACGCCAGCTATATCCGCTTTGCCGAGCGGGGGCGTACCGAAATGCTGCGCGATGCGGGGTTCGAACATGCCCGGCTGTTCAGGGAACAAGGCATCGCCTTCGCCGTTGTCTCTATGACCATAAATTTTCGTGCCCCCGCCAAGCTGGACGATCTTTTGGTCGTCAAAACCTGTATCAGCCGCCTGGGCGGGGCGAGTATGGACATGCAGCAGGATATTTATTTCGGTGATTTGTTGATATGTGAAATAAAAGTGACGCTGGTCTGTATTGATAACGCCCTGAAAGCTGTTAGATTACCGCAAGTCGTTCGAGATTTATTTAAATCAGAGGTTTAAGGGGAGATTATGGATCCGACCACCGCTATTCAGGCCACGCAGCTTGCCGGTACTGTTCATCATGATATGTCTGTCTGGGGTTTGTTCCTGCAGGCCGACATCATCGTCAAATCGGTCATGCTGGTCTTGTCCGCATCGTCCATTTGG
The DNA here is from genome assembly GCA_030682495.1 of Alphaproteobacteria bacterium. Taxonomy (GTDB): domain Bacteria; phylum Pseudomonadota; class Alphaproteobacteria; order Micavibrionales; family UBA2020; genus UBA2020. The sequence goes on along the minus strand of JAUXOC010000044.1, from coordinate 21,005 downwards.
TGCTGGGCGATTATTTTCGACAAATGGATCAGCTTCAAGACCATTAACTACAAGGCCAATAAATTCGAAGCCGCATTCTGGTCGGGCGAAGCGCTCGAAAAGCTGTATAAAAAGCTCCAGAACAAAGCGGATGATCCGATGGCATCCATCTTTTGCACGGGCATGAATGAATGGAAACTTTCTGCCGACAGCACCGTGCATTTCGACGGCGATTTGCGCGCGGGGTTGCAGCAGCGTATCGACCGCGCCATGGTGACAGCGATCGGTAAAGAGCTTAACAAGCTCGAGCGCAACATGACCTTTCTCGCCACCGTTGGTTCGACGGCGCCGTTTATCGGCCTGTTCGGTACGGTCTGGGGGATCATGAACAGCTTTGCCGCCATCGCGAACACGCAAAACACCAGCCTTGCCGTTGTTGCCCCCGGTATTGCCGAGGCTTTGTTCGCAACCGCCATCGGCCTTGTCGCGGCTATTCCGGCGGTGGTGGCCTATAACAAATTTTCGACCGATCTCAATCGCTATAATGACCGGATGGATGCTTTTTCGACTGAATTCAGCGCCATTCTCGGCCGCCACTTTGAACAGCAGGGGAAGCGCTGATGGGCGCCAAGCTCGGCAATGCGGGCGGCGTCGGCCGGCGCAGACGCGCGCACGGCGTGATGTCAGAGATCAACGTCACGCCGTTTGTGGACGTGATGCTGGTGCTGCTGGTGATTTTTATGATTACCGCGCCGCTGCTGACCGCGGGTGTGCAGATCGATCTGCCCAAGACCGATGCGAAAGCGATTGGCCAGCAAGACAACGCGCCGCTTGAAATTGCGCTTGACCGCAACGGCAATATTTTTATCGGCGAAACCAAGGTTACGATGGATCGCATGGCGGGCATGATGCAGGCACTGGCCGCCGAAACCACCGACCGCCGCGTCTATATCAAGGCTGACCAGCGTCTTGACTACGGCAAGGTGATGGAAGTCATGGCGGCGGTCAGCCGTATGGGCTTCACCAAAATCGCGCTGGTTACCGACCCGACGGCATCGGGCAAAAAGTAAGGCGTGTCCTCAAATGCTAACTGGAACTTGCAAGATCGCGGCTTTTCTGTGCTTCCGGTGCTCACGTACCTCCGGTACGCTGCGCGCCGGTTCTCGAAAAACCGCGCCTTTGCGACGTTCCAGCGCATTTGCGGACACGCCTTAATTGTCAGACGGGCAGGAGGGGTATGCGTCTATCGTCGCTTACCATTTCAACAGGCTTTCACGCCGCGGTCGTTCTGGCTGCGATGGTCAGCTTGCCGTGGATCAAAAAAGACCTCGCGATCCCCGCGCCGATGATGGTTGAATTCGTCGAAATCGGCAAAGTGACCGAAACCACCAAGGTTGCGCCGCCCGCGCCCAAGCCGGACAAGAAAGAAGAGAAAAAGGAAGAACCGCCACCGCCCGCGCCGAAAAACACGGCCAAGGAGGCGGTGCCGCCCGCACCCAAAAAGCCCGAGCCCGTGCCCAAAAAAGAAGAGCCGAAAAAGGATACCAAGCCGGAGGTAGACCCGCTCGCCAAGCCGGATAAAAAACCGCCGCCCAAAAAGGACGAGAAAAAAGAAACCGCCAAGCCGAAAGAGCCGGAACGTGATTTCAATTCCCTGCTCAAAAACCTTGCCGACCCGAAACGGACGCCGCCCAGCGCGACCGATCAGCCGGATATGGGGCTGAAGACCGCAACCCCCGTGGATGGCGCGCAGGCACCGCTCGGCCAGAAAATGACCATGCGCGAAGAAGACGCCCTGCGCAGCCAGCTGGAGCGGTGCTGGAACGTGCCTTTCGGCGCCAAGGATGCACAGGACTTGGACGTCGAGATTTTTATGGTTATCAATCCCGACCGCACCTTGCGTGACGCACGGGTCGTGGATATGGCGCGGTATAACCGCGATACCTTCTTCCGCGCGGCGGCAGACAGCGCGCTTCGGGCTGTGCGCAACCCTTTGTGCTCGCCTTTTGAACTTCCGGCTGATAAATATGATGTCTGGAAGACAACAACCGTGAACTTTAATCCGCGCGAGATGTTCTAGTTATATTGAACACACAGAGGTCAATGATGCAAAAATCTTATGGTATTTTTCTGGCGCTGGTTTTGATGCTGGGCTTGGCTGGTTTTGCGGCTCCCGCTGCGGCGGAATTGAAGATTGACGTCACGCGCGGACAGGCAAAGCCGATGCCCATCGCCATTCCCGACTTCAAGGGAACAGATGACGAGCTTGGCCGCAAGATGACGCAGGTGATTTCAGCCAACCTCAACCGCTCGGGCTTGTTTCGTACGCTGGATCAGCGCTCTTTCATTCAGGATGCCGCCTCGGCGCAGGCGGGGCCGCGTTTCGGCGAATGGCGCACCATCAACGCGCAGGCGCTGGTGACCGGCGTTCTCAGCAAAACGCCGGATGGTAAAACCCGCGTTGAATTCCGCCTGTGGGATGTTTTTGCCGAACAGCAGATGGTCGGCACGGCCTATATGACGACGCCCGCCAACTGGCGCCGCATTGCGCATATCATTTCCGATGCCATTTATAAACGCATCACGGGCGAAGAAGGCTATTTCGACAGCCGCCTTGTGTATATCGCCGAAAGCGGGCCTGCGAATGCGCGTGAAAAACGCCTCGCCATCATGGATCAGGACGGCGAAAACCACCGCTTTCTGACCGATGGCCGCACGCTGGTGCTGACCCCGCGTTTTTCGCCGACCGAGCAGAAAATCACCTACATGGCGTACTACAACAACAAGCCGCGTGTGTATGTATATAATATCGACACCGGCAAGCAGGAACTGCTGGGCGATTTCCCCGGTATGACCTTTGCGCCGCGTTTCTCGCCCGATGGCCGCCGCGTGATCATGTCGCTGTCCAAAAACGGCAACAGCGATATTTACACGCTGGATCTGTCATCGCGCGCGGTGCGCCAGCTGACCAACGATAGCTCGATCAATACCAGCCCCAGCTTCGCCCCCGACGGCGCGCAGGTGGCGTTTGAATCCGATCGTGGCGGCACGCAGCAGATTTACGTCATGAGCGCAAGCGGCGGCGCTGCCAAGCGCATTACTTTCGGTGAAGGGCGCTATGCCAACCCCGTCTGGTCGCCACGCGGCGATTTGATTGCTTTCACCAAAATGCTCAAGGGGCAGTTTTATATCGGCGTCATCCGCCCCGATGGCTCGGGCGAGCGTCTGATTACGCAGGCCTTCCACGTCGAAGGCCCGACATGGTCGCCCAACGGCCGCGTCCTTGCGTACTTCAAGGAAAGCCCGACCGGCGCGCGCCGCACCGGCCGCAGCGCACAGGTCTATACCATCGATCTGACCGGCTTTAACGAACAGCGCGTGGTCACGCCGCAAGACGGCTCCGACCCCGCATGGTCGCCGCTGAACAAGTAATCGACTTCAATAAGTCAAAAAAAACGGCTCCGATATTTGGAGCCGTTTTTTTTGCAGAGGTTATTTCAGTCATCCCGCGGCGAGATAAAATTTTAGCTATGATCCCATTCATGGCCTTCGCCGCTGCGATCCAGCTGGCGTTTGTGCAGAGGCAGGTCGATGATGACGCTGCGGTCGCGGAAAATGAAATACAGAATATATCCGACCCAGAAAGCACCGAAGTGGGTGGCCGAAATGCGCAGATATTGCAGGTCGGGGATATCGTAATAGGCGGGCCATGTCTCGACGCTCCACCACAGGCCAAAACCAAGATCGGCGGCAAGATAAATCGCCGGCAGCCATTTGACGCTCATCGTGGTTTCCTGAAACCAATAGATCATATCGACTTTGATCTTGGGAAAGCAGGCGATATAGGCGCCCATCACGGCAAAGGCAGCGCCGCCAATGCCGATGGCGGGCAGGGTGTCACCATCCATACCCCATTTTAATTGTGCCACCAGCGCGCCCGCGCCCATCAGCAGAAAGAAAACCAGATAGCGCAGATGCCCCATGATGTATTCGACGTTATCGCCCAGCATCCAGAGCATATAGAGATAAAGCCCGAGCAAGAACGGATTTTGATGCATGAAAAGACTTGCGCCAAGGCGCTGCATGTCCGCCTTGTTCGCGGCGACATCTGCGCCTGCATGGAGCATCCACGGCTCCAGCGCCGCAAGCGTGAAGCCATGATCTTTGTAAAGGGCATAGGCCATCACGCCCACCGCCGCGATGATAAACGTCCAGTTCAGCCAGTGGTTGTCACGGTGATGGTTGTCATCGCCAAGCGGGATTAGCGGCATAAAAGTCTCCGTTGCGCTTATGCGCCGAAATTGCGGGCGAAGGGCTCAAATTCGGCAATCACACGGCTGTAAACATCGCGCTTGAACGGCACAACGTGGTCGAGCAGCGCAGTGAGCGGCACCCATTTCCACTGTGCGAATTCCGGATGCGAAAAAGCATCGAGGCGGATGTCGGCATCCGTGCCGGTAAACGCCATCGCCACCCATTTCTGCCGCTGGCCGCGATAACGGTTGTTCCACAGTTTTTGCGCGGTGGGGGCGGGAATGTCGTAGTAAATCCAGTCGTCGATCATGCCGAGCAGGCGGGCGCTGCGGGTGCCGATTTCTTCTTCCATTTCACGGAAAGCGGCGATGTCGATGTCTTCGCCCGCATCAATCCCGCCTTGCGGCATTTGCCATGCGCCGCGGTTGTCGAGACGTTCACCTACGAAAACCAGACCGGCGGGGTTGAACAGCGTAATCCCGACGCAAGGGCGGTAAAGCGCATCGTCGCGTTCGGACGAAATCTGGTTCATGTCAGGGCGTCCTTGTTTTGGGTGCGCCGTTTTTCAGCAGGGCGGACGGTGCGGTCAGGGTAAATCCGCGCGCCGCAAGGCTCTCCGCCCATTTGGGCAGAACGTCCAGCGTGACGGGGTAGGGGGCGGCGACGCCGATGGCAAAGCCTTTTTCGCCAGCGGCCTTTTCAAGCAGGAACAGCTGGCGGCGCAGGGCGGTTTCATCTGCTTGCTGGTCAATCTGCACTTCGGCGGAGAGATAGGGGACGCCCGCTTCCTCGGCAAAACTCGCCGCGGATTGCAAACCGGCCATCGACGGGTTTTCGACAAAAATAAGCCCGCGCCGTTTGATCTGGTCGAACGCCGGCAGCATGTTGCGCCGGTCGGCCATAAAGCGCGACCCCATAAAATTCATCACGCCGGTCGTTGTACCGTGCGACAGCAACCATTGCAGATTGGCGTGGTTTTCATTTTCGCTTTTGCGCGACAGCAGTGCGCGCGGCCCGGGGTCGTCTTTCGGATAGGTCAGCGGCTCCATCGGCAGCAGCATAAACGTCTCGCGGCCCGCAGCTGCGGCCTGTTCCAGCCACGGCTTCAGGCGTGGACTGTAGGGTGAAAAAGCAAAAGCAACCTGCGGCGGCAAGACTTGCATGGCGCGCAGCGTGGGGGCTTCGGATAAACCGGCATCGCTTAAAATAATCGCAATGCGCGCGGTCTTTCCGGCGGGCAGCGCAACAGCGACGGGATCGTCCATGCCGTTCACAGATGTATCTGCGGGCGCATCTGTATCGCCGTTCAGGGGCGGTACGGCGGCGATATCGCTTTCAAGCGCGATGATGGCCTGCGGGATACGGGCGTTCCACGCCTGCACGGTTGTCTCTGCGCGCAGAAAAAGCCAGAGCCCGACAACGCCCGTCAGCAGCAGCCATGCGAGAACGCCCTGCAACAGCCGCTTCTTGTAAAGCGGCGACAGGCGGGCCCAAAGAGAGCCCGCCGTGCCGTGATCCGATGCAGATGAGTTGTCTTCGCGCATCGCGTGATCTATCAGGGTTTCGCAGCGCCGGTCGCGCGGTAGAGCGCGATGCCCTGCAGCACGTCAATCGCGCGGATCAGCTGATAGTCGTCCGATTTTTCCGTCTCGGCGGCTTTGCCATCTTTGCCTGCGGGTTTTTTATCGTCGGGTTTTGCCGCGCCATCTTCCGGTTTTTTGTTTTCGGGTTGCAGGGTCGGGTCGTTGACTTTTTCAGGTGTTGTGGCCTGATTTTTCAGCGAGCCTTTGAGATCGGCTTCATGCACTTCACCGAAGGTGCTCTTTTCTTCGACGATCTTGGCGCGTTCAACCATGATATCCGGCGTGATGCCGGTGCCCTGAATGGAATTGCCGGACGGCGTGTAGTAGCGTGCCGTGGTCAGCTTGATCGACCCGCCACCCGGCACGTCGATCAGCGTCTGCACCGATCCCTTGCCGAAGCTTTGCGTGCCCATGATGATGCCGCGTTTGTGGTCTTGCAGCGCGCCGGCGACGATTTCCGACGCCGAAGCCGAACCGCCGTTGATGATGACAACGACAGGCAGGCCGCGGGCAAGGTCGCCCGGCGTTGCGTTGTCGCGGCGGGTGTCTTCGGCTTTGCGGCCACGGGTGGAGACGATTTCACCTTTGTCGAGGAATGCGTCCGAAACGGCAATCGCCTGATCCAGCAAGCCGCCAGGATTGTTGCGCAGGTCGAGCACGTAGCCGATCAGCTTGTTACCGGCTTCTTTTTCGATATCCTGAAACGCTTTTTGCAGGCCGGGGTACGTCTGGCCGTTAAACGCGGACATGCGGATGTAGCCGACGTTGCCAGATTCGATGCGGGAGCGCACCGATTTGATCTGGATGATGTCGCGTGTCAGCGTCAGGCGCAGCGGCTCGGGCGTGCCTGCGCGCACGATGGTCAGGATGATGTTGGTGCCGACGCGGCCGCGCATTTTGTCTACGGCTTCGTTCAGCGACAAGCCCATGACTTGTTGGCCGTCGATTTCGACGATCAGGTCGCCCGATTGCACACCGGCGCGCGCGGCAGGGGTTTCGTCAATGGGGGATACGACTTTGACAACGCCGTTTTCCATCGTGACTTCGATACCAAGCCCGCCGAATTCGCCGCGGTTTTGTACCGACATCGCCTTGGCTTCTTCTTCGGACATATAGGACGAGTGGGGGTCGAGGTTCGACAGCATGCCGTTCAGCGCGTATTCCAGCAGTTTGCGGTCTTCAACCGGATCAACGTAATCGGCGCGGACGCGTTCAAACACATCGCCGAAGAGGTCAAGCGCGCGGTAGGTGCTGGCCGGTACCGACTTGCCCGCCGTGCGCGGCGCGCCCGATCCTGCAAACACCGAATAGGATGTCGATATAACAACGGCAATAGCGAGAGCGCTTGCGGCGGCGGTCAGTTTTTTTCTCGTGGTCATGGCTAAATTTTGTCCTGTTTGCGTTGGGCGACCAGAATTTTCTGGGGATTGATGGGTGTGCCGTTGCGGCGCAGTTCGTAGTAAACGGGATGGTTATCACTGTCGGTGCGGTCAACCGTGCCGACCGGCTCTCCGGCGGCGACGCGGGCACCGACAACGGTATCGACGCGGCCGAGTCCGGCGATAAGGCTATGATACCCCCCCGCATGCTCGACGATCAAGATATGCTTGTATTTGTGAAACGGTCCGGCAAAGCGGACGGTTCCCGCAAGGGGGGTGACCACGCGGGCGTTGCTGCGCGCGTTATAGGTGATGCCCTTGCTGGGTGCGCCCAGATCGTCCGTCTCGCCAAAGCCCGTGCGCACCGTGCCGGGGACGGGCGAATGTGCCGACCCGACAGGCGCGGCGGCGGATACGCCAGCGGTGCGTGTTTTTTCGGCATCGCTGCGCGCGGGTTTGGCGCGCGGGCGGTCGATCTGTTCGACTTTTTCAACCAGTTCGTCAAGGTTTTTGGCTTCACGCGCCAGCCGCGCGACTTCGGCGTTATTGGCGGTCTTTTCGGCTTCGGTCTGGTGCAGGTCTTTGCGGCGTTCTTCGAGCAGCTTGCCGAGCTTGTCTTCTTCGGCGTTGATAGCGGCGAGGGCGCGCTGTTGCTTGTCCTGCTGCGCGGCGATATCTTTTTCAAGGCTGTCGAGCGCGGCAATTTCGGCGCGCAGAGCAGCGGATTTTTCGTGCAGGACGGGTATCAGCGTTTTCATCAGCCTTGCGGCGCGCGCGGCTTCCAGCGGGTCGGATTGCACCATCATTGTCGGGGTCGATGTGCGGCTGAAACGCTGCGCCGCTGTGACCAGGCCGCCGACAGTGTCTTGTTCGGCAAACAATTTGTGTTCCAGCTGTGATTTGTCTTTTTGCAGGGTCGAGAGCCGCGTCTTGCCGTCGGCAAGGGAGTCCTCCAGTTTGCGCAGACCTTTTGACATATCGATCAGCTTGGCTTGCAGGGCGGTGGTTTCCTGTTCCAGCGTCTGCGATTTTTTGAGAAGTTTGACCTGCGCGGCCTGTTTTGCTTCCAGCGCGGCCTTGACCTTGTTTTTGTCGCCCGCATCGGCAGGGCGCGGCCAGATTGCCAGCGTCATGAAAAGGATCAGGAACGGTATATGTGCGGCGGTCAAACGCGGCATCTTATGCCCTGTGGTACGGATGCCCGGCAAGGATTTGCTGGGCACGGTAAATCTGCTCTAACAGCATAACCCGAACCAGCATATGTGGCCATGTTTGTTTGCCGAACGAGAGCAAAAACTTGGCTTTGTCCCGCACCGTTTTATCGAAACCGTCCGCACCGCCGATGAGCAGGATAATCTCGTTGCCCGGCGCCATATCGCGCCAGCGGGAAAGTTTTTCGGCAAAGGCGGGGCTGGAAAAACTTTCGCCCCGTTCATCAAGCGCGACAACGAAAGCGTTTTCCGGAATGTGTTTTAAAATCAGCGGCGCTTCGATGGCCGAGGTGGCGGCCTTGGGGCTGTCGATTTCTTCGATGCGCACCGGCCAGCCCAGCCGTTTGATATATTCATCGCAGAGGTCGCGCAGCGGCGAATTTTTGAGCCGCCCGACGGCGATGATTTTTATCTTCATATTATTCAGTCTGTTTGGCGAAAAAATTAAACCGACTTGTAAAGCGTATAGTCGATGGTCGCGAAGTCGGAGGCCCAGAGCTTTTCAAGGTTATAGAAAGTACGAACCTCGGCGCGGAACAGATGGACGATCACGTCGCCCGCATCCACAATCACCCAGTCGCCGGTGCTGGCACCCTCGATACGGGCGATGATGCCTTCTTTGGACAGGCGCTGTTTCAGCTTTTCGGACATACCTGTCACATGGCGGGAAGAGGTGCCGGTGGCAATCACCATAAAATCGGCCAGCGCGCTTTTGCCCGCAAGGTCGATGGAGACGATATTGTCGCCCTTGTCCTGATCCAGCGCCTTGACGATCATCTCGTGCAGCGCGACGCCTCTGCCGGTGGAAGCGGCAGGAGCGGGGGCAGGAGTCTTTTTCGCAGCGGCGGGCTTTTTGGCGGGCGCGGATTTTACGGCCTTCAGCGCGGGTTTTTTGGCAGCGGTTTTCTTGGCCGGTTTTTTCGGTGTGGTAGCGATGATCGCCTCCCTTTAAGGTTCGTCAGCAAACAAAAAAGACGCAAGCGCGGTTTCAACGCCTTGCGTCAAATACGGTTATAAAACAATTCTTGTGCGCACAAAGGCGGCTCCAGACTTGTTGATCCTGCTTTTATTATACCGCCAACCGAAATAAGGGGCAATAAGGCAGAAAAACCGCATTAAATCGTGCGAAAACCTTTATTTACCGTCTTTTTGCGCCGCGCGGAGGGCGGTGGCGGAGAGGTTATTCAGCGGAATATGTAGAATCGTCCAGGCCGGCAGATTGCGGTTTTTAAGGTCTGCCGCCGCGCTTTCGGGGATCAACCGGTGGCGGTAACGCTCCAGCGCGGGGCAGGATTTCAGGCTGTTGCCGCGCGGCGGGCGGTCAAGGACGCAGACGGCATGACGGCTGAAAATATCCTGCCAGTCTTGCCAGCGGTGCACCTGCCGTAAATTATCCGTGCCCATCAGCCAGATAAAATTTGTGCGCGGAAAATACTGCCGCAGTTTCGCCAGCGTATCGGCGGTGTACTGCGTGTTCATCTGCGTTTCGATATCGGTCACAACAATTTGCGGGTGTCGCGCGGCGCGGCGGGCGCTTTGCATGCGCTGTTCCAGCGGTGCCATATCACGCGTCGATTTCAGCGGGTTCTGCGGGCTGACCATCCACCACACCGCATCAAGGCCAAGATGTTTCAGCGCCATCAGGCTGATATGCCGGTGACCGTCATGCGCGGGGTTGAACGACCCGCCCAAAAGCCCGACCGTGCGGCCAGACCACAGCCCGCTGCTGAACAATGACGGCGCGCTGCGCATGCTGCTTATTCCTCGCTCAGCGATACCAGCGTGGTATTGCCGCCCGATGCTGTTGTGTTGACCGTGACGGTGCGTTCGGTTGCAAAGCGGGGCAGGTAATGCGGCCCGCCTGCCTTGGGCCCTGTGCCGGAAATGCCCATCCCGCCGAAGGGCTGCACGCCGACCACCGCGCCGATCATGGAGCGGTTGACGTAGCAATTGCCCGCGCGCACGCGGCGGCAGAGATCGGCCATCGTATGATCAATACGCGTATGCACGCCAAAGGTCAGGCCGTAACCGCTTTGGTTGATTTGTTTGACAACGCCGTCGAGGTCTTCGCCTTTGAAGCGGATGATATGCAGCACGGGGCCGAAAACTTCGCGTTTCAGCGAAGACATATCGCTGATTTCAAAAGCGCGCGGCGCAAAGAAATAGCCTTTGGGCAGATTTGCGGGCAGCGGCACTTCGGCGGTTTTTTTACCGGCGCTTTCCATGCGCGCCGCGTGTGATTCCAGTATTTCCAGCGCGGCCTTGTCGATGACGGGGCCGATGTCGGTTGCCAGATCAAGCGGGTCGCCAAGCGAAAGTTCGCGGCAAGCGCCCGCAAGCATCTCGATGACTTTATCGGCGATGCCGTCCTGCACGAAAAGCACACGCAAGGCGGAACAGCGCTGCCCCGCAGAGCGAAATGCGCTGGTAATCACATCATCGACAATCTGTTCGGGCAAGGCGGTTGAATCCGCGATCATCGCGTTCTGCCCTCCGGTCTCTGCGATCAAAGGCACAATCGCGCCGTCGCGCGCGGCCAGCGTGCGGTTGATGATCTGCGCGACTTCGGTCGATCCGGTAAAGCAGACGCCGGCGATACGCGGGTCAGGTACCAGATACTGACCTGTCATCTCGCCCGTGGCGGGCAGCAGTGACAGCACGTTTTTGGGAATGCCCGCTTTGTGCAGCAATTCCACCGCATATTGCGCGATCAGGCAGGTTTGTTCCGCCGGTTTCGCAATAACGGTATTGCCCGCCATCAGCGCAGCTGTGACTTGTCCGACAAAAATCGCCAGCGGAAAATTCCACGGACTGATGCAGAGGAAAACACCGCGGCCTTCCATCTGCAACGTATTGCTCTCGCCCGTCGGGCCGGGCAGAACGTCGGGTGCGCTGAAATGCTTGCGGCCTTCGGCGGCGTAATAGCGGCAGAAATCGACCGCTTCGCGCACTTCGGCCACCGCATCGGGCAGCGTCTTTCCTGCTTCGCGCACGCAGAGCGCCATCAGCTCCGCCATGTTTTCTTCCATCAGATCAGCCATGCGGCACAGTGCATCGGCGCGCGTCTCGGCGGGCGTGGCGTTCCATGCTGCAAAGGCTTCCTGCGCCGTATGTAGTGCAGTACCGCAGTCTTCTTTGGTGGCGAAAACAACGCTGCCGACGCGGCGCGATGTATCGGCGGGGTCGAAGACATCTTCTGCCGTGCCTTTGCGCGTCTCGCCGTTCAGCAGCGGCGCGGCTGTCCATGTTTTTTGCGCATGCCCTGCGATGTCGGTCAGCATTTTTGCGCTGACCGCGCCATTGGCGAATTCGATACCGCGCGAATTTTTACGGCTGTCCCCATAAAGATCGGCGGGCAGCGGGATTTTCGGGTGCGGCTTGCTGTGCTGCGCCTGCATATAGGCAAGGGGGTCTTGCAACATATCGTCAATCGGCACGGCGTCGTTTTGCAGGCGGTTGACGAAATTGGTATTCGCGCCGTTTTCCAGCAGGCGCCGCACCAGATAGGGCAGCAAATCCTGATGGCTGCCGACGGGGGCGTAGATGCGGCAGGGATATTTGCCTTCGCCACGTCCGACGATTTGATGATAGAGAGGCTCGCCCATGCCGTGCAGCCGCTGGAATTCAAAACCGGTCTGATCGGCACCGGCCAGTTCCATGATCGCCGCGACGGTATAGGCGTTATGCGTGGCGAACATCGGATAAAACACATCACGGCGCGCAAGCAGTTTCGCCGCATTGGCCAGATAGGCCACATCGGTGGCATTTTTGCGTGTGAATACGGGATAGCCCGCAAGGCCGCCCGTCTGCGCGTATTTAATTTCGCTGTCCCAATACGCGCCTTTGACGAGGCGCACCATCATGCGCCCGCCAGTTTCGGCGCAGAGCGCGGCGAGAATATCGATCACGCGGGTGCAGCGTTTTTGATAGGACTGGATGGCAAGACCGAAACCGTTCCAGCCTTTCAGTGACGGGTCACGAAACACATTGGCGATGATCTCGAGCGAGATTTCAAGCCGGTGTGCTTCTTCCGCATCTACCGTCAGGCCGATATCGTACCCAGCGCATTTCTGCGCGAGTCTGAGCAGCTTTTCGGTTAGCTCCGGCACGCAGGTTTCGCGCTTGGCGTATTCATAGCGCGGATGAATGGCCGAAAGCTTGACGGAAATGCCGGGGGCTTCAATGCAGCCGCGGCCTGCCGCCGCTTTGCCGATGGCGTGAATGGCGCTGTCATAGGCGTCAAAATACCGCTGTGCATCGGCCGCCGTGCGCGCGCCTTCACCCAGCATATCGTAAGAATGGCGGGAGCCGGTTTTTTCGGCGTCTTCCGCGCGGACAAGTGCCTCGCCAATCGTGCGGCCCATGACAAATTGCTGCCCCATGATTTTCATGGCATGCAGCATGGCCTGCCGTACCACGGGTTCGCCCACGCGCGATACCAGCTTGCCCGCAATGGCGGAGACGGAGAGGGATTTTTCTTCCTCCACATCCGCAATCACTTTGCCGGTCAGCATCAGCGCCCATGTCGATGCATTGACGAAAAGGCTGTCGGTTTTTCCGATATGTTTGTCCCATTCCGCGCCGCCGATTTTATCGCGGATCATCTTGTCGGCGGTATCGCTGTCGGGGATACGCAAAAGCGCTTCGGCCAGGCACATCAGCGCAATACCCTCGCGCGTCGTCAGGCCGAATTCGTTGAGGAAGCGGTCGATACCGCCAAAGCGGCGGCGGTTGTCGCGCACGGTCTGTATCAATTGCCGCGCCTTGCCTTTGATACGCAGCGTCGCCGCATCATCAAGCGGGATCAGCGCCAGATGTTCTGCCACCGATGCGTTTTCATCCAGATGATAGGCATCGTTGAGCGGCAGCGCGGGGAGGCCGGTGCGTCCGTTTGGCTTCATCGGCAGGGGCTTGGCAGCGTTTTGCATCGTCTGTCACCTTTGGCGGCTGGAAGAGGGCTTTAATTTACCCCTTTCGGCGCGGCTTTGCATGGGGCAAATTTTTCAAATTCTAGCTTGTGGTGCTTATGCACCGTTTTCTCTAATTCTTTGATATACAATAATAAATTAACATAAAATTGACGAGTCGCGGCGAAAAAGCTAGGATTTGCTTGTATCAAACAGTAGTAGAAAAAAGAAAGGGAAGGTCCCTGATGACGACAAGACACAGTGTCCGCGACGTAAAGAATACATTCGAGCAAATCCTTGGCGATAACGCCGAAGCACTCCGCGAAATCGACAAAACAATCAGCCAGACAACATCGGATATCGCAGGCGTTGATGCGCTTTATGCCCGCGCGCTCGATAAATTCATCACGGCGCAAATCCGCCCGATGAACAGCGATGTTTTGAAAAAACTTTCGGACATTGCCGGTACGCGCGATTTTGAACAGGAATTTAACGATGGCGTCACCGCCGCCCGCACGGCGGAAATCCGCCTGAACGGCCTTGTTACGACGCACGGCAGCGAGAGCAAGTTGAAATACAAGCTACAAGCGCTCTCGGATGAAAGCAACAAGCTGGGAAGCGAAAGCCTGAAGCTGGCCGGTGTCATGGGCAGATTGCAAAGCGCGCTACGCCCCGTGGGAAGCTTCAATACCTACGCGGAGCGCATCGGAAAACCCAAGCTGGAAGCGGGAACTATTGATTACTTCTCTTCCAAAAAAGGTTTTTCGCATGTGTGGGCGTTTATATTCGATACCCATTACCGGCATGGCCGCGCGCTGATCCGCGATTTCGCGGCGCAGGGCACGACTATTCCCGATACGCAGAAATCGCTGGGCGAAAACGCGGCCAATCAGGCAGAGAAAAAAGCGCGCTTAGGTGAAATGGCCGCCGAAGCGGGCCGGATTGAGCCGGTTTTGAAGGATATACGTGATACCACCGCAAAGGCCGTCAGCACGGAAACCCTGCGCGAACGTCTGAAAAAAGATATCGTCACGGCCTTTGACGACGTGACATTTTTCAACCGTGCGGCCAAGACGCTGGGAAGCACGTTTCCGGTTTTTGTGACCGAACAGCGCGCCAAGCTGGAAAACCTGCGCAAAATTCTGGACGGCGCACAGAAATCGAAACAGGCTGTGCAGCAGGCCGATGGCAAGCTGAGCAAACATATGCCCAAGCTACGCACTGCCGCCAGCCGCTCTGGCAGCACACAGATGACAATCGATTTGAACGGCATCAAGACAAGCTTTGGCGGTATGCAGAAAGGCGTGAAAGCACAAGCCGTGCAGCTGCGCCAGACCAGCGCCGCCGTACGTGACTATAAATTCGGTGCATCCTCATCGCCCGCAGCGGCCAGCGCCGCGCCTGCCGGCGGCATGGATCCTGTTTTCTTTATGGCGGTTATCATGATGAGCGATATCAACCATAGCGTGACCGTGCCCGACGTCTCTGTGCCCGGCAATATCGGCGACAGTTTCAACGGCGCCGCGCTTGATGCGGTGAGTGTGCCGAATATCGACATCGCCGTGCCGGATATTGCCGTCAGCGTGCCCGATATTTCTGTGCCGGATGTTTCCATCTCCTCCGGCGGTTTCGACGGCGGCGGATTTAGTGGCGGCTTTGATGGAGGCGGGTTTTAGATAAAACAAGCACTTACGATTTGAAGTTTCCGTAAAAATTAAGAATGTGTTAATATGGTCTGATATATCATGTATCAGGCCATATTCCTTTTTTGGGGGAGCGCATGTCCGTACAAACGCAGGCCAACGCGCCCGCCGCTGCAAAGCTGGTCGATACCAGCGGCGGCACATCGCGTTATCTGGCCGAAGGGCTGCAGCAACTGGCGCCCGAAAACTACCCTGAAAAAAATCTTGTCCAAAGGGTCAAAGACTATCTGGTCTGGGACGCGAAGGCGACGTTGCATAACGCAAAAATACGCCTGCAGCAAACCGAAATTACGATGGAAAACCCGCTGGCCTTGGCCAGCGCCGTGCCGCTGGTTGAAAGGTTGCGTATCAACCGCGCGCTTGAAACAATTTCAAAAGTGCCGGAAGGCAAGGTGCTTGTCGATCTGCTTAAACAGAGCGGCGTTCCTGTAAAAATGGAAAAACAGTTCGGTAGCGTAGGCGCCTCATTCTCGAGCAGAAAAAGGAGCCAAGACGGTAAGCTGAATATCGATCCTGGCCAAATATTCTTACCGGCTTTCTCCAACCATGGACGCCTTGTGGCACATCTGACTCATGAACTGCGACATCTTGAGCAAGCAGTAGGAAATGTGCTTGATCCTACGGTGACCAAGGCCGTCTCTCCCCTTGAATCCATATGGTATAATCGTGTGATTGAAGCAGATGCTTCGGCAACGGCAACGGATATCGCCTATAAACTTCACAAGGCAGGCCATTCGGATAGCTGGAAAGAGTTGCAGCGTGACCGCAGCGGGCCGACGAATATCGCGGCTGCTTATGAAGCGGCAGTTCAGAAAAACCCCCAAGCGGTCGAAGACGGCACCGCAAAGCGCGCTGCCTATGACGGCTGGTTCGAGGCGCGGGGCGCCCTGAACCGCGAATTCGCCGAAATTTACAACAGTCAGGGCTTTGCAAATTATTCCTCCGTTGGCGGCGCGCTGCAAAAAGGCTATCTGGATAAAACGCCAATTCAGCCGCTTGATCCGCAGGATATCAAAAAAGTCGGCGCGCTGTCTGGAACTGGCGTGAATTATCTCGACCTTGCCGGTGCGCGGCCTGTGGATGATGCCCATTATCGGCGCAATACCTTTAACAAGTACGAAGCCGAATGGGTCGCCCGCGAACACGTCGCCTATCAGAGCAAGTTTTCCGAGCGCAACAACCCCGAGCGCAAATCGGCGCTTGAATCGACGCAAGGCCTGATTAAATTCAGCAACGATCAGCGTGGCCTGTCAGTGATGTCACCAAAAATCGCTGGCGCCGCGCCGCCTGCTGCAAAAACCGGCGCGCCTGCCACGACAAAAATGAAAATATAAAAAGACAAAAAGCACCTGCCAGAATGTAGAAGATTCTGGCGGAGAATTTTTTATCTTGAATAAAGGGATCGTCTAGTTCAAACGCGCGGGCAGGTCGTCGATGGCGTCGTCTACCAGTTTCGCGCCGCGTTTGCTGAGCGTGTCTTCCAGCATGATTTCGGCGGCGCGTGTGGCGATGTCGGCGGCCTGATTGCGGAGTTCCTGCACGGCGGCGGTTTCAGCGCGTTTGATGCGATCCAGCAGCTGTTCTTCGCGGCGCTTCAGGCTTTCTTCAAGGCGTTTGTGCGTCTCGGATTCCAGTGCTTGCGCGTTTTTCTGGGCGTTATCGATGATCTTTTGTGCGGTTTGCAGGGCGTCGCGGTGCTTCTTTTGCGTTTCAGACAAAAGATCCTGCGCTTCGATGCGCAGGCGCTCGGCTTCTTCCAGCTCGCTGCGGATGCGGGCGGTGCGGGCGTCAAGCAGGTCGGTGAGGGGCTTGCGGCCTTTTTTCCAGACCACAGCAGCAAAGGCGATGGTGGAAAGCAGAACCCAGAAATTGCTGTCGGCGAGAAGGCCGGCGTTTTCGGCAGCCATGTTCTTATCCTTCCTGCATCAGTTTGACGACGATTTTCTTGGCGTCGTTTTTATTGGCGGCAGTGCCGGAAATCTTTTGTACGATGTCGGCGGCAACTTCGGCGGAGATGTCGGAGAGGGATTGCAGTGCCTCTTCCTTCGCCTTGGCAATGTTTTGCTCGGCACTGGCGATGCGGTTGCGGGCATGCTCCAGAAAACGGGCGTTCTCTGCCGCGGTTTTCTTGGCGTTTTCCTGCTCGCGCGCGCTGACGGTGGCTTGGGCTTCCGCTTGCGCGGCGGCCATGGCGGCATCCAGTGTCTGGCGGATTTTTGCGGCATCTTCCTGCAGGTGCTCGGCACGGTTCAGGTTGTTGTCGCGCTGCGTCTGGCGCATGTCCAGCACTTCGGTCACACGGGGCAGCGCCACGCGGGACATCAGGGTATAGAGCACAACGAAAGACACCAGCAGCCAGAAAATCTGGCTCGGATAGCTGGACGGGTCCAGCTGCGGCAGGCCGGATTTCTTTTTGGTAGCGGCTGCGGCCGGATCGACGTCGAAAGCTTCTTCGGTTGTATTCGACAAGGCATGCCCATGCGCTGCTTCGGAGACTTCTTCTGCGGCGGTGGCTACTGCGGCCTCGCTGTCTTGCAAAGCACCGCCAGCGGTGCGCTCAACGGCGTCTTCATAGGTATATTCAGAGGTATTTGCGTCAGCCACGCCGACCGCTGCGTCTTCCGCCCATGACGGCAGGGCAGGCGATGCTGCGACAAGCAGCACGGCCAGCGCCAGCGTGGCGAGGGGGGATGATGTAAACGGCGGTCGGCGTATGGCCATAACTTAATTCCTCTCGGTCTGCGATTAGCCCAGCAGGATGATGAGCGCGATCAGCAGGGCGAAGAGGCCGGTTGCTTCGATCAGCGCGAAGTACAGCAGGCCAGCGCCTTTAACCGTACCGGCAACCGAAGGGTTGCGGCCGATGGCGTTGATGATGCTGGAGAACAGCATACCGAGGCCCAGACCGACACCGAAGAGCGGCAGAACAGCAAGGGCGGCGCCGATCATTTTTGCAGATTCGAGTTCCATAGTCTTATTCCTTCTTTTTTTACGTTAGTGGTTGTTGGAAACGGTTTTTGTTAGTGCAGTTCAATCGCGTCTTTCAGGTACATGCAGGTCAGGATCGCGAAAACATAAGCCTGAATAAAGGCGATCAGGATTTCGAGACCGACCAGTGCGGTATTGATGACGAGCGGTAGAACCGCACCCGCCATACCGATACCGGAGCTTGCCGCCATCATGACCGAAAAACCCGCGAAGACTTTCATCATCGTGTGACCGGCCACCATGTTGGCGAAAAGACGGACAGAAAGGCTGATCGGACGCGACAGATAGGACACGATTTCGATCAGGATAATCAGCGGTGCCAGCACGAGCGGCAGGCCGGCGGGCATGAACAGCGTAAAAAAGTGCAGACCGTGGCGGATAATGCCAATCAGCGTTGCGGTCAAAAAGACCATCAGCGCCAGCGTGCCGGTGACAACGATATGGCTGGTGAAGGTAAAGGAATAAGGGATCATGCCGAGCATGTTACCCATCAGCACAATCATGAAGACCGAGAAGACAAAAGCGAAATATTTGCGGCCTTCGTGGCCAAGCGCTTCGTGTACCATACCGGCGATGAACTCATAGGTCATCTCGGTCATGTTCTGCCAGCGGGTGGGGATGACCGATTTGCTGCGCATGCTGAGGGTCATCAAGAGCGTCGCCGCGATAACGGCAAAAGCCATCCAGAGGGAAGATTGCGTAAAGGAAACATCATAGCCGCCGATGTGGAGAGGGATGAGGGGCTTGATGACAAACTGCTCGAGCGGATTGGTGGCCACGCGTGTGTTTTCCTTTGTTAATCCGTTTTGCCGTTTCCGCCGTCCGGGCTGCCGGTTTTTTTATCCGGCGCGGAGGGCTTGAAGCCGACCTTGTAGTCCTGTCCGGTTTGTGACCGGTAGATATTCAAAAATCCCGCAGCAAAACCGACGAAGACGAAGAAAATGGTTCCCCAAGGTTTTGTATCCAGCCAGCGGTCGACCCAGTATCCGATAAAGATGCCAACCACCAGTGCCGCCACCAGATCTGTTCCCGCACGCAAGGCTTTGCTTTTTTCGTCCTTGCCGGGTTCTCCGCTGCCGTCGTTGCCGTCGGTGGCGATCTGGCGTTGCCTTTCTTGCGCGGCGCGGATTTTTTTTGCGAGTTCGTTCGATTTGTCGTTCATCGTCAAAACACCCGAAAAAAACTCTGTGCAGCAGCGCCTTTAAGGCAACGGAAAATTACGCATAGCGTCCTGAAATGTCAACAAATACCGCAAATAATACCCCACACCAGCTTATGGGAAGAGGGGGAAAACAGGCTGCGCGGGGAACGTGCTGATTTTACTGTTATTTCCGGCCTTTGCCGGGAGCGCAATAGATATCGTACAGCGCCGCGATAATCGCCGCCACGTTCTGGTTCTGGATGAAATAGTAAAGCGTGCGGTGTTCGCGCCGGAAACCGACGATTCCCTCGGCCCGCAGCCGCGCCAGATGCTGTGACAGGGCGGTCTGGCTGATGTCGAGGTGGGAAAGAATATCGGTCACGTGCATTTCCCCCTGTGTCAGCAGGCAGAGGATGGTCAGGCGGCTGGGGTTGGCGATGCTCTTCAGAAAAGCCGCCGCTTCTTCGGCGTTCTTTTTCATGTCCTGCACGGATTTTGCTGCGTTTGCGGGCATCTGCTTTTCCTCTTGAGGTCTTTAAACCTCTTGACTATAAGTTTAGTATATTCTAATATTAGAATATATGCAACTTAATGGCTCGTAACGAGCCACCCATATAAATAAACGAGGGGGTTCCCATGTCCAAGAACTATCATAACGTCACCGGCGATATTGTTGAATACATCCGCCAGCTCAAACCGGTCATCCCTGATACGCTCAAGGGATTTTACGATATGGCGGGCGCTGCAACAAAAGATGGCGCGCTCGATAAAAAGACCAAGGAATATATCGCCCTTGCCATCGGCGTATCGACCCGCTGCGACGGCTGCATCGGTTTTCATGCCAAGGCGCTGCACGAACTGGGCGCGACGCGTCAGGAAGTGGCCGAAGTGCTGGGGATGGCCATTTATATGGGCGGCGGGCCGTCGCTGATGTATGCAGCAGACGCGCTGCGTGCCTATGACCAATTCGCCGCAGGCAAAGCGTAAACTAAAAACAGGGAGAAAGATCATGCAAGACATTCGCAAAATATCGCCGCAGGATGCCGCGTCAGACCAGGCCTGCGTCATTCTGGATGTGCGCACAGATATTGAACATAGCGCGGCGGCTTTGAAAATGCCGCATATCCACTTGCCCCTCGACAAGCTGGATGCAGCGGATTTTATCAAAGCGCAAAAGCTTGACGGAAACCGTCCGCTTTATATCCTCTGCCGTGCCGGTGGCCGTGCGGCCAAGGCGGCGGAATCTTTCCGGCAGGCGGGGTTTGACAATGTGCATGTCATCGATGGCGGGATTATGAACTGTGAAACCTGCGGCGTGCCTGTGAACAAAGGCGAGGTCATCTCGCTGGAGCGTCAGGTGCGCATTGCGGTCGGCAGCACCGTGCTGCTGGGCGTTATGCTGGGCGCGTTTGCCAACCCGTGGTTTTACATGTTGCCCGCGTTTTGCGGGGCGGGGCTGATTATGGCGGGGGTCACGGAATGGTGCGGCATGGCCATGCTGCTGGCGCGCGCGCCGTGGAACAAGGCCGCTGGACCGGCTAAAGCCTGCTGCAATACGTAAACTAAACCGCCTCTGGTTTTTGCCCTGAAATTTGGGTATAAATGCTTTATCGCAAGGCATTATAAAAACAATCCCGAATTGCCGGGGCGAGTGCGTATTCCGAAAACGGATGCGCAACCAGAGCGAATAGTGTGTGTGTCTCGAACCCAAGAAATTATTTTGTTTTTGGAAATTGAAGGACACGCAAATGAGCAACGACAATAAGCCTCCCCACACCGCGCCTGCACAAGACGGCGGCGAAGCGAAGCCGAAAAAATATTTCGTCCGCTTTTCAAAGCCGGAAGACGAGCAGAAAGTGC
>JAUXOC010000098.1 GCA_030682495.1 Alphaproteobacteria bacterium | reverse complement strand
CCTCGATTTCAAGAATACGCTCCCCTGTCGCTTCATCCTCCACAATAGAAACATCACGCATTTCAAGCCGTGCGGATTCATCTGGCCGCAGACCTGTATTGCCCATGAATAAGACGTAGTCATGGAATGTTTCACATACGGAACGCCAGCGCTCGTTAGGCGGGTTATTTGCACGCTCACGCGTATGCTCGTACAGCATTTTATATTCATCGGGCGAAAACCATGCCCGATGCTCGATTTTTCCGGATGATTTATACGGTGCCGACATATCCGGCACGGAATCAATCCATCCTTTGCGGTTAGCTGTTTTGAGGATTTGGCGCAGCGTCACAATCTCGCCATGTAGCGTTGCACGCGCTGGCTTTTTGGGCTTACCCGTTTTGGGGTCTAGGCGCGATGTCTGGCGGTGCATGCGATATTCCTGCACCAGCCCTGCTGTAATTTCTGATACCAGCTTATCTGCAAAAAACGGAAGTAAATGAACTCTGATCTGGTCTTGCTTCTGCATAACGTATTTTTCGTTACGCTCTCCCTCTACCATCACGGCATATTCGGAGAAAAAAGCCTCTGTGGCTTCACGGAAAGTGATACCCCCTTGTGTCGGACGGCGGCGGCGGTCTGCGCGGGTTTCATAGATATCAATAGGGGTTTCAATAATGCTATCTGTGATTAAAGACTTACCGCCTCTTCTGCGGCGGCCGTCCTCCACATAGAGTTCCATAAACCAATCTTTGGCAAAGGCCTTAGCGTGGGCGATATTTTGCTCTTTGGTGGTTTGGCGGTAATTCCGTCCGTTGAGGTAGGTCGCGCATTGCCAAAACTTGCTTCCTTCACGGCGGTAAAGGTGCAACTTTCCATCCATCATTCTGAAAACTTCACTGGCCATGTCCTGCCCCTGAATTGTGTAAGACATGTGTAAGACATGTGTAAGTTTATCTGGTAAATATTTAAAAGTCAACTATTTGATTTTAATATAAAAATTATCAAATTTTTAATACATAATCCCATTTTGAGTCGAGCGCGTCTACCAATTCCACCACAGGGGCACTGGCTGCAATATAGTAACAGGCCGTGCCCTGCACAAGCGGAATTTGGCAAATGCAGCCGTTATATCCGCCTTTTAATCAATGAAAACAAGGAATTTATAGTATTGCCATTGACATAATGTTGCCGCCTGTGCGAAACTATGTCATTGAACAAACACG
Source organism: Alphaproteobacteria bacterium (assembly GCA_030682495.1). Lineage (GTDB taxonomy): Bacteria > Pseudomonadota > Alphaproteobacteria > Micavibrionales > UBA2020 > UBA2020. Next base: position 18,955 of record JAUXOC010000098.1, on the reverse strand, counting down.
TTTCAGACAGGCACGCAGCGCATATGCAACTGGAGCAGTCCCCGCCTTCCGCCTCCTCCGCGAAATCTGCTCGCGGCCCGATGGTGATGGTATATATCGGCGATGATGACCCGACGCGCGGCGACAGCCACGGGTTCAAAGGTATCGGCCAGCGTCTCGCGCAAAAGCTGAATGGCCGTTTTCATTACCTTGAAGATAAACATCTCGCGCAAATGTATCCCGGCACGCCGGATCCGAGCGACAGCCTCAAACTTTATCTCAGAGATCATGGCAAGCCGGACATCCTCCTCAGCCGTGCGGCCTATTATAATGGCATGATGACCAGCATCTCTCCGCTGATGATGGTGCGCGATATCAATGAAGGCCTTTCGTCTAACCTTCTGGGCGATGAGAGCCTTGTGTCGCATCACCTGACGCCGGAAATTTTTGACGAGCATGGAAAAAAATTCCGCGAACAGTACAAAGACATTAAATCGCCGATTATTGCCGTCATGCTGGTCAATATTAACGACATCGAAAACTTTGCGCAGAAAATGGTATCGAAATGCGCGGCGCATGACGACATGACTGTTTTTATTTGCTCCAGCCGCCGCACATGGCACGACCACTACGACAAGATCAAAAAGCGACTTGAGGAGCTGGCACAGGAAAAGGGCATCGCTGAGCGTTTGAAAATTGACGGCTATAGTTTCCAAGAAAACGCCAACAAGGAAAACGCTTTCAATCCCTACATCGGCCTTATCAACGAGGCAGATCATATTATTGTCGCGGGTGAATCTTTGTCGATGGTATCCGAGCCCCTCGCCGCCGGAAAACGTGTGATGATCTTTGAGCCCGGACACAGTTATTCAAACCTGAGAGAAAAAGGTCTGGTAACAGATTTCAAAAATTGTGCTGCCGATACGCGTTTCGAAACGCCGCGCATTGAACCGGTCAATGTGACAGAAGATATTGCCAACCGGCTGGTAGACAAATTTAACAAAACCGCCAAAAAATATGCCGGTCCGGCAGGCTGGGTGATGCGCGCCGCATCGAAGGTGAAAAACGCACTCGGGCTCTGAAGTTTTTAAAGCTTATGTCAAAAGCCTAGATTGATTCAGCATATGGCGCGTGCTACACCAGACGCATGATAATGCGATTGATCCGAAAACTGTATAACTGGACCCTCGGCATTGCCGCGCACCGGCATGCCCGCTGGGGTTTGGGCGGCGTGGCTTTTATCGAAAGCTCTGTCTTCCCGCTGCCGCCGGACCTTGTCTTGATCCCGATGTGTATTGCGGAGCGGCGCAAGGCTTTTGTCTATGCGGCCATCTGTACGCTTGGCTCGGTTCTGGGCGGGATATTTGCCTACGGCATTGGCTATTTCCTCTACGACACCATCGGCGTCAAAATCATCGATTTTTATAAACTGCATGAACAATTCGCGCGGTTTCGTGACCTTTACAATCAGCACGGCGCCTGGATTGTGCTTGCCGGCGGCTTTACGCCGATCCCCTATAAACTCATCACCATCGCCAGCGGTGTGGCGCAGATGAACCTTGCCGCCTTTGTGCTGTTTTCGGTGATTGGCCGCGCCAGCCGGTTTTTTCTGGTCGCAGGGCTTTTGTGGAAATTCGGCGCGCCGATCAAGGATTTTATCGATAAATATCTCGGCCTGCTGACAATTCTTTTCCTTGCACTCTTGATCGGCGGATTTATCGCCATAAAATATATCCTATGAAACAATTGCTCGACTTTTTCAGCGATCATCGCAACCTGTCCTTGCTGCTGGCGGCAACGGGCGCTGTTATTCTGGGCTTTGTGTATACCGCGCAATACGGTTTCGGCTGCGAACCGTGCATTCTCTGCCGCTATCAGCGCGGCCCCTACTACGCGCTTTTGATCTTTGGGCTGCTGGGGGCGGGGTTTGCACGGTTCAACTCCAAAGCCGGTTTCGGCTTTCTGCTGCTTTGCGGCGCGGCGGCTCTCACGGGGCTGGGCATTTCCGGCTATCACATCGGTGTCGAGCACCATTGGTGGATGGGTCCGCAGGCTTGCGGCGGCGCGCTCCCCACAACCGGCACCATCGAAGAGCTGCGGCAATACCTGCTCAACCGCCCCATTGTCGATTGCAGCGTGCCGATGTGCAAAATCGGCCTGAGCATGACAGGGTGGAATTTTATCTTGTCGCTGGGGCTGACAGGTTTTATCAGCGCCATGCTGCTGCGCGGGCGCAAAAAATCCTGACGTGTTCTCGCTGCTTATGGGCTTTCCAGTTCCGTATCCCAATACAGATAGTCATTCCAGCTGCGATGCAGGAAATGGGGCGGAAAAGCGCGGCCATTGACTTGCAGCTCTGACGTTGTGGGCTGTACGGGTTTTCTGAAAGGGTGCATGCCGCATTCGCTGGGCAGCAGATTGCCTTTCAAAAGGTTGCAGTCCTGACAGGCGGCGCAGATATTTTCCCACGTTGTCGTGCCGCCGCGTGATTTGGGAATAACGTGGTCGAACGTCAGTTCATGCGTCCTGAATTTTTCGGTACAATACTGGCAGGTCCAATGATCGCGCAGAAAGACGTTGAAGCGGGTAAAGGCCGGCCGCGGCTTGGGCTGCACATATTCACGCAGCGCGATCACGCTGGGAACCTTCATCTGGAAACTGGGGGAGCGGATGACTTCGTCATATTCCGAAACGATGTCTACCCTGTCCAAGAACACAGCTTTGACAGCTTCCTGCCAAGACCATAGTGAGAGAGGAAAATAGCTCAAAGGACGGTAATCGGCATTGAGCACCAAGGTCGGACAACTGTCCAAATGGTTATGCACGGTGTGGGGTTCCCTATGTTCGGTCCGTACCGCCTCCACTCTGCCCCGACCCATTTCGGTCAGAGGACGGTGACGAATCTACACCCATAGGCTCATTATATCATGATTTTATCCACAGGCCGAAAAAGCGGCCGCTAACCCTTTGTCACACAAAGCTATTTAATGTTTTACATGAGCAAGCGGTGCGCCGCTATTGGCTGATTTTTCAAAGCCTTCTTTGATAAACTCAAGCCCCCGCGTGAGGCCAAAACCGTCAATGCCATGCCCAAGGCCGGGGCGCAAAACAGTTTCCACATCATATCCGGCATCAGAAAACCCGCGCTCAATCGCGTCAAGGCTTGCCGGCGGCACAACCTCGTCGCGGTCGCCATGAATAGCCAGAACGGGTATTTTGACCATCTCCGGCTGCTTCAGCGCCTCTGCTTCGATCAGCATGCCTGAATAGCCGATCACCCCCGCGCAGGGCTGCGCACGGCGCGGCGCGACATACATGGCCATCATCGCGCCTTGGGAAAAGCCGACAAGGATCATACGGCTTTCCGGCACGTCCCACTTGGCCAGTTGCGCATCCAGAAAGGCGTTCAGTGCCGGCATGGCTTTTTCGGCCTGTTTTTCACGCTCGAAAGCGTCAGGGTCAATCGCGCGGATCGAGAACCACTGGTAGCCCTGCGCCCAGATTTCGCAGACTTCGGGTGCATTGGGCGAGACAAAGGCCGTATCGGCAAGGTAAGGCGCCCATTCATGACCAATTGAGATCAGATCATCGCCATTCGAGCCATAGCCATGCAGAAAAACGACCAGATTTTGCGCCTTGCCGGATTTGGGGGCGATAAAGGGGCCATCGATCATTTTGGACATAATATTCTCCCGAGCGGTCTTTTCATGTGGACGCGGCAAGCCTATATTACTTTCAAATTATTGCAATAAAGGAAAGCCCATGTCCCCCCTTTCGATCATCTTCATCGTCCTTGCCGGACTGGCGTTTCTGGGGGTTATCGGCTCGCTGTTCTGGGGCATGGTCGTGATGACGCGCGGGAAAGAACAAGACCACAAGACCAGCAACCGCATGATGCAATTCCGTGTCATTTGTCAGGCGCTGACGCTTCTGTTCCTTTTCTTTGCCTACGCCGCGCAGTAAACTGCTGTCAGCTGCCCCTCTTACCTGCACGGTGCCCAACGCATGAAGATTCTTTTCATTTCCGCGACCAATCTCGGCGATGCCATTCTGACCACCGGCGCACTTGACCATCTGTTGCGTCAATATCCGGATGCCGATGTCACGGTCGCCTGCGGTCCGCTGGTCACGGGGATTTTTGCCGCCGTGCCGAATGTATCCAACGTCATCTCGATGAAAAAAGAGCGTTTCGCCGGACATTGGCGTTTGCTGGCGCGTGCAACAGCGCTGCAAAAATGGGATATCGTCGTCGATATGCGCAACAGCCCGCTGTCACGCGTATTGCATACCAAAAAAAGATATATCTGGAGCCGCCAGAGCAAGAGCCTGCATAAAGTCGAACAGGTCGGCAACGTGATTGGTGTATCGCCGCCGCCTGCACCGCGGCTGTGGTTTGACGATGCTTCGGTCGCGGCGGCACAAAAACTGATCCCCGACGGGTTGACCGTGCTGGCGATTGCACCAGCCGCCCGCTGGCCTGGCAAGACCTGGCCGGGTGAAAACTTTGCCGCGCTGGCGCTGAAACTGACCGCCGCAGACGGCCCGCTGGCCGGTGCGCATATTGCGGTTTTTGCCGCGCCGGGCGAAGAGCCCATCGCCCTGCCCGTTTTGCAGGCGCTGCCCGAAGACCGCCGTATCGACCTGATTGCGAAAACATCGCCGCTGGAGGCTGCGGCAGCGCTTCGCCGCTGCGCTTTTTATGTCGGCAATGATTCCGGACTGACGCATGCCGCGGCGGCCGTGGGTACTGTCACGCTGGGGCTTTTCGGTCCGGGGTATCCGGCGCTGTACCGCCCGTGGGGGATGCATGCGGCCTATGTCGCGACGCCCGAGGATGCAGAGGATCTTCTTGCCAATGCGCCGGTGAACGAAGACGGTAAAGTCCGCGTCAGCCTGATGGGCTCGCTTACCGTCGATGCAGCTTATGAAGCCGCCCTCCGGTTGATCGAGCGGACGGACGCGATCAAGAGGCCGGCATGAGTCCCCTTGTTGCCTGCGCCCTTACCGCTGTTGCGGCCGCCGCCGCGGGATTTATCTTTCATGTCGCGGCCGAAGATCGGCTTCAGTCATGGATCTCCGCGCGCATGAAAGGACGCAGCGTTTCTCCTTCGCGCAAGGTATTGCTCCCCGCCGCCTTGACATCGATCGAAAGCGGCGCGGGGTTGGTCGTACTTTATATCCTCGTGCGCGAGAACCTGCCGTTCGAAAACACGATTCTGCGTGGACTGACGGTCGGCTTTCTCGTCCTTGCCATCACCGGCAGACTGTTCCGTCAGCCTCTCATGAACTGCCTGATCGGCAATCCGCTCAAGGTCGTCTTCATTCAGGATGGCTCTGTCTGGATAAACTGGCTGCTGATGTGCGTTGTTCTGGCGGCTGTCTATGAAGGGCTCGCGCCTTATGCCTTGTAAAATGCAGAAACCGCCATGCGGCAAAAGCGGCATGGCGGTTTCATAATTTCAGCGCAGGGTTTTATTGATTGAAGCTGGTATAGCTGCTCTTGCTTGCTTCAATCTTTTCTTCCTGCATCTGGGTCGCGGCTTCGCCGCTCACGCCCCATTTACGCAGTTCTTGTGTTTCTTTGTGAACTTTGTGTGCCTGGCGTGCTGAGTCGTAACGCACGAAACGGACACGCTCCCAGCCGCGAACGCGCATGCAGCTTTCAAAGTCATGATAGTCGGTATGCGACACTCTGTGGTTGCCAAGGCGCGTTGGCGTATCGTAATACGCGAGATCGCCCGAAGCATTCAGCGCGCGGTGATATTCGCTATGCGTATCCGGCGGCGTGGTTTCGCGCAGGGCGCCCAGTTCGACCAGTTCGTCAACTTCACGCACGCATCCTGCCAGATCCTGATCCAGCTGCTGCTGGGCTTTCGGCCCTGTCATCCACAGCGCGGAGTTGTCTTCAACGCGTTGCCAATAGGCTTGCGCAACTGGCGTTTGCATCGAACAGGCAGAAAGAGCCAGAAGACCGCCGGCAGCTACCAGCATTTTGAAACTTTTTATCATGAGAACAGAATTCCCCCTCGGCAAATGTTCATTCTCTTTTAGTACGTTAATCATTTCTCGCGCCCAAAACAATAGGGATAAATCAGGGCGCAGATTTTGAGGCGTTTTCGCGCCACCAGCTTTCCAGAACTAGCCCGTAAACGGGGGTTGCCTCCGGTCTTTTGACCTCTACCGAACGCGCGACCATGTCTTTGCCCGCGTAAAACAGGGGAATCATGTAGTGCCCGTGCATGAGGACACGGTCGAGCGCCCGTGCCCGTGTCACCAGCCCCGCGCGGTCGCGCGCACGGCCGATGCTGTCGGCCAGCGCATCCACCACTGAGTCGTTCACACCGGCATAGTTACGGCTGCCCTTTTGTGCGGCGGCCGCGCTGCCCCAGTAATTCATCTGCTCGTTACCGGGCGACAGCGAATTGATCCAGCGGAACAAAACCATGTCGTAATCAAAACTGTCGAGACGCCCCTGAAATTGCGCGCTGTCAACCGAGCGCACATGCGCATCGATACCGATACGGCGCAGCGTGCGGGCGAATTCAAGCGCGATTTTTTCGTCCGCCTTGCTGCCGAGCAGGATTTCAAAACGCATCGGGCGGCCTTGGGCATCGATCAGTTTCTGGTCTTTATATGCCCAGCCCGCTTCACGCAGAAGGCCGAGCGCGCGGCGCTGACGGTCGCGCATATGGCCTGCGGGTGATTTATAAGCATCCCCGAAAACTTTGGGGGACAGCTTGTCACGGAAAGATTCCAGCACCGCCAGTTCTTCGGCCACCGGTCTGTCGCGCGCGGCCAGTTCGGAATTCGCAAAGACACTGTCGATCTTGGTCATTTTTCCGTTGTAGAGGGTGCTGTTGAGCCATTCGTGGTTGAACATCTGGTCGAGCGCCTCGCGTACGCGGATATCCTGAAACATCTTGCGCCGCGTGTTGAAAATCATCGCGCGCAACCATTCGGGACGACCATGCGCGATTTCTTCTTTGATGACGCGACCGTCACCGAGCGCGCGGAAATCATAAGCGGCATTCCATTTCGCCACGTCATACTCGCGGCGCAGGTCGTATTCGCCCGATTTAAAAGCCTGAAGCGCGATATCATCGTCGCGGAAATAATGATAGATCATCGTGTCAAAATTATATTGCCCGCGATTGACGGCAAGGTCTTTGCCCCAGTAATCCTTCACCCGTTCGTATACGATGCGGCGGCCCGGATCGACACTGGCGATTTTATACGGGCCGCTGCCCAGCGGCGGCGTCAGCGTTGTTTTGGTCACATCGTTTTTTTGCCAGTAATGTTTAGGCAGGACGTGCATCAGCGAGAGAATCATGACCGTTTCGGGATCATACCCCTCACCGAAATCGAAACGAATGGTATGGGTATCAATCACCGTGACTTTGCTGACAAGACCATAGACACGGCGGCGCACCGGATGCCCGTGTTTGAGAAATGTTTCATAGCTGAATTTGACATCTTCCGCCGTCATCGGCTGGCCATCATGGAAACGCGCTTCCGGCCGCAGGCGGTAAATCACCCACGACCTGTCTTCGGGTATCTCGGCGCTTTGCACGACAAGTCCGTATAGCGTGAACGGCTCGTCCCAGACGCGCTGCATCAGCTGGTCGCTGATTTGCGCCAGCCCCTCCGCCGCTGTGCCCATGATGATATGATGGTTGAGCGTATCGAAAGTGCCCGTTTTGGACAGTTGCAGCGTACCGCCTTTCGGCGCATCCGGATTGACGTATTCTAGGTTGGTAAAATCGGCCGGATATTTAGGTTCGCCATGCATGGCAAGCGCATGCACGGCCTGCCCCGCCTTGGCCGCCAGCGCCAGTTCCGGTACAAAAGCGCGCGCGCCCTCCTGCACCAGCATCGTCAGAATGCAGGCGCAGCCGAGCGACAGGAACATATCACGTAAAAACCGGCGCATGGGATACTTAGCCCGCCTTGCGGCGGCCGACCAGCGCGGCAAGGTCACTCTGCGGTCTTGCGCCCACATGTGCAATCACTTCCGCCGCGGCAAGAGAGCCGAGATATCCGCATTCCGCCAAAGGCATCCCGCGGGCGTGGCCAAACAGGAAACCGGCGGCATACATATCACCCGCACCGGTGGTATCTACGACATGCGCGACAGGCACAACCGGCACCACAATCGGGTCGGAATCCTTTGTGACGATGACAGAACCTTTTTCAGATCGCGTCAGCGCGGCAAGCTCGCAATGTTCGCGCACCTGCCAGACGGCGCGGTCGAAATCTTCGGTTTTATAAAGCGCCATAATTTCGCTCTCGTTCGCGAAGAGGATATCGACGTGGTTTTCGACCAGATCGAGAAATTCGTCGCGGTGACGCTCCACACAGAAAGAATCCGACAGCGACAGAGCGACTTTTTTGCCTGCGGCATGCGCCACGTCGGCGGCGCGGCGGAAAGTCTGCTTGGCGCGCGGACGGTCAAAAAGATATCCCTCCAGATAGGTCACGCCTGCCTCCGCAATCATGGCTTCATCAAGATCGCTCGGCGCGATCCAGACACAGGCGCCCAGATAGGTACACATCGTGCGCTGCGCATCCGGCGTAATCAAAATCAGGCAGCGGGCAGTCGAAGGCCCGTCTTCCAGCGGTGCGGTCGTAAAGCGCACACCGCTTGCGCAAATGTCGTGACGGAAAACATGGCCGAGCTGGTCGTTGGAGATTTTGCCGATATACCCCGCACGCCCGCCCATGGCGGCAAAAGCCGCAATCGTATTGGCGGCGGAACCGCCGGACATCGCCGTGCCGGGGCCCATTTTCTGGTACAGGGCTTCGGCCTGATCTTCTTCGATCAGCGTCATGGCACCTTTGTTCAGGCTGTTCTGCTGCAAAAAAGCATCGTCCGATTTGGACAGAACATCCACGATGGCGTTACCGATGCCGACGATCTCAACGGGCTCTTTACTCATGTCGAAAATTCCTGTATTTTTGAAAAGAAAATCAGAGGGTTATCATGGCACAAAGCAAGCGCGGAAACCAGCCGAAAGTCAAAAAGAAAAAGCCCGTAAAAAAGGCCGCCCCCAAGCGCGACGACCTGCGCCCCGCGCTGACTGAGACCGCAATGACGGTTGCCGGACGTGACGGCTGGGCCGCCGCGACGCTGGCGAATATCGCCCGCGAAGCGCGCGTGAAACCGACCGAAGTCGAAGCGCTCTATGCAGACATCTGGGATATTCTGGCCGATGCGCTTGACGAGATTGAAGATCGCACCGAGGCCGAGGTCAAAGACTATCTGGGCGACAGCTGGCGCGACAATCTTTTGGAAATTCTGATGGCACGTTTTGATTTTGCGCAGGATTTTCGCCCTGCTCTGATCGCGCTGCCCGCCTTCGCCGCGCGTCATCCGCGCCATAGCCGCCATTTCGCGCCGCGCCTTTACGATACGATGGAGCGTATGCTGTATCTTGCCCGTCTGCCGGAAGAACGCATTTCACCGCTGGCGATTGCAGCTTTCTCCCTCATTTATCTTTCGCTGGTCGAACGCTGGAGCAAGGATGAAACGCCGGACCTGTCCCCCACCATGGCCGCCATCGACAAAAGGCTGGGCTGGTTTGAACAGGCGCTGGGCTATATCGACAAAGCCCACTTTCCGCCCGCGCGTAAAGCCGCTCAAAAAGTAAAAGCGAAGGCTCGAAAAATCAAAAACAAGATTAAAACGGCCACCTGACCACAACGCGCAGACCGCCGCGGTTGCTGTCTTCGAGAAAAATCTCGCCGCCATGTCCATGAATGATATCACGTGCGATAGAAAGCCCGAGGCCGATGCCACCGGTTTTCTTGTTGCGTGATTTTTCGATCCTGAAAAACGGGCGGAACACATCGTCCCGCAGCTCGGCCGGAATACCCGGACCATCATCATCGACAGCAATTTCAATCGCGCCCGATTGTTCGTAGGCATTGACCCAAACTGTTTTACCGTATTTGCAGGCATTGCCGATGATATTCGCCATTGCACGTTCTGCCGCCACCGGACGCAGACGGATCATCAGCTTGTCCCCCATCTGCGCTTGAATGCTTTCGCCCTGTCTTTGTGCGCGACCGATAATACGGCTCAGGATACTGCCGAGGTCGGTCATTTCAGGCGCCTCGCTGCTTTCGCCTTTGGCGAAGTCGAGATAGGCTTCAAGCATCTTTTCCATCTCGCCGATATCCTGCCGCAGATGCACGGCCATCTCGTCGTCTTTGGCCATGGCCAGTTGCAGTTTCATGCGCGTCAGTGGCGTACGCAAATCGTGTGACACGCCCGCCAGCATGGCGGTGCGCTGTTCGATCTGGCGTTTCAGTCTCTCTTTCATATCCAGAAAGGCGCGGGCAGCTTGACGCACTTCGCGGGCACCGACGGGTTTAAAATCCGGTACGTCCTGCCCCTTGCCCAGCTTTTCGGCAGCAATCGCCAACCGCCGTATCGGGCGTATCTGATTGCGCATAAAGATAATCGCGATGCCAAACAGTACAATCGCGCTGCCGATCAGCCAGAGAATAAAGATATAGGTGGTCGAACTGTTCAGGCGCCGCTCCGGACACACAAAAACAGCCATACGCGTATCGTCAAGTTGCACGACAATTTTAAAACGCTTTTCATCACCGGCATAGTCGTGCACACGGAAATCATACATCAGGCGCCGATCAAGCGCGCTGTCAAGTTTGCGGCCAATGCTGAACCAATAGAATTTCTCGAACGGCGATGCGCTTTCCGCCAGCATCTCGGGCATCAGCGGCTCGACCATAATCTGAATATCAAGACTCTTGGCAGATTCCGCGATGATTTTCTCGCGCTCGGCATCGCCGCCGGCATCGATGATCTGCGACGTCAGCATGCTGACTTCACCGGCGATGGCATAGACCAGACGCCCGCTCATCGATTCCCAGTGACGGTCAAAAAAGACAAATGACACAATCAGCTGCATCAGCAAAATCGGCGTTGCAATAATCATCAGCGATCTGCCGAACAGCGTACTGGGCAGCAGGCGATGCTTCAGAAACGTGGCGATTTTTCCTGCTCTGGAAATAATTTTTTTCATGTGTCTTCGCCGTCCGGACGCAGCACATAACCTTTGCCGCGCACGGTTTGAACGTATTTGGGCAGACGCGGATCTCCCTCGACTTTTTTACGCAGGCGCGTGACCTGCACATCGATGGTGCGTTCGCTCGCGCTCATGTTGCACATTTCGGCCAGCTCTTCGCGGCCGATCACTTCGCCTTGCCGGCTGGCCAGCGCGCGCATCAATGTGTGTTCGACCGACGTCAGCGGCATGCGCTCGCTTGCCGTATCATCGACCAGCTCGCCGCGCTCCATATCCAGACGCCAGCGGCCAAAGCGCAGCGGCAAGGCCTCTCCGCGTTTCGGGGCAGCGGTGGCGCTGCGGCGCAGAATGGCGTTGATGCGCAAAAGAAGCTCGCGCGGCTCGAACGGTTTGGGCAGGTAATCATCCGCACCGGCTTCAAAGCCGTTGATGCGTTGTTCGGTTTCACCGAGCGCCGTCAACAGCAGCACCGGCGTTGTCAGCCCTTCGGATTTCAAACCGCGCGTCAACGTCACGCCATCTTCGCCCGGCATCATCACATCCATCACCAAAAGGTCGTAGGATAAATATTTCAGCACCTCGCGCGCATGCTTTGCATCGGTGGCGGTGCTGACCAGAAAGCCGCTCTCGCTTAAAAACCGCGACAACAGCGCGCGCAGGCGTTCATCATCGTCAACGACCAGAATATGCGGCTTCTGGTCGGGTGGTATTTCAGAGCCTGAATTTTGCGGTGCAGTAGACATAAAAACCGTTTAAGGGTTGTGAGCTTCCGGCAATCAGGATAATATGTTCCCGTTCCTTTTCACACCGTAAACAGCAGGAAAACCGGCAGATGGCACTTATTCCTTACGATGACCGCGACGGGCAGATCTGGATGGACGGCAAGCTGGTGCCGTGGCGCGACTGCAAGCTGCATTTTCTGACCCATTCCCTGCATTACGGCGGCGGTATTTTTGAAGGCGTTCGCTGCTATGGCGGCAAAATTTTCAAGCTGAACGAACACAGCCAACGCCTGCTGGATGGTTGCAAAACCATGGATATGAAAATTGAATACACACTCGAGCAGATCAACCAAGCCTGCATCGATGCCGTGCGCGCCAATAACATTACCGATGGCTACCTGCGCCCCCTCGCCTGGCGCGGCGCGCAGCAGATCGGCGTCTCTGCCCCGCTGGCCAAGGTGCATCTGGCCGTGGCCGCTTGGGACTGGCCGCAATACTACAAAGGCGACCTGCTCGAAAAAGGCATCAGTGTCATGACATCAAAATGGCGCCGCCCCGCACCCGACACCGCGCCCGTGCATGCGAAGGCGAGCGGGCTTTACATGATCTGCACGATTTCCAAACACGCAGCAGAGGCCGAGGGCTGCAACGACGCCCTGATGCTGGATTACCGCGGCCATGTGGCGGAGCTGACGAGCGCGAACCTCTTCATGGTGAAAGACGGCGCCCTGCACACCCCGACGCCTGATTGCTTCCTCAACGGCATCACCCGCCAGACGGTCATTCAAATGGCAGAAGACATGGGATTGAAAGTGCATGTGCGCACGATATTGCCGGAGGATTTGAAAACCGGCGAAGAATTCTTCGCCACCGGCACCGCCGCCGAAATCACCCCCATCGGCAAAATCGATGGCGTGGAATACAAAGTCGGCCCCATCACCCGCAAAATCCGCGAGGCCTATAGCGCATTGGTGCGGGGTGGTGCGGTGGAGAAGGTTGCTTAGACTTTCAGACTTTCCCAAGCCTTCAATTTCTCCTCAAACCCCATCGCCGCATACGCAGGACTGGTTGAGGGCAGCGTCGTTAGTGTCAGACGTGCCGCGATATCGGACGGTAAATCGGGCAGGACGCGGCGTTTGAATTCCTGCGCCGCCTTGCCGCCGTTCAGAAAGACTTGGCCGATGTTTTTGTGCTGCGTCAAGAAAGCCACGAAATCGTTGGTTTCGATGGTGTCATTTTTGATGGCGCTATCGAGGCTGCCCGCCCGCTCGCAATATTTCAGCACATCCCACAGCGCCAGATCATTTTGCGTGATGATACGCAGCCGCGCGGCATAATCATCCGCAGGCATATCGAAAAGATGAGATAAAATCTTCCAGAAAGCATTTTGCGGATGCGCGTAATATTCTCCCGCCTCCAGTGATTTTAGCCCCGGCATAGAGCCAAGGATCAGCGTACGCGGATTTTGCGCAGTGACGGGCGGAAAGCTGCGGGCGTGATGCCGCACAGGTTTATGCGGCCTTGCGGTTTTCCAGCGGCTCCACAGGACGTTGCGGCACGCCGCTATAGACCGAGAGCGGGCGCATCAGTTTGTTGCTTTCCAGCTGTTCCATGATATGCGCTGTCCAGCCGGTGATGCGGCTGATAACAAAAATCGGTGTAAAGACCGGAATGTCAAAACCCATCAGATAATAGGCAGGGCCGACGGGGTAATCGAGATTGGGGTGGATATTCTTTTTCTCGACCATGGTTTTTTCGAGGATTTTTTCAATCTCGACCCATTTCTGACCGTCTTTGATGGCGGCCATATCGTGGAAATATTTCGTCATATAGGGCACGCGGCTGTCACCGTTTTTATAGACGCGGTGGCCGAATCCCATGACGAGTTTTTTCTTTTCGGACAGCGCTTCGTCGATCCATGCCTGCGCGTTTTCGGGTGTGCCGATATCAAGCAGCATGTGCATTACCGCCTCGTTTGCACCGCCGTGCAGCGGGCCTTTGAGCGAGCCGACCGCCGCCGTCACAGCCGAATAGATATCGGAGAGCGAGGAAATAACGGTGCGCGCGGTGAAGGTGGAGGCGTTAAAGCCATGTTCTGCATAGAACGTCAGCGAAGCATCAAAGCAGCGCACGACTTTTTCATCCGGCACTTCGCCGAAATACATGAAAAAGAAGTTCTGCGCCATCGTCAGTTCTTTGCGCGGCGCAATCGGCTCCAGCCCCTTGCGCAGACGGAAATCGGCGGCAATAATCGTCGGGATCTGCGCCAGCATGCGGATGGATTTTTTGAGGTTGCCGGCGGGCGTGGAATCCACCCACTCCGGATCTTCGACGCCGAGGAAGCTGATCGCGGTGCGCAGCGTATCCATCGGGTGCGCATCTTTGTGGAATTGTTTCAGCACGGTCAGCAACTTGTCGGAAATTTCACGCTCGGCACGTTCCTGCTGCTCGAATTTTTTCAGCTGCTCCGCTGTCGGCAGCTCGCCGTGCCAGAGCAGATAGGCAACCTCTTCAAACCGGCAATGCGCGGCCAGTTCCTGCACCGGATAGCCGTAATATGTCAGCGTATTGGTTTCGTCAAAAACCTTCGAGATGCGCGAGGTATCCGAATAGACACCGGCGAGGCCTTTGGCGATCACGGGGGCGGCGGTTTCTTCTGACATGGCATAATCCTTTTTCAGGCGTTTTCTTGAGGTGATGGTAATGAATTACGCCCTCTCCCCGCTCAAGGCAAGAGTAAAAACATCTATTTAAATCAGTGATTTAAATATTAACCCGCTGTTCAGACTTTGCGCGGTATAATAAAGGTTCACGAAAGGACACTCTCCCCATGGAACTCGCCGCCATCGCCGCACAACAAGCCATGTTCCAGCAAGCCATCGGCCTGCAAATGGTCAAGCAAAACGCAGAAGCGCAGCAAAACATCGTCGAGATGGTCGCCGCCTCCGTTGATGCCTATCGTGGAAATAACCTCAATATCAGCGTCTGATTTTTGTCAGCCGTTTTTTTTATGCGGTGCCGATACTTTCGGCGGCGTATCCGTGCCCAGTAATTTGGCGCGTTCGGCGACCTGACCTTCGTAATCGATCAGCGTCTGGAAGCTTTCGCGGGTTTGCAGCTGGCCACTGTTCGCAAGGTCGCGCTGGCTGCCTTTGCCGTGGATGTCGCGGTACATCTTGGCGGCGGTTTCACGCTGGCCACGATAGACAGACAAAGGATTGAGCACGATATCGATATTGCCGCCGCTTTCCTGTGCCAGTTCGGCGGGAGTTTTCAAATCCACCTTGCCGAATTCAGTCATATTGGCCAGCACAGGCTTGCCGCCTGCCGCGCGTTTAACATCTGCATAGGTCGCACTGTCGGGGAAAGCTTCGGCGAAGATCATATCCGCCCCTGCCCCCGCATAAGATTCGATACGTGCCAGTGTTTTTTCCATGCCCTCGACCGCCAGCGCATCGGTGCGCGCCATCAGCACAAAAGCAGGGTCTTGCTTGGCCGCGGCGGCGCGGGCGATGCGGTCGGTGGCGGCGTCTTTGCTCACCACATGTTTGCCAGGCAGATGGCCGCAGGCTTTGAGGTCTTCCTGATCTTCCAGATGCACGGCCGCAACGCCGAGCGCTTCGATGGTGCGGATGGTTTCCGCAACGTCATCAAATCCGGTATCGATATCGACCAGCAGCGGCAATTGGGTGCCGCTGTCCATGATGCGCACGATGCTCTCGGCGACATGGCGCAGCTCCAGCCGGCCAATATCGGCCCAGCCGCGCGATGCAGCCATCTGGCTGCCCGAAAGATAGATGGCGGCAAAGCCCGCGCGTTCGGCCTCGAGCGCATCGCTGCCGTCTGCAACGCCGACGATATGCAGCGGCGCACCGGCTTTGAGCGCTGCCTGCATCGCATCACGGAATTTTTGACCTGCGGATGTTTTTGTCATTATGCGCATTTCTCCGTTTTGCAAGTGCCGGACGTGCGGCAGGCGTTATAGACGCCGGTTGTGGTCAGCTCCGCCAGTTGGGCGCTGTCGACTTCGGGCGTCAGCTCACCCAGTTTATCCGCGCCGAGCGTTTCAAGTTTGTCGACCATCGCCAGAAACTGCGTGCGCGTCTTCTCACTCAGCAGGTCTTTGGTCAGGCTTTCGAGTTTCTTGATATATTGCGGGCGTTTCCACGGCGTGGAGCCGAGCGGATGCGCGTTGGCGCAGGCTTTTTCGTCCTCGATCTTTGTGCCGTCTTTCAGCGTGACGATCAGCTTGCCGCCAAAAGATTGCTCTTTCGGGTCGGTGCTGTGATAGCGGCGTTCCCATTCTGCCACCTGTACGGTCTGGATTTTGAGCATCGCAGAGCGCAGTTCTTCTTTTTCTTCCGGCTTGATGTCATAGACGTCTTCGTCCCAGCGGGCGAGCTGGATGGAGCGCGCAATCGCAAACATGATCGAATGGTCAAGCGTGCCGCGCGGGCTGTCGGGGTCAATTTTTTGCGGGTCATGCGCGCCGGTGCCGATCACATGGTCGGTATGGTGGCTGGTTTCCAAAACGATTCCTTCGATATGCGTCCAGTCCACCGTTTTACCGTCGATTTTCTTGGGCAGTTTGGCGACCATTTCAAGCGCCATATCGATGATCGCCTGCCCTTGGTATTCAAACGCGTGTTCTTTGGGATAGGTCATCATGATATTGCGCAGTTTGTCGCCCGGCTCGGCCAGCTCGACCTTGTATTCGGAATCGGGGTTGTTCTTGCCGTCAAGGAAGCGGCGGATGATGCTGTCCTCGCCTTCGTACACCGGGTTCGGGCCTTTGAGGCCGTGCAGGGCGGCGTTGAGTGCGTCGATAGAGATTTCAGCGCTAAAGCCCGGCACGAATTCTTTTTGCGCGCCGATATCGCCCTTGCGCGACTGGCGCGACGAAATGGCGTTATGCACGGCAAAGTTTACCGTGTGATAAATTTGCTCGACCGGCAGACGCAGCATCGCCCCAAGGCCAGCGGCGGAGGCCGCGGCAATATGCGTCATATGATCGACTTTGTGTTTGTGCAGACAGATACCCGTGCCGTTACCGGTACCGACCAGCGCAACATGCACTTCGTAGGCAACAGCAATACCGCGGATGACGTCTTTGCCACCAATACCCAGCTGCTGCGCCACCGCAAGGATGGGCGAGATATTATCATCGGGGTGCGAATATTCCGCAGCCAGATAGGTATCATCCTGATCGCGGAAACGCACGGCAACGGCGTTTACAAAAGCCGCTTCGCGCGGACCAAACAGGCGGGTTTTGGGCAGGCCGTAAATGGTGGCGCGGCCGATGCCTTCGGATGCCATGGCTTTGTCGCGCGCAACCGTGACCGCATGTTCGTTGACGGCGGCGATGGCGATGGCGGCGTTGTCGATGATGCGGTTTTTCACCATATCAATCACATCGACATCAAGGTCTTCGTCTTTGGTCGCGGCGGCCAGCGCAGCGATTTTCCACGCCAGCTGGTCTTGCTTTTTCAGCAGGGCTTTTTCGGGGTGGAATTTGACGGTATGGGTTTTCATGGCGCGGGCTCCTGCCTGTAAAATGGCCTGTAAAATGAGATGCCACAAGATAACAAAAAACCGACGCCCGACCTATAGCAATCGGGCGCGGTCTTGACATAAGCGGCAGGGTTTGGCGCTAGAATTTTTTACGCTGGCCGGGCGTTTTCTGCTGCGGCGCAACAGCGCCATCGCTGCGCGCCATATTGTGATTATCGTTGGGTGACATGCCGCCTTCCCGCGCCTGCATCAGGATAGAAATCATCATCGCCTTGTTCTGATAGACGGTGGTTTCCTCAGGCGTCAGTTCGCGCTGCATCTCTTGCTTGACCACATCGGCGGGCGTGATCTGGTGCGGGTGCAGGTTGGTGGCGTAAAGCAGGTTGTTCTGGCGGTCAACGACGACAAGGCGGCGCGCCAGATTGTCTTCGGCCAGAGTCTCCACCGTTTCGACCAGCGCGGCGGGCGCGAAATCCTGTTCATCCTTGTTGACCCAGCGCGGGAGAACATCCTGCCCCTGCTTTGCAGCGGCGAAATTTTCTTCAAAGCGCAAATGCACCGACTGCCGCGCCACGATAGACGGTACGGCCACCACCACGGCACTGATATCATAACCGCCGCCATGGAACGGCGACAGGATCATCCGCGTCATTTCCTGCCCCATAGCGGCATCGTCAAGGATAACATCCAGCTTGCGTTTGGCGGCTTCTTCGCCCAGCCAGCCGATCAGCCCCTCGACGGCTTTGTCGATGCGGGCGGCGGCGTTAATGGGGTCTTGCTTCACATGCTCCGCATAGCGCGGGTGATAGACGCGCAGATCGTCAAAATTGATATGCACGGCGTCTTGCAACGCGGGCTTTTTGGCTTTGGCCGCCTCCACAAACGTACTTTTACCTGCGCCGGGCAAGCCGGTCACATAAAGGAGCGTCGGATTTTGCTGCGAGGTTTTGCGGTCAAGATAATCACGCGCCATCACGCGGTATGCGGCGGCATATTCCGCCGCGCTCATCAGGTCAGGCTGCGCATCCGCATTGATGTCGTTGAAAGCTGGCGAAAGCGGCTTGTCGTTTCCGTTTGTTGCCATGCATCATACCCCCGGTTCCCCAGAGCCCTATTATAGCGGGAATTACATGAATACGTCAAATAATGGGGGTGCGGTGCAGCAAATCTATGCCTTGTGCCCTACTCTCGCGCGAGTCGTCTGTTGCTTCAACCGCTTTAATAAAAGCTCGGCTTCTTCAACTGAAGCTTCTGTAATGAATCTGGCACTAATCGCCAAGTTTAAATATTTAGAAGCGCGTGTAATATCACCTCTAGCTTTTCTCTTTAGATACAACTTTGCTAATTCAAGAGCAGCATCCCCATCGCCGCTTTTAAAGGCCTTTAGGAACCAAAACCGTGCGCGTGTGAAATTGCCCATATCTCTATAAACAGTTCCAATATTCGACATAGCGAATTCATCGCCATGCCTAGCTGCTCGTTTATAAAGTTGAAGTGCTTTTGTCTTATTTTTCGATACGCCAAGGCCAAGATCATAAGCGAAGCCCAATCTAACTAAAGCAGATAAATCCCCTTGCTCAGCAGCCATTGAAAATAACTTGACTGCCTTCTTGGTGTTACCCGCATCCCATTCTTCGTCTGCCTTATCAAAAAGAAGGCGCGCATCATTTTTTGGCATAAATACTACCCCCC
>JAUXOC010000094.1 GCA_030682495.1 Alphaproteobacteria bacterium | reverse complement strand
AACGCCGAGCGGTTGACGTTGTGACGTCCCGCCGTCATTTGCGCTGCCTGCGTTTCTTGCATCAAGGCGGCATAGGCATCGACGTCGGCAAAGCGCGCCCGAAAAGCGGGAGCGAGCAGCGCATGCACGCGTTTGCCGAGTGTGGCCTTGGCAGCCAGAAAAGCGGGGACATACCCCAGCGCATCCGCCGCGCCCTGCGTAGACAGCCCCGCACCAAGCGCGATCTGCACACCGGCCGATGCGCCGTTGGCGGTCAGCAGCGCAGCTTGTTTTTCGGCCAGCGTGGCGTCATTTGCGGCATCCATTGCCCAAAGGTCCTGACGCAAATGCGGGTAGCCTGCAAAAATTTCATCCGATCCTTCGCCGGATAGCGCGACCTTGAACCCGTCCGCGCGAATGGCGCGGTTCAAAAGGTATTTACCGGCAAGGTGGCCGTTGATGGCAAGCCCTTCGCCGTGATAGACCGCATCCGGTAAATGGCTGACCAGATCATCCTGCGTAACGTCAACCACATGCAGCCGCGCGCCTTGTGCGACGGCGGTTTCGGCGGCAACCGGATATTCGTCATAGCCGTCGTGGCCAAAGCGGACGGTAAAAGCATCCTGCGTCTGTCCGGTCATGGCGGTGGCCAGCCCCAGAAGCCCGCTCGAATCGAGCCCGCCGCTCAGATGGAAGCAGACCGGCACATCGGCGCAAAGTCTTTCGCGCAGAGCATCTTTGAGCGCGGCTTCGATCATCTCGGTGGCGGCGGTTTCATCTTGGTCTGTTTGCTCTTCGGGCAAAAAATCCATTTCCCAGTAGATACGCGTCTCGATGGTTTTGCCGCGCGCAAGCATCATTTCGCCGGGCTTCATCTGGCGGATGCCGTCAAACAAGGTGCGGCCGGGCAGGGTATATTGCAGACTTGCCGCGGTATGGAACGATTCCATATCCCAGCGCGCAGGTGCGCCCAGCGCGAAAAGTGCCTTGGCTTCGGATGCCAGCATCAAGGTGCCGTCCGGCAATTGCGTATAGCAAAGCGGCTTGATGCCGAAGCGGTCGCGCGCGGCGAAGATCAGATTTTTACAGCGGTCATGCAGAATAAAGGCAAACTCACCGCGCAGATGTTCCAGACAATCCACGCCGTATTCTTCGTAAAGATGGATCAGAATTTCGCTGTCCGACAGCGTTGCGAAAGTATGTCCGCGCGCTTGTAGCTCACGGCGCAGAATATCATGCCCGTAAAATTCACCATTGACGACGGCATAAATATCACCGGTTTCATTTTTCAGCGGCTGGCCGCCTGTTGCCAGATCGATGATCGACAGGCGGCGGTGTGCCAGCGCGCTGCGGCGGTCTTCGGCAATATAAAAACCCTCGCCATCCGGCCCGCGGTGGGCAAGCGTATCACCTGCGCCGCGCAGGTTATCTTTGTTGACGGGTTTTGCACTGTTATAGATGCCGATGATGCCGCACATGGCCTGTCTCCGGTTTGGATTTGTTATTTACGCGGGTTGAAAAAGACCTTGCGGACTTCGTGGGTTTTGGAGCGCTCGAAGACATCCGCGTAATCGTCCAGCCGGTATTCTTCGCCCAAAAGATCATCAACGATGATACGGCCAGAGGCCATGAGGTCGATGGATTCGCGGAAATCGCCGTAATTGACGGCGCTGAGTGTGATCTCGCGTCGCACTGCTTCGGCCAGTACAATCCCTACAGGTTCGTGTTTGCGGCTTTTGAGAACGATGCGGCCTGCCACGCGCACCATGCGCATCAGATCGCGCAGCGTCTCGGTGGTGGCCAGTGTTTCGATGGCAAAATCATAAACACCTTCGGGCAGCGCGCCGTCCGCAGCGGGGTCGAAAACCGTGACTTCGTTAAAGCCATAGGCGCGCAGGATACGTTCAATCAGCTGGCCAAAACGGTTCTTGCCATAGATGACGCCCTTCTCATCCGGCCGGATACCGGATTTCAACACCGACAGGGCGGCCGCGACAGGTTCGCTATAGGCGGCATGGCGAAAGGACAGATTGTCGGGTATCGCGTATACGGCGCTGGCGGGCAGTTTGACCTGTTCGGCAAAGGCGCCGTCGTGTTCGATGCCCAGCATGGTGGTGTGCTGGCAGCTGATGCCGCGGCCTGCCGCACACAGGGCGCAATGGCCGCAAGGCAGGACAGGCATGGCCGTGACGCGCTGGCCGGTTTTGATATTTGCGTTATCGCCCGCGGCAATGACGATGCCGGAAAATTCATGCCCCAGCACCAGTTGCGGCGTCTTGCCGGCGATTCGGCCTTCGGCGACAAAAACGTCGGTGCGGCAAAGTCCGGCCAGCGCAACGTCGATGATGACGTCGTTGTCCTTTGTGACAGCGGGCGGGGTGATGGCATCAACGGCGATGCCGGTGGTATTTTTCAAAAGGGCGCGCATGTAAACCTCATTCGTTTCGGCGACAGAGCCGATTATCTTCTTTTTGAGTAGAAATATACTCTATAAGAAGATATTTATACTCTAATAGAGTATAAATCAAGCGAAATCTGTTTCAGGCGCGAAAAGGGCAAAAAAGAACTATATGTTTGATAAAAAACAAAAAACGCCCAACCTTGCGGTCGGGCGTCTTAGGCGTCGGCTTAAAATAAAGCCGACGGATAGGCGATTATTCAGCAGCCGGAGCTTCTTCGGTGGCTTCATCAGCATCACCTTCGTCAGCGGCAGCATCGGTGGTGGCTGCATCTTCAGCAGGCGCTTCCGTGGTCGCTTCAGCGGCGGGCGCGGCTTCTTCAGCCATCGCCAGAACCGGCGTACCTGCCAGCAGCATGAGGACAGTGGCAGCGCTCATCAGTTCGCGTGTAGTCATGATCAATAACTCCTGTTTGTGTGTTAATAGTGAAAACCGTTCGATTACTGGGCTTCGTGAATGCATACGCGCCAAATCTCGTGGCAGTTCCTCAAATTTTATCATTTATTATGAAATTTTTAGTTAAACGCGCGGCGCGTCCGGAAACGCTGATTTAAATATTTGATAAAAAAGGATTTCGTTCTGTGACGCCGCCAAGCGAGGCTGGCCGGAATAACGGCTCGCATGCCAATTTTGAAGAATCCCCCGCGCATGCTACAAAGAGTACCGCTTCACTCCCACAAACAGAGGGTTCATCTCATGACAATTATTTACAGCGCCCATGCGGCGGCCAAAGGTGGCCGTGGCGGCCATACCGAAACCGATGACAAAAAGGTCGCGTTCGACCTGTCCCCCCCCGGCAGCAACGGCCCGGGGACGAATCCGGAGCAGCTTTTCGCCTGCGGCTATGGCGCCTGTTTTGGCGGCGCGCTGGCCTTTATCGCCGGTCAAAAGCAGATCACCCTGCCCGAAGTACCCACCGTTCAAGTCGATATCCACCTGCATAAAACCGAAACCGGTTTTCACCTCAGCGGTGCGATCAATGTGGCGCTGACAGGCGTCGACGAGAATGTGGCGGCGGATCTGGTGCGTGCCACACATGATTTTTGCCCCTATTCCAAAGCGACGCGCGGCAATATCGAGATGGCGGTTAGCCTGAACGGCAAACCTGTCTGATACGCGCAAGACGTCTAAAAAAAGCCGCCGGAGAGATCTGGCGGTTTTTTTTATGCGGCGGGCGTAGGGACGATGTGACCGTCCACAATGTGAATAATACGATCAGCCGTGGCAGCAAAGGCGGCATCATGCGTGACGACGGCAACGGCGCGGCCATGCTGGTGCGCGAGGTCTTTGAGAATAGCCTGCACATTCAGGCTGGAGGCGCTATCAAGATTTCCGGTCGGCTCGTCTGCCAAAAGGATGGGCGGGTCATTGGCCAGCGCGCGGGCGATGGCCACGCGCTGGCTTTGTCCACCCGAAAGCTGTTTGGGCAGCTTGTGCAGATGTGCGCCAAGGCCGAAGCTTTCAAGAAGGTCACCTGCGCGCTTGCGCATCGCGGCAGGACTGATACGTCCCAGACGCTGCATCGGCAGCATAACGTTTTCCATGATGCTGAATTCCGGCAGCAGGAAATGTGATTGAAAGACAAAACCGATCTGCGCAAGGCGTATATCGGCCAGCGCATCACTGCC
>JAUXOC010000087.1 GCA_030682495.1 Alphaproteobacteria bacterium | reverse complement strand
AGCCATGGCCCAAGACACAGGGGCATTATAGCGAAAACAACGTGCGCAAGCAGCAGCAGGTTGTTGACAAGAGGTCTGGTTTTAAAAGCAGACGCCCCAATCGGAATATCAGAAATCAGCGGCGCAACCATTAAATAGAATATCGGCGCAGTAGCAAAAATAAACGCCCCCGCCAGCATAAAAAACCAAGGCAAGCTCTCGTTGAAAACGTACTTCTCTAAAAACGCATAGGGAGCCTTGAGAGGGTTAAACATATCACCATCCATACCGCTGAATTTCGGCACAGCATAGCATGCGGCGGCATAGGTGAATAAAAAAAAGAGCCGCCCATATTTCAGGGCGGCTCAAAAAGACGGTAAAATACGGGCCGCAATAGTCCGCATTAGATTGCCCAGCGCGGTAACAGGCGTGTAACAGGCACAGAGGCTGCCAGCTTGGAGCCGAGAGCAAAGGCTCCCGCCCCCTGCACTGCGACGATTACGGCAAGCACCGCAAGCAGTGCAGGGAATTCCCATCCACCGCCCTGATTACTGAAAACCCAGCCATTGCCGCTGTGAGCCCAAAGAGCGCCGGTCAAAATAGGCAAACTCAGCAACGCTGCCGGGCGCGTCATCACGCCCGATACCAGCGCAAGCCCTCCCGCAATTTCGCCAAAAATTGTCAGATAGGCGACAACCGGTGGCAAGCCAAGCTCACCAAAGAATGCCACCGTGCCGGCAACGGTGAAGACAAGAACTTTAAGCAGCCCGTGCGACAGCAGCAAAGCACCCAAGACGGTACGCAGCAGCGCCGCCCCGATTGCCCCTGACGGATAAGATGAAATGGTTTCAGTATACATGGCGTTCCTCCAGCTGATGATAAGCGTCTTACGATTTTATATTCAGTGCGTCTGCCGTCTATGCCTTTGTGGCAAGGGCCTGCGCGCGGACGATTCCTGATTGAAGAGTGACATCAATCCGTCTTCAGTATCCTGAATCGAATAATTGTTCGAAGCACGGAACATGGCTTCGTAAAAACTTTCGGTTTGTGGCGTCATGGCGCGTTTCTCCCTTGTTGCGTTTATGCGACGTTTGTCAGGCCCGATAGCCCGCTATAGGTTGCTGTGATATCAGAAAAGCTTCGGCATTTAGCAAGTCCTTTACACGCTGGAATTGACGGCGTGCTGGCGTCGAGAGGCTCACAAATCTCGCCACGATGCCGTCAGAGCTACGGCGCAGGATGCGCGCCTCTACAGGTATGCGCAGTGTTTCGTCCATAACACGAAACGTCATCATCACGGTGACCACATCCCCGGGCTGCATCGCAGGCATAGGCTGCGCTTCAAAATAGATACCGGCCATATTACTTTCGTCCTGCGGCGCGGCAAAGCGAACGCCCGCCTCGCTCCAGTCACGCACAGCGAAAGATTTTCCGGCGATAACAACCTGCGCGGCGCCATCACGCCGGCGGCCGTGGCTGCGCCGTGTTTCGATTGAGACGCCGGAAACCGTTGCCGCGCTCTGGCGGAAGGGCGCGATGATTTGGCTGAACATGAGGAGGCTCCTTTTTTGTTTTTTCTGCGGCGCGACCGCTATATTATATACCGATAAGTATATTATTACTTGCGGAATCGGTCGTCGTCAATACAAATTTGTACCAAAAGGTATTTATTCTCGCGCCCGCAATAATATATACTTATATATCAACAATATACGCATACTATCCACTATAGCGCCTGTTCTTTCTAGTGAAATACGATATAGACTTTTTAATCCCGTTGTCTTAATATATACTTATAGGTATAAAAAGGAGCTTGTCATGTCCGCCGGCAGACCAAGAGAATTCGACACGGACACCGCCCTCGACAAAGCACTCGAGGTGTTTAAGAAAAAAGGATTTGAAGGCACTGCCCTGCCTGACCTGACTGCTGCCATGGGGATTAGCCGCCCCAGCCTCTATGCAGCCTTTGGCAACAAAGAGGCGCTCTTTCAAAAAGCTCTCGACCGCTATAATGAAAAAATGGCGCGCCATCTGGAAGAGGTTCTCGCCGCACCTACGGCACACGCAGTGGTCAGGCGGCTGCTCACGGGCGTGATTGACAACAATAAATGCAAAGGTGCCAAAGGATGTCTCAACGTGCAAGGCGCGCTTGTCTGCGGTGATGACGCCGAAAGCGTACGGCAGGATCTCGCCGCACGCCGCGCCCGCATAGAATGGATGCTCCGCCAAAGATTCGAGCGTGCACTGGCCGAAGGAGACTTGCCCACAGGCACCAGCGCAGCCGACCTCGCCTGCCTTGTCTCCACTGTCATGTATGGCATGGTTGTTCAAGTCAACGGCGGCGTCGCGCCCGATACCCTGCGCGGCATGGTCGATATGACTCTAAAAGCTATTCCAGAGAGTACGCACACAAGCGCAGCCTGATCCTTCTCAAGGCGCCTCTCCTTCAGGCTCTTTCTCTGAAAGAAATACCTCTTACTGCAGACGCAGTGGCTTTTTTATCGCGCCAAACTACCAGTTGATCTGCACGTTTTCATTTGCCGAGCAGCAGGGGCGCGGATCGCAGCCTTCGCCGTTGGGATAGCCGCATCTTTTTTCGACTTTGCCTTCGTGCGTAAAGCTGCCGGTGGGGCCGCTGACGGAGACGACGATATTATCCGGTATCTGGGTCAACATCACCGAATGAAAGCTGTGGGTGTCAGCAGGCATGGCGCAGCCGCTTTCGCTGATCTGCACCGCCTTGTCGTTGCAGACAACCGATGGCATGCCGCATTCGCGCAGCGGCAGGTTGCCTTCGCAGCTATAAACATTTTCATCGGCGATGATTTTGAAATTGTAATACCCCTGCGGCCAGGAGGAGGCATTGAGGTTGAGGGTATAACCTTCCTGACACCACATCATCGTGCAGGCGCGCGGCGTTGCCCCTGCATTGCCAAGCGGCGCGATGCTCTCGCTGGGCGCGGCGCGGCGCGCGGTTTGTTCTTGCGCCGATGCCACCGCGGGCGCGGTCAGCCACAGCAGCACCGCAAAGACGCCCCAGAATATTCTTTTTGCCAACATCGCGCAGATCTCCTTTGAGGGGTTTATATTGATAGAATACAACAAAAGCGCACTTTTGCCGCTATTTTGCGCGGCTTTACCGTTTATTAACATAATAAGAATAGAATTTGCTTAAGTTCAAATCTGTACGGGGCACCTGCCATGTCGAATGAAGCCACTGGCGATAAACAGGCCGTTAAAGACACGCGTGCCCTCCTCAACGCACGCTTTGGCGAGATTGTGACAGGCCTGATCGGCGATGAGCGCGCCGAAAATATCTTCAACAAAGAAACGCCGCGCGCCACCGGCGTTGCAGAGTCTTTCAATACCGGCAGCGCGCCGCCCGAAGCATCCGGCGCACTGGCACAAAAGGCAGAATTTGTCAGTGCGGAAACAAAAACCGCGCTGCTCATCGCGCAGGCAGCCGAGCGCACACTGCGCGCCACCGAAAAAGTAGCGTTTTTTACCGAACAGAGAGACCAGATTGTCACCGACCTTAAACAACAGATCGAAGACAAGCAATATGCCTATGCGACAGATTTTAAAGCAAAGGTAAAAGAAAAAATTGACCAGACAACACCGCACAGCTTTTTACAGCGAATTTTCCAGTCCCATGCCGAACGTTATGCGCTGACGCAAAAGGAAAGATATGCGCTGGAGCGCGGACAGAGAGATATCGAATTTAAAGTTTTCGCCGACCGTCAGACCGAACTGGGCTATATCTCGGCAAATGACTCGACATTCAAATATGTCGGCGCGGCGGGAGATACGCCTGCCCTGCAATCCGCGCAGGCCACCATGCTGGCGGCGCAGATGTACCTGAACAATGAAATCGAAAGCCGCCTGTATAAAAGCGACTTTCCGCTGGATATCGGCGTCAGCGCTGTCGGCGCCACATTTATTGATGGCCTGAAACAAAAAGCGGCCAGCGACCTGAAAACAGCCAGTGATATTCTGGCGCAAGAAGGGCATAGCGGCGCAGCGGCGCGGTTGAACGCCGTTATTGCCAGCATCGGCGTCGATGCCCTGCCGAAATCTGCGCCGACGCCGGATATTCTCGTCAAAAAAATGTACGAGCGGGAAGAAAGCAACGTCGCCTATTCAAACCAGCAAATGAGCATGTGGACGATGGCGACCTTTGGTCACCGCGCAGGGTTCGACAAAGAAAACTGCGACCGGTTGATTAAACTTATCAACCCTGCCGGCGCAGAACCTGCCGCGCCCGCACAAACGGCGAAAGCGGAGAATGCCCCCGCCTTCAAAAACGCACGACAGTAAAAACCAGCGCCTTTATTTCGTACCGAAAATCCGGTCGCCCGCATCGCCGATGCCCGGCAGGATATAGCCGTGGTCGTTCAGCTGGCGGTCGATGGAGGCGGTATAAACCGTCACATCCGGATGCGCTTCGTGGAAAGTCTTGAGGCCTTCCGGCGCAGCGATCAGGCACATGAATTTAATATCGGTCGCATCGCAATCTTTGATACGCTCGACCGCGGCAACGGCGCTGTGGCCGGTTGCCAGCATCGGATCGACTACAATCACCTGACGGTTCGACAGGTCATCGGGCATCTTCATGTAATATTCGACGGGGATCAGCGTTTCGGGGTCACGGTAGAGGCCGATGTGGCCGACGCGCGCCGAAGGCACCAGTTGCAGCAGGCCATCCAGAAACCCCGTACCCGCGCGTAAAATCGGCACGATGCACATTTTCTTGCCCGCCAGCATTTTGCCGGTCATTTTCTCAAGCGGCGTTTCAATTTCGACATCTTCAAGCGGCAAGTCGCGCAGAACTTCGTAGCCCATGATGATTGAAATTTCGCGGATCAGGTTGCGGAAATCCTGCGTTGACGTGTTTTTGTCGCGCATGATGGTCAGTTTATGATGGATCAGCGGATGGTCGATCAGCTGCACATTGGGATACATTCCGGGGCTCTCCTGCTTTTTGGCCTGCATGGACATGTTCAAAACTCCTTTTTCTGTATGGGAAGCGCCGGAGATTATTCTCCGAGCGGGCGACCCTTAATGTCTTTCAAATCTTCCTGCGCCATCGAGCCGGTTTTTTCGGCAAAATAGCCGGCGGCTTTCTTCGCTTCCATTTCCACCGATGCATCGGCGGGGATCAGATAGGGCGGGATTTCGACGCGCTCGCCCACTTCGATACCCTGCGATTTCAGCGCATTGTATTTCATGTCGCTCATCGACGCGAAGCGGTCGATTTTGGTAATGCCGAGCCAATGGAAGATATCCGGCATCAGCTGCTGGAAACGCATATCCTGCACACCAGCCACGCATTCGGTGCGCTCGAAATATTTATCGGCGCGGTCGCCGCCTTCCTGACGCTTGCGCGCGTTGTAGACGAGGAACTTGGTGACTTCACCGAGCGCACGGCCTTCCTTGCGGTTATAGACAATCAGCCCGTTGCCGCCCTGCTGCGCCTGTTCAATACAAATTTCGATACCGTGGCACAGATACGGACGGCAGGTGCAAATGTCGGAGCCAAAAACGTCCGACCCGTTGCATTCGTCGTGCAAACGGCAAGACAGCTTCACATTCGGATTACCGATGGTGGAAACATCGCCAAAGAAATACAGCGTATGCCCGCCAATGGGCGGCAGCAAGACTTTCAGGTCG
>JAUXOC010000086.1 GCA_030682495.1 Alphaproteobacteria bacterium | reverse complement strand
ATGCGGGCGCCGGAGGTGACGGAGAGCGGTGTGCCGGCATAGACCTGCTTGCCGGCTTCGATGATATTGACCCCGCCGAAGGCGTTGAAGAAGCGGCTGCCGAGTTTTTCCCAGACCGGCGCGGTCGAGAGGATGAGGCGGGACGAGGACGGCGGGACAAAAAGTGCCCGCTCCGCCCGCTCCGGAATAAACATATAATCTTTAAGGATGCCGCGGATCTGCCCCATCGAATAGGGCGCGCCGTGGCCAAAGGGCGTATGGTCGAACCGCGCCCAGATGCCGGTGCGGTTCGGCACGACCAGCAAGAGCGTCCCCTGCCCTGTCAGCACGCGCCAGGCCTCGCGCAATATGGAATCCAAGCTTTCGACACTTTGCAGACCATGGATGACGAGCATGCGGTCGATGGAGCTGGTCTCGATCGGCAGTTCGGCTTCATCGCAGAGGCTGACCAGCGCGCGGTCTTCGGGCGGCCAGTAGATCGCCCCCTGCTGCTGCGGCATCAGGGCGACGACGCGCTCCGCCTCCGGCATCAGCGGTTTCAGATAGGGGGTTGCATAGCCATAGCCCAGCACGCGCTGCCCCTTCACATCGCCCCAGAAACGGCGCAGATGCTGGCGCAGCAGGCGCTGCACGACACGGCCCTGCAAACCGTCATAGAATTCTTTAAGATCAATTGCTTTTGTATACATGTTTAAAGCAAATCACGAAGAGCGGGAATGAGCGGAATATCCGCCGGCGGCATCGGGTATTGGTTGAAGTCTTTTGGATAAACCCATGCAAGGCTTTGATGTTCATGCGCGGTCACATTCCCGCGCCAGACGCGGCAGACATAGAGCGGCATAAACAGGTAAAAATCGTCATAACGGTGCGACACAAAGGTCAGCGGCGCAAGGCAGCCCTCGGCAGTATCGATGCCCAGCTCTTCTTTCAGCTCCCGCACCAAGGCGGCCTCGGGGGTTTCGCCCGCTTCGATTTTGCCGCCCGGAAATTCCCAGAGACCCGCCAGTTTTTTGCCCTCGGGCCGCTGCGCGAGCAGTACGCGCCCGTCACGGTCAACCAGCGCCACGGCCACGACATGCACGATCTTCTCCGGCGGCGGTGGCGCGGGGCGATCTATGGCGTCCTGGCAGCTCATTTGTTGGGAGAGGAAGGGCTTGTGCCGTTTTTCTGCGGTTGCACGGTGGTATTATTATTCTGCGCCGGTGCGGCGGACACATTGCCCGCACCTGTCACAAACTTCATGTAATCTTTAAGCAGGCGCGGATAAACATCGGCCAACAAACGTGCATCCAGAATGGCACTATGGCCGTTGTCATCGCGCTCCTTGCGGCTGACGGCATAGCGGTCAAGCACCTTGTCGAGCGTCGCCGCCTTTTCCCCGAACATCGTTTCCGACCAGCGGCGCACGTTGAGCCATTGCTCTTCGGACACGGGACGCTGCCCTGCTTCGGCCAGCTCCTTGTTCAGGAAAGCCATGTCGAGCGTATAGCCGTCTTTGGTGCGGCAGGTGATGACAACGGGGGCGTCGCCGATAAACTGGCGCAGCTCGGCCGCCACAGCGGCGAAGGGCGGCTTGTCTTTGACGCGCTCATCGGTGATGCCGTGGATTTTGCTGACTTCTGCGGGGATATCGCGCTGCGGATTGATCAGCGCGTAAAATTCGCGGCCGGTCGGACGGTGGCCAACCATTTCAACAGCCGCGATTTCCACCAAACGATGTCCTTCGTGGGTGAAAAGCCCGGTTGTTTCAACGTCGAGGACGATCTCGCGGGGACGATGACCGCCTTTGTTGAATGTGCGTAAAATACTCATAATACCTTGATACCCCTTTGCAGGCGCGGCGTCAATAAACACCTATCGTATTAAAAACAAACAAAAAAAACCGCCGATACCCTGTGGCACCGGCGGCTTGGGTCGTTATTTCTTCTTCGCGGGCTCTGCAGTACCGCTCAGCAGGATTTTGACATCCGCTTTTTTACGCAGGTCTTCCAGCAGCGCTTTCAGCGCCTCGTTGCCGAGTTTCTGACGGATCGGCTCGGCCACCTGTTCCAGCGGCGGCACGGCGCGGTCGCGCTTGTCTTCGACTTTGATGACGTGGAAACCGAACTGGGTTTTGACCGGCTTTTTGCTGTGGCTGCCGACTTTGAGGCTGAAAGCTTCCTTGCTGAATTCCGGTACCATTTCTTCGCGCAGGAAATAGCCAAGATCACCGCCGCGCTGTGCGGAAGGATCGGACGAACGGCGTTTGGCCAGTTCGGCAAAATCAGCCTTGCCATCGAGGTCTTTGATAACCTGCAGGGCTTCCGCCTCGCTCGGCACCAGAATATGGCGCGCGCGGATCTCGGCCTTGCCTTTGTTCTGTTTCACGAATTTGTCGTATTCGGCTTTGACAAGACGGTCGGTGATTTTGTCTTTGATTTTCTCTTCCAGATAAATCTGACGCTGCATCTGCACTTCGAGCACAGCCATGCGTTTTTTGTATTCTTCGCTCTCGACAATTTTTGCCTTGATGACGTCATCTTCGATCAGTTTTTCGTTGATGATCTGCTCCAGCACCTCCGGCTTGACCTGTTCGGCGTCTTTGCCTTTGATGCCGAGGGTATCGATGGCCTTCAGCAGATCTTTTTCCAGAATTTTGTCGCCATTGACGATTGCGGCAACGCCGTCTTCCTGTGCGAAAACCGGCAGCGGGGCAGCAAACAGAACAGCAGCCGAAAACAAAGCGGCCGTGGCAGCAACGGGGATGCGAAAGCGCAAAGACATTCCATATTCTCCTGAAAAAGCGGAAGCGGGACTGAGCGCCATATAATGCTGATTTTTATACCTTGGCAAGCTGATTCAGGGGCACTTTCGGTGGGGCTGCAACGTTGACTTGGCGGCAATATCCTTTATATGTCATGTGATAATCAACAAAGGACACAGTAAATATGTTCGCGGCACTTGCACGTACCATGTTCGGCACCCATTCCGAGCGCGTTTTGAAAACCTACCGCCGCCGCGTCGAGCAGATCAACGCGCTCGAGCCGGCCATGCAAGCCCTGAGCGACACCGAGTTGGCCGCGCAGACCGCCAAATTCCGCACCCGCCTGCAAGGCGGCGAAACGCTGGACCAGATCCTCCCCGAAGCCTTCGCCACCGCGCGCGAAGCCTCGCGCCGCCGCCTCGGCCTGCGGCCTTTTGACGTGCAGCTGATGGGCGGCATGGCGCTGCACGAAGGATATATCCCTGAAATGCGTACCGGCGAAGGTAAGACCCTTGTCGCCACCCTGCCCGTTTATCTGAACGCCCTCGAAGGCAAGGGCGTGCATGTCGTGACCGTGAACGACTACCTCGCCCAGCGCGATGCCGAATGGATGTCGCCGATTTATACATCGCTGGGCCTGTCGCTCGGTGTTATCGTGGCGAACCTCAGCGACGAAGAACGCCAGAGTGCCTATGGCTCTGACGTCACCTATGGCACCAACAACGAATTCGGCTTTGACTATCTGCGCGACAACATGAAATTCCGTCTTGAAGACATGGTGCAGCGCCCGTTCAATTTCGCCATCGTGGACGAGGTTGACAGTATTCTGATCGACGAAGCCCGTACTCCGCTGATTATTTCCGGTCAGGCGCAGGACAGCGCCGAGCTGTACCGCAGCGTCAACGCGCTGATCCCCAAGCTGGAGCCGCAGGATTTTGAACTGGACGAAAAACACAAAAGCGTTGTGCTGACCGACATCGGCAACGAGCATATCGAAGAAATTCTCAGAGAAGGCGGCCTTTTGACCGAGGGCGGGCTTTATGATGCCGCCAATATCTCGCTGGTGCATCACGTCAATCAGGCTTTGCGCGCGCATAAAAATTATAGCCGCGACGTTGATTACATCGTCAAAGACGATTCCGTTATTATTATTGACGAGTTTACCGGCCGGATGATGGAAGGCCGCCGCTATTCCGAGGGTCTGCATCAGGCGCTTGAAGCGAAAGAAGGCGTCAAGATCCAG
The DNA here is from genome assembly GCA_030682495.1 of Alphaproteobacteria bacterium. Taxonomy (GTDB): domain Bacteria; phylum Pseudomonadota; class Alphaproteobacteria; order Micavibrionales; family UBA2020; genus UBA2020. Next base: position 3,678 of record JAUXOC010000086.1, on the reverse strand, counting down.
CACGAAAACCAGGTGCTGGCTTCGATCACCTTCCAGAACTATTTCCGCATGTACCCGAAACTGGCCGGCATGACCGGTACGGCCATGACGGAAAAAGACGAGTTCGAGGCGATCTATAACCTCCGCGTCATCGAGCTGCCGACCAACCTGCCGCAAATCCGCTATGACCAGCACGACGAAATTTACCGCACCGCCGAAGAAAAATACGCGGCGATCATCCAGCTGGCGCAAGACTGCCACGAACGCGGCCAGCCCGTGCTGGTCGGCACGACCTCCATCGACAAATCGGAAAAACTCGCCAAGCTGCTCAAGCGCGAAAAAATCCCGCATAACGTGCTGAACGCGCGCTATCACGAACAGGAAGCGCAGATCATTTCTCAGGCCGGCAAACCGGGCGCCATCACCATCGCCACCAACATGGCAGGCCGCGGGACCGACATTAAACTGGGCGGCAACGTCGATGTGCGCATCGCCGATGAAATCCCCGCCGATGCAGACGAGCTGACACGCGCAAGAATGGAAGCACAAATCCGCGCCGAAGTCGCCGAAGCCGCCGAAGCGGTCAAACAGGCGGGCGGTCTTTACGTCGTCGGCTCCGAACGGCATGAATCGCGCCGCATCGACAACCAGCTGCGCGGCCGCTCCGGCCGTCAGGGTGACCCGGGGGCATCGAAATTCTATATCTCGCTCGAAGATGATCTGATGCGCATTTTCGGCTCCGAGAAAATGGATACGTTTTTGCAGCGCATGGGGCTGAAGCCCGGCCAGCCGATCATCCACCCGTGGATCAATGCCGCCATCGAACGCGCGCAGAAAAAAGTCGAAGGACAGCATTTCGAATACCGCAAAAACATCCTGAAATTCGACAACGTGATGAACGACCAGCGCCGCGTCATCTATGAACAGCGCCGCGAAGTCATGAATGCCGCCGATGTGTCCGACGTGATCGAAGACATGCGCGGCGATGTCATCTCTGCCATGGTGACGGCGGCGATCCCGCAGGGCGCCTTCCCCGAACAGTGGGATATGCAGCTGCTGAAGACCGATACGCAGCGCCTGCTCGGCCTCAGCCTGCCGGTTGACGAATGGGCAAAAGAAGAAGGCATCGACGCCGAAGCGGTCGAAACCCGCCTGCGCCACGAAATCGACAGCCGCCTTGCCGAGAAAAAGACATTCTACGAGCCGGAAAAAGTCCGCAATTTCGAAAAGGGCATTCTGCTGCAACTGCTGGATCAGACGTGGAAAGAACACCTGCTCGATCTCGAACATCTGCGTCAGGGTATTTACCTGCGCGCCATCGGCCAGAAAGACCCGCTGAACGAATATAAATACGAATCCTTCGCCCTGTTCGAGGGCATGCTGATCCGCCTGCGCGAAAAAGTCACCAGCACCGTCTGTCTGGTCGAATTGCATGCCGATACGCAGGCGCAGAATCAGGCGCAGCACCTGAGCGTGCCCAAGCCCAAGATGCCGCAGCACACTATTCTGTCACGCGGCGCCGAAATGCCGGAAGTGCAAGACACCGAACCCAAACCCTATGAAGCGCCGGAGTTCAACCAGAACGACCCCGCGACATGGAGCAAAACTCCGCGTAACGCCCCTTGCCCCTGCGGATCGGGTAAAAAGTACAAATATTGCCACGGGCAAAGCGGATAAGCAGGAAAGTATCACGCGTTAACCACCCGTTTACTATTCCTTGGTAGATTGAAGTCATCAGATCTATCGGACAAACGGATTTACGCTGTTTTCGCTCTGGTATGTCGGGTGTGTGTGATTTTTCTCCAAATTCAAACGGCCTGTATTTTTATACAGGCCGTCTTTTTTTGGCGCCGCATGCGGCGGAATTAAAACCCTTCCAGCCGCATCGCCGGACGCTGGCCGCGCAGGACGGCGGCGGTGTCTTCGGGCAGATAGGGCGTCATTTTTTCAACCAGTGTGCCGAGTGCGGCATTCTGCGCGGCTTCGCCTTTGATCGCTGCCGTTTGCAGTGTGCGCAGCCCCGCGCCGGTTTCCCCCGCCATTTTGCCGAGGGTTTTCTGGATGCTTTTCATCTTATCGACCGCTTCGTCGAGTTTCTGCATATTCAGATAGCTGGTAAAAGCCCCCGCAAACCCGCCCGCCATATCAAGGAACAGATCAAGCGTATTGGTAAAGCCAAGGTCTTTGACCAGCGCGGTATCCTGCTTTTGCGTATCGCGCAATTTGGTATTGAGCGCCGAAATGCTGTCGCCCGCCGCGCGGATGGCGTTTTTCGCCTCGTCCGTTTCAAGATAGGACCACAGGCTGAGGCCTTTGTTGTTGCCGAGCATATCGACCATTTCCAGCGTGCTGGCCTCTTCCGCTTCGCGGATGGCCACGGCGACCTTGCCGCGCGCATCATGGACCAGTTTGTCGATATCGGTCAGCGCGGCGTAGCGATCTTTATCAGTGGCGCTGCCGTTTGCGGCCAGTGCCGCTTCGCCCAGATTTTTGTAGATATTGCGCGCGCGGTTGCGCAGCGATTGTTCTTCGTCCTGAATAAACCCGTCGATTTTGCCGATCTTGCGCTCCATCGGCGCGATTTTTGTGGCCTTGGTAAAGGCGCGGCTCAGCTTGCGGAGAAAGCCTGCGGGCTCTTCGGCATGAAAAGCGGCGACATTTGCCGCGAGCGGTGCGCGAATCTCCAGAAACGTCGCGCGCTGCACGGTAAAGCTTGTTTCGTAGGTCTGCCATTCCGCTTGGGCGGCGATCATCGATATGGTCATGAGGAATCCTTGCCCTTTATATGAATGGCAAGAATATTACCAGCCTCTATGTATTATGTCAATCTTCTCAGCTACCGATTATGAGGGCAATGGAAGATACTGCAGCTTCAAAATTCTTCAAAGTGCTGGTATTAATGCGTGGGGCGGAAGCTGATGCATTTTCATTTGAGTTGGCGATGCTTGCAGCCCTAAAAAAGATCGGCGCCATCGAGGGTATAGAGGAGGGCCTTTTGTCCCCCTATAATGCTCAGCATCCCACTAACGTAGAGAAACGAGATTATATACAAAGTTTTTTCAAAAAACACGGAGACAATCCGTTTTCTCCTACGGCCCGTAAGGACGCCTTTGATTTCGCGCAAACATCAGATTTTTTTAAATCTTCATACGACAATGACTATGCCGCATTCGATGCTCCGAAGAGAATTGCCAGGACGGATTTAACGCAAGCTTTCAGAAAAATAACCAAAAGCGCTGCCAGCACGGACAGCGCATCTTATCTCTCTGAATCTGAAATCAAGGGAATAGACAAATTTACCCTCCAAAATCTTGCCCCAACCTTACAAAGTCAATTGGGATATCGTGCTAAAGCACGTCGACTTTGCGGATAACATAGGTAACGCGCGCCTAGCGTTTCGACAGGAACTCTCGTTCCCAATCCTCAAGCTTTGACAACGCAGCCCGGATCATTCCTTCGGGATCGTTATCAAGCTGACTTGCAATGTCAGGGGGAAGCTCGACAGTACTCAGATTATTTTTTGCCCATTTAGCAATCTCTATCATGGAGTGGGTGAGGTTTTTGCCGACAGGCGTCAGAAAATACAGCTTTCTTGTTTTGGCATGGGGATGGTCGATGCAATCAATCAGTTGCTCCTCCATAAGGCGCTTCAAGCGGTCCGAAAGAATATTTGTGGAGATGCCTTCGAATGAAGCGAGC
>JAUXOC010000085.1 GCA_030682495.1 Alphaproteobacteria bacterium | reverse complement strand
ATCCTTTGGTCGGGGGTTCAAATCCCTCCCTCGCTACCAATCTCAATAAAATTAATAAACTAATGATATTACTTTTGCATCCGAGCTGAAACGCCGAGGTGCGGTATATCTATCCTCGACAAAAAGATCACAAACGGAACTGAGATTAAAAATGAAACTAAAGATTGATCTCGTATAAGGCCAATTAGACTTCGTATGTAGGTAACTCATGCTCACTCCGAATAATAAAGAACATTTTTTCAAATATCTTTCTCTTTCGTCTCTAAAACATGTTCTTAAAGGCGGTTCGTTAAAGTGGTCTCATCCGTCACTTTTCAATGACCCATTTGATAACCAGTTGGACTTTCTTCCTATTGAAGATAAAGACTTGATGGCCGAAGAAACCCATAACGCTTTCATGGCTCAACTTACCAGTGACAGCCCAGTTGAGGGTTATCAAAGCAACTCTATGAGCTCAATCATTGAAACGCTCAGACAAATTTTTAAAACAAACCGAGTTCGACTCAATGATGATCAGATTGCATACTTGAAAGAAGGGGCTACGGAGTCCGTAAGAAGAGCTATCGAGGGCTTTCCTAAGATTAATGATGCTGTAAAGAAAATTTTATCAGATACCTCTATCATTTGCGTAAGCGAAACTCATGACAACTTGTTAATGTGGGCGCACTACTCTGAGAATCACGAAGGCGCCGTAATCAAACTTTTATCTCCGACAAACAACTCATTCTTACGCACCGCGCAAAAAGTAGTTTATACAGAGGATATTCCCCGCTTCACGGCAAACGATCTTCTTTCTTCAGTTTCGCATGAGAAAGTTCTTCATCGCCTGACTTTAACCAAAAGCACTCATTGGGAATATGAGAAAGAATGGCGTGTTGTGTCGACAGCAAGGAATAAAGCAACCCTTTGGGAGGCAATACCTTTTTTTGAACGTGAGTTAGGAGCTATTTACCTTGGCTGTCGAATGAAAGAAGAAACCCGAAACGAGATTATTGAACTCGCCCGTAGCCGCTATTCTCATGTAGAAATTTATCAGGCTCAAAAACACGACACAAAATTTGCCCTGACCTTTAATAAAATATAGGAGATCCGGCAAGCAAAAGAGCGCTATTTAAGCTTCGTTTGGAAGCTATACCTCCGATAATATATCCTCGAAAATGTGGGTATTAACCTCCCACATCTCGTCAGAATTAAATCTCCCCAAAAAAAATCAAACCGTAATATCAAGCCCCTGCGGCTGTTCGTCTTGTTGGGGCGGCGGCGGGGTGTCGGCGGATTCTGGTGCGGCGGGGATTTCGCCTGTGGCATCTCCTTCGGCGACCGGCGCGGGCGGTGCGGTGAAATTGTTGATGGCCTGCGTGATTTCGCCGAGGCGGCGGTCGGCCTGATAATAGTTGAGATCGAAATACTTGCCCATCGTGCGCAGCGGGCCTTTTTGTGCGAGCAGCAGTTTTTTGAGACTGCTCACCATCAACTCGACGCGGTTGAGAAATGCCTGATCTTGCGCGGCATCGTATCCGCCGGATGCCGCGGCACCTTCGCTGGAAATATCCACCGTCACGCCGCCATCTTCGCCGCCGGAAACAGCAGAGGTGCTGCCGCCGCGCGCTTCGATATAGCTTCTGACAGACAATTGTAGTTCTTTGACGATCTGGTTGATCGCATTGGCGATCTTGCGCGGGCTGGTTTTACTATCGATATTCTGCTTCAGCGCGCGCGTTGCATCGGTCAGGAAAAGTGTTTTGCGGTCTGCACCGGCGATTTTCTTTTCGCTGTCGGAAAGATTGGGGTTGGCGGCAATATTCGCCTGCGCCACGGTTTCGTTGTAGCGCTTGGATTTGAACAGGGAAAATTTCAGCTTATCGTCAGCAAACAGGGAGCCGATCTGCATAAAAAGCAAATCGGTCTTGCCCGCGACCTTGTATTTGTAGGCCGAAGCAAAACTTGTGGTCGCTGAACTCAGTTTCGGTGGTGTGGTTGCCATTCTGGAACCCCGTTACAAGCAAGAGCTTACTGCTCTATCTTTCAGTGTACCTGCTTGAGCGTTAATTTTTTATTAATAATTCGGTGTCAGGTGCGGTGCGCATGCTCTTGCAGCAGTTTTTCGAGGTTCTGGCTGACCGTATTGGGCGATCCGGTGCCTTTTGCCAGCACGCGGTACATCATCGGCACCACGAAAATGGTCAGCAGGATCGACAGGCTCAGCCCGCCGATAATGACGACGCCGATGACAAAGCGGCTTTCCGCCCCTGCCCCCGCCGCCAGCACCAAGGGCACTGCCCCCATAATGGTCGTCGAAGTGGTCATCAGGATCGGGCGCAGGCGTTTGGAGGCCGCTTCCAGAATGGCGTCGCGGAAGGCCACGCCTTCGTCACGAAGCTGGTTGATAAACTCGACGATCAAAATACCGTTCTTGGCAGAAAGACCGACAAGGATAATCAGGCCGATCTGGCTATAGATATTCAACGTCTGCCCCGTCGCCCACAAACTCAGCAGCGCGCCCGTCACCGCCATCGGTACGGTCAGCATGATGATAAAAGGATGCACAAAGCTTTCAAACTGACCCGCCAGCGCCAGATAGACGACCAAGAGCGCAAGCGCAAAGACGATATAAATCGAACTGCCGGATTCCCGAAGATCGAGAGACTCGCCTTTGTAGTCAAAACTCGCCCCTGCCGGCAAATCGGTGCGCACGACGTTTTCGAGGTAATCAAGCGCCTCGTCAAGCGCATAGCCCTCCGCCAGACCTGCTTGCAGCGTGATGCTGCGCACGCGGTTGTAACGGTTGAGCGTGGTCGCATCCGCGAATTCATTCAGCCTCACAAAGCTGGAGAGCGGCACCAGCTCGCCAGTGCGGGTTGAACGCACAAAGCTGTTGGTGATATCAAGCGGGCTGCTTTTGCCGGATTTTTCGCTCTCCAAGATCACGTCATATTCGCGGCCGCGTTCGATAAAGGTGGTCACACGGCGCGTGCCCATCATGGTCTCCAGCGTGCGGCCAATCACCGATACCGAAACGCCCAGATCGGCGGCAAGGTCGCGGTCAATCGAAATGCCGATCTGCGGCTTGGTTTCGTAATAATCGTGGTCAATCTCGACAAGGCCGGGGTTTTGCCGCGCGCGTTCCAGCAGAATATCGCGCCACTCCAGCAGGTCCGGATAACTCGGCCCGCCCAGCACGAATTGCACGGGTTTTTGTGCCCCGCCGCCAAAAGCCCGCCGCACGGTCGACGTAATCCGTACGCCCGGAATGTCTTCGGTCAGGCGCCGAGCCTCGTCCATGTAAAACCAGATCGGCTTGCGGTCTTTCCAGTCGGACATCACAAAAATACCGCGGGAGTCGTTATAGGATGCCGTGGTGCCAAAGCTGCCCGGCGCACGCATCAGCATGCGCTGCACCGCACCCTCGTCCACAAAATGCATCAGGCGTTTTTCGACCTGATCCAGATGTTCCATTGTATATTTGTAAGATGCCCCCTCCGGCCCGCGGATCAGGATGTTGAAATTGCCGCGGTCTTCACGCGGGGAGAACTCGGACGGGATCTGTGTAAACAGCCAGACCGCGCCGCCGAAAACGCCGATCATCACGATAAGCCCTGCAAAGCTATGATCGATTAGCCGTCCGAGCGCGCCCAGATAAGACTTGCGCATCGATTCAAACGTGCGGTCGATCATGCGGTTGAAGGCCGGCGGATTTTCGCGGTGTACCAGCAATTTCGAACAGAGCATCGGCGAAAGCGTCAAAGCCACAAAGGACGAGAGCATCACCGCCGCCGCCATCGCCACAGCGAATTCAGAAAACAGGCGGCCGACGTCACCTTCCAGCAGCGTGATCGGCAAAAAGACAGCGACAAGGACAATCGTCGTTGCAATCACCGCAAAGCCGACCTGCCGCGTACCGCGATAGGCCGCAACCACGCCCGGCTCGCCCATCTCCACGCGGCGATAGGCGTTTTCAACCACGATGATCGCATCATCGACCACAAGGCCGATGGCCAGGATCAGCGCGAGCAGCGTCAGCAGGTTGATCGTAAAGCCCATCGCATAAAGAATGATACAGGTACCGATCAGCGATGCCGGTACAGCCAGAAACGGAATAATCGTCACCCGCAGCGAGCCAAGAAACGCAAACATAACCGCCCCCACCAGCACAACCGTGATGCCGAGGGTGATATAAACTTCGCGCACCGCGCTTTCGATAAAGACGCTGCTGTCATAGCTTTGCGCCAGACGCATATGCGACGGCAAGCTCTGGTTGACAGTGGCCATTTCCTGTTTGGCCACGCGCGCAACGTCTAGCGTATTCGCCTTGGATTGTTTGATGATGCCCAGCCCCACCATCGGCACACCGTTGCCGCGCAGCGTGCCGCGCTCTTCGGAAGCGCCGACTTCTACCCGCGCGACATCGCCGAGACGGACGAGATATCCGCCCTCGGACGCAGAACCGCGCCCCAGCACCAGTGCGCTAAAATCATCGGCTGTGCTATAGCCGCGCCGCACGCGCAGCGTAAAGTCGTTGTTGAGGGATTCGATGCTGCCCGCCGGAAGCTCGACGTTTTCGCTGCGCAGCGCGTTTTCGATATCTTCGACCGTCAGGCCGCGCGCGGCCAGTTTGACGCGGTCGATCCAGATGCGCATGGAAATATCGCGCGATCCGCCAATTTGTACGCGCGCCACACCGTCCAGCGATGAAAACCGGTCTTCCAGATAACGGCGGGCATAATCGGTCAGCTCGATAATGCTCATCCCCTCGCCTTGCAGGTTGAGCCACATGATGACGTCATCATCGGAATCGGCTTTTTGAATATCGGGCGGATCGGCTTCGTCGGGCAGGCTGTCGAGGACGCCGGAAACACGGTCGCGGATATCGTTGGCCGCGGCGTCAATATCACGCTCGACGTTGAACTGCACTGTAATGCGCGATGTGCCATCCTGACTTTGCGAGGTGATATTGCGAACGCCTTCGATACCGGCGATACGTTTTTCGATCACTTCGGTGATGCGGGTTTCAACCACGTTGGCAGCTGCGCCCGGATAGTTGGTGCGGATAGAAACGATGGGCGGGTCAATCGCCGGATATTCGCGCAGCGGCAGCCGGTCAAAACACAACAAGCCAAAAGCCACCAGCAGCATGCTCAAAACGCTGGCGAAGACCGGACGCCGGACGGAAATATCTGAAATCAGCATTGCTTAGGGCTCCTGCGCGGGGGCCGCATCGGGCAGCATATCTGCCCCCCATTCCGGCACGCCGGGCAGGACTTCCGCCACGTTGACGGTCTGGCCGTTGCGCACACGGTTGATGCCGCGCATAATCACGCGCTCGCCCGCTGCCAGCCCCTTGGTGATTTCAACGCGCCCGGGCAGGCGCGCGCCCACGCCGACCTGCCGTTCTTCTACTTTGCTGTCCTCTTCGGAGACGACAAGTACATAATGGTTCTGTTGGCGCTGCAAAATGCTTTCTTCGGGCAGGATGATGCCGCGGCGTTCGGATTTTATCAACTTCACGCGCAGCAGCAGCCCGGGACGCAGCTGTCCATCAGGGTTGGGCAAAACCGCGCGCACCAGAACGGCGCGCGTGACAGGGTCGACGCGGGTATTGATGCTTTCGATATTGCCGCGAAACACGCGTCCGGCCAAGGCATCTGCCTCTGCCTCGATCGCCCCGCCCGCCGCCAGCGATGACATAAATGTCGAGGGCACGGTGAAATCGAGTTTGATGCTGCTGATATCGTCCAGCGTGGTGATGACCTGCCCCGGCTGCACCAGCGCGCCGACGCTAATCATCCTTACACCGACAACGCCGTCAAACGGCGCGGGAACGGTGCGGTAGGCGATACGCGCCTCGATCTCTTCCACTTCGCGGCGGGTGATTTCAAGCGTGGTCTGGCGCTGGTCGTAATCCTGCCGCGGCACGGCCTTGTCGCGCAACAGACCCTCCAGACGGGCAAGCTCGCGGTTTTCCTGTTCCAGACGGGCTTTCGCGGCGGCAAGCTGCGCCAGCAATTCACGCTGTTCCAGCACGGCAATCACATCGCCTTTTTTGACCTGCTGGCCATCTGTAAAGCGGATTTCACGCAAGAGATCAGAGACGTTCGTTGTCACATCGACAGATTCTGTGGCATTTGCGGTGCCGAGCGCCTCGACGCTGTCATAGATACGCCCCTCTTTCGCAAGAGTCACATAGACAGGGGTCAGCACCGCCGCTTTTGCAGAGGGCTTTTCCGCGCGCAGGTGGGATGCGCCGAAATACACAGCACCGGCCAGCAGACAAAGCAACCCCAGGCTCAAAAAAAGTCTTTTTTTCATCGCGACTTAAGCCTTTTTTCTAAACATATTTCTAAGGGCATTATAGCCGGAACGGCGCATGCCTGACGCCGCAAAAATGCGGCAGCGAAAGATACGGGATTGTATATGGGGCCATCCGTCAAAAAATCAAACGCTTTCAGACAGAAACAGGCGGGCTTCGGCGATAATACCACTGATCTGGCCATTGAGCTGTATTGCCATATCGTGAAAAAGTTCTTGCTCCGCCTCGAAACTGCCCTCTACGACGGGCGCGGATTGCAATTTGGTTTCCACCACCTGCGCGCTCTCTTCGGCCAGCAGGGCATCGAAGAGATCCAGCGCCTTGGGCAGATCGGCAATATCCTCGGTCGAAACCCAGCCGCAGCGGCGCATAAAAACCACCACCGTCAGAAAAGCCCCCACAGCCGATTTGATGCTATTCGCCTGCGATGCGGCGGAAAGGCGCGCCAGTACATCATCGGGCGTTTGCTGCGAAAAAATGCCGAGAACACTGTCCCTGCGCACAACAGGTGAAAGATATTTTGAAAAGCCTGTTGCAGGCCCCATCGGCTTTGCGTAATCCAGCAGCTCCTTGAGAAACGCGCGCGTATGCGCAGACATTTCCGCGCGGCGTTCGCCGGAAACAACGCCCGTGGCCGCTTCCTGGCTATCGGCCGAGCTCAGACGCTGCAGATAATAAGCCCGCGCATACCAAAGCCCTGCCGCCACGGCTTTGTCGCAGGCCTCCAGCGCGGCGGACAGACCGAAACCGGGGCCGAGATCCGCCTCGGAGATCAATTGCAAAAGCCGCAGCCAGCCTTCGGCCTTGCCGTCTTCTACTGCTGCTTTTTTATACAATTTTGCCGCGGCCAGCTCGTCGCCAAATTCCAGCGCGCGGTCGCCGTTGAGCAATCTATCGTTGCGGAAACGCTCCGCCGGACGGTCGCCGATGGTGGCCTCGTCGAAGTCGTCTATTGCGGTGTTTATTTTGTCCGAGAACAGATCGAAAGGCGTGAAGGCTTCGGGTTCTGACTGAAACATCAGGACAAAACCTTGCAGCGACATCACTGCCGGCGCATAAAGCTCCGGCTCTTGTGCGAATTCATGCGCATGTTCTTGCAGGCACTCGGTAAAAACCCGCCATACGGCGACAACGGGCAAAAAGCGCCGCGCATCGAAAAATGCTTGCGCCACGGCCAAATAAAGTTCTGGATCCTTATGCGCCTGCCGTGCCATCAGCTGGCCGTCGAGCATGTCGGCAGCCTCCGCGTCGTCCTCAATTTGCAGGGCGATTTTGATAATATCGTCTGCACGTTCGCGCGCGGTGGTTTCCTGTGCGGGCTGTCCTGTATCGGGCATTGTGTCTCTCTCCCTTGAAAGCCTGCAAACTATCGCACATTGGTGAAAAACTGGCGAGGTTGAATTATTGTCCGTTCAGTTTAACTTTGCAATGTGACAAGGCAATATGTCACATTATGATCGATAAAAACAAACTTGCGACGTTAAGGAAACCGCACTGAATGGCCGTTCACCACGACCTCCCGCTGATTTCGACACTCGCCACCGGCCTGAGCTGTGCGTTTATCTTCGGGCTGATCGCCTCCAAGCTGCGTATTCCACCGATTGTCGGATATTTGCTGGCCGGTATTTTGATCGGCCCTTACACACCCGGCTTTGTCGGAGACATCAAGATTGCGGAAGAACTCTCTGAAATCGGCATCGTTCTTCTGATGTTCGGTGTGGGGTTACACTTCTCGGTCAAAGACCTGATGGAAGTGCGCAAGATCGCCCTGCCCGGCGCCGTGGTGCAGATGGGGGCGGCGATTGTCATGGGGGCGGCGCTTGCTCATTACGCCTGGGGCTGGCCGCTGCACAGCGGCATCATGTTCGGCCTCGCCCTTTCGGTTGCCAGTACGGTCGTGCTGCTGCGCGCACTTGAAGAACACAATCTTTTACAATCCATGAACGGCCGCATCGCGATTGGCTGGCTGATCGTCGAAGATCTGGCCATGGTTCTGGCGCTGGTTTTGGTACCGGTGCTGGCCGCCTCTATCAATACAGACGGCGGCGCCTCGGGCAGCGATGTGCTGATGTCCGTGCTGGCCGCCTTGGGCAAAATCGTTCTTTTTCTGCTTATCATGCAATTCGGCGGCAAGCGTTTTTTGCCGTGGTTGCTGGGCGTGGTCGCGCGCACCCGCTCGCGGGAGCTGTTCACGCTGGCGGTTTTTGTGGCTGCGCTGGGCGTGGCCTTTGCGGCCTCCAAACTGTTTGATATTTCGCTGGCGCTGGGGGCGTTTTTCGCCGGCATGATGATCCGCGAGTCCGACCTCAACCACGAAGCCGCCGACCGCGCGCTGCCGTTTCAGGATGCCTTTGCCGTCGTGTTTTTTGTGGCCGTGGGCATGCTGTTTGACCCCAAAATTTTGATGACGCAGCCGCTGGATGTCATCTATACGGCGCTGATTATCATGGTGGGCAAGTCGCTGGCCGCTTTTTCAATCGTGATTTTGTTCAAATACCCGATGAAGACGGGGCTTTTGGTATCGGCCAGTCTGGCGCAGATCGGGGAGTTTTCGTTTATTCTTGTCGGCCTTGGTCTGGCCTATGGCATTTTGCCTGAGAGCGGGCGCGATCTGGTGCTGGCAGGTGCGCTGGTATCAATTGCGCTGAACCCGCTTGCCTTCCGCTTTTCGCGGTTTGTGTATGAATATTCGGGGCGCAGCGCGCGTTTGTCCTCCATCTTCAATATCGGCCCCGACACCGATTTGTCGCAGCTGAGCCGTAACGAAAAAGTCTCGCTGAAAGAAACCGTATTGCTGGTCGGCTATGGCAAGGTCGGTAAACACATCAGCCAGAACGTACAGGAAGCGCATATCGATCTGGTCATCATCGACAGCAACCGCGAAAAAGTTGATACGCTTCGGGAACTGGGGCTGCATGCCATCGCGGGCGATGCCACGCATCCGGAAACATTGCAGGAGGCGGCCATTTCAAAAGCCGTGGCGCTGGCCGTGGCCATCCCCGACCCCTTTGCGGCGCGACGGATTGTGGAGGAGGCAAAGCTACTGAACCCCAACCTCAAAATCCTTGTGCGCGCGCATAACGACGAGGAAATGGATTATTTTTACGAGCAAAAAGTCGACCTCGCCCTTACCGGCCCGCGTGAAATCGGGCGGCGGATGGTTGAATATCTTAATGATATGCGCAAGACAAAGCCCAAGCCGCACGGCTAAGGCCTGCGCCGGATAATCCGCGAAAGCGGTTAAGCCTCTTCTTCCTCCATATCCCTGAAGATTTGGTTTTTGAGATCTTCCTTGAGATCGTCCAGACACAGGGCGGCCAGCGCGAGGTGGTGGTCGTTCTCCCCCACATGTACCCAATCGACATGATCGTCTTCGGTGATCGTCAGCACGATGATCGACTTGACCTTGTCCTTTTGCACCTGCCGCGCCATCTCGCGCAGCAGCTTGGGAATACCGCCTTCGCCTTCGTATTGCACACGACCCGAAACCTCGCCGTCTTTGAAGTTGACGGTGATGACCGAGACGTCGTTCTCTCCCGCGCCAGCGGCGAGGTCGGAAGAGGATGTCACAATGTCAGTCATGTCGGTCATAGCAGTAACCCCCGGAAACGTTAAGAAACCACAGACTCATAAAATTGCTAAATTGTTGATCTCATTCTATTTTATCTTAAAACTATTCATAATTCGTTAATTGAAACGCCTGTTTTAAATATTTTGTTAACTGCTTGAAAACAGGCCTCTCTTGAAAAAGGACGTACGCCGCAGGGCAACAATCGGTCGGTTTTTCGCAACAAATTGACCCCATAGGGGGAGTCTGGTACGAATGATTATTCCAAAACGCAAGCCCGTGCGGCGGTACTTATATGCCGCCCGCCCCATCAGGAACCGGACATATGGCGGATAAAAACGACCCTTTGCCCTCTCCGCCTTCTGGTGGCCTTGACGGCCTGCGCAAAAACCTGGGCCCGCTTTTTGGCAGCCATTGCGCCAGCCAGACCTACGCGCTGAAAGCCTATGTGCGCGGCAGCTATCACATACGCATGGATGCCTATATCGACGATCCGGTCAAAAAGACATGGACGGTGCAAAAAACGACGATCGTGACCGAAACGGCGGCCGGTGGTATGTTTTTCGGCGTCAGCAAAGACCGCACCCGCACGCAGGTACAAAAAGTCAAAACCCGCGCCAGCTTTAACGATGTGCTGGATGAAATGCTGCACTTCGAAAAGCTCTGCCACAGCCGCGGCGCGGATTACGTGGTACAGAACCCCGATGCCGAGGCCATGGGATTCAAACATTTCCGCGCCTTTGCCGAACGCGAAGGCTATGTTTTCGACAGCAAAGGCCAGCCGCATGCAAGGCCGCATAAAAACGTCCTGCCCGCCTGCGATGCCGGTTTTGTGCAAAGCGATATCGACCGCGCCGACAGCCGCCTGCTGCGCCCTGAAAACGAATTTGACAACGGCGGCTCCGCCAGCAAGGCGCCGCAGACGCATTTCCTCTTCGACCAGTTCACCCGCGCCGTGCATGTCCACAGCATGGACGATAAAATCGCGGAGCTGCGTGTGCTGGATATCCTCGACCGCTTTGCCCAGCACGTACACCGCGCGTACGACAACCTGCAGACATATTGCAAGCAATACCACGAGCTTGGCCAAGGCGGGCTGATCGACGATGCGCTTGACGCCCTGCGCCTTGCGGGGGCGGCGGTGCGGCAGTTGAAAGCCTATGGCGTGGAGAGCGAGGCCTTTGAATCTTTCGTCCTGCAATGCAAGATCACCTGTAACGTGCTCCATGCAGAAGGGCTCTATGACCTGATGAACCGCGGCGAAGGTGATTTTGTCCAGAACGAAATCCTGTTTCGCCAGCGCGTCGACAAGGCGATTGAAACCTTCCGCCGCATCGATGACTCAGAACAGGGCATCAAAACCCTGCAGGATATGATCGTCCAGACCCCGCGCCCCGAAGTGCCGGAGGCCATGACAGCCTTCCTGCGCCAATACGACGCCCAGCGCGCCGACTGGCGGCAGGCACATCAGGCCGCCCGCGATACCGCCGCCCCGAAAAACGACAAAAAACCACCGTTTAAACCCTAAATTACCCGCATTTTTTATTGATTATGTTAACAAAAGAGGATATCCTTGTTTTGTTATCAAATGATCGTTTTTAGTCGGAAATAACCCATGCCCAAATCCACCCCGAAAACCGCACCGGCGCAGCTGCCTTTTGTAATTGTCGGCTGCGGCTTTGCCGGTACATCGGTTTTGCTGCATACGCTGCTGCGCGTGGCTGATGACCCGTCTATTACCGCGCCTGTCGATATCCGCATCGTCGAGCGCAGGGAAGAGCAAAAACACGCCGGTCTCGCCTATGGCAAGGCGCCTGACTATAAAGAGCATAACCTGAACATTGGCGCCAAGCGCGTGAACCCCTTCCCTGCCGGCGCACAGCCCGAAGGCTTTCCGACCTTTGTCGATTATATTCAGGATCTGAGTAAAAAAAATCCGGAGATGAAGATCTGCCTGACCAACCCGCCGCGCCAGCTCTATGGCGATTATCTGCAACATCTGGTCGGTCTGGCTGTTGACAAGGCAGGCACCAAAGTGCGCGTCAGCTATGTCATGGCACAGGCCACCCGCGTGAACGAGCATAAGAACCACACCACCATCACGCTGGACGGTAACGAAACCATCAAATGCGCACATGTGGTACTGGCAACAGGCTTTCAGGATGCGCTGGCGCCCAAATTTGCCGCGGCTGCTGCAAACAGCCCGCGTTTCATCGAAACCCCCTATTCCAAATCGGCCAACGATTTCTTTGCCCATGTCTGCCAGCATAAAAACAGCGACGTTTTGGTGATTGGCACGGGCCTGACGTCGATGGATATCGCCGCGCGCCTGATCAACAGCGGGCACGAAGGCAAAATAACAATGATGTCCCGCCGTGCGCTGATGCATAAACCATATGAAGAAACACCGGTCGAAGAATATATCGCCACCCGCCTGCGCGGGGAGCCGCGGCCGGAATCCGAATTGCCCTTCACCAAGACGCCGCCCGCGTTTATGCAGGCCAAAAACGTACCCGCCTTTGTCAAAGCCGTGGTCAAGGAATTCAAGCAGCTGACACGTCAGGGATTTACCTCCGAAGAAGTCATCACCTATTGGGAACGGTTTGTGCCGCAGATCGCGGAAAAACTGCCCAAAGACCAGCTGGCAAAACTGTTCACGCAACATGATGTGCTGCTGACCACCAGCCGCGTCGGCGTCACGCCCGATATTGGCCGCACCGTGCGGCAGGCGATGCAAAGCGGCCGCATCAAAGTCGTCTCGGCCAGTATCCAGAGTATCCGCGAAGTGAACGGCAAGATGGAAACCATCTATAGCCCCTCGCCATCGCCGGAAAACCTGATGGTCCGCATGGCCTCTGTCCTCAACCTGAAATCCGCACCGGCGCAGCGCGTGGGCGTGCATGATTTTGTGTTCTCCGGCATGGGCAACAGCATCAGCTATGATCCGGAAAAATCCGTGGTGCGCGACCCGCTGTGGCGCGACCTGCTGGAAAACGGCAAAGCCAAGCCGCATTGGACAAAAGCCGGCGTGACCGTCACCAACGGCTTTTCGCTTGTGGATACAGACGGACGTGCCGCAAAAGGCATCAGCGTGATCGGCGTGCCGGTTGCCGGACACATGACCGTGACAGCCTATAAATACCCCGAACGCCCCGGCGCGGGCGGCCGCATCGGCCCCACGGCATTGAATGTGGCGGGTATCACCGGCGCAACACTCGCCTTCCTCGACCAGAATTACGACAGATTGATGCAGGGTTTCCGCAGACCCGCGCCCGAAGCCGCGAACGACAAGCCGCAAAGAAGAAATCTTGCCGCTTACAAAACACCGAAACCGCAGCCCTCTTAAGCGGCAGCCACAGACCGCGCGCGCAGGCCCAGCATGTGGCAGATCGCCAGCGTCAGCTCTGCCCTGTTCAGCGTATAGAAATGAAAATCCCGCACGCCATTTTCGTACAAAACGCGGCATTGCTCCGCCGCCACGGTTGCGGCGACGAGCTGGCGGGTTTTGGGTTGGTCGTCGAGGCCTTCAAACAGCGTCGGCATCCATGCCGGAATTTTTGCGCCGCATTGCGCCGCAAATGAAATCGTGCGGTCCACATTGGTGATCGGCAAAATGCCCGGCACGACAGGCACAGAAACGCCCATGGCCGCGACGCGGTCGCGGTAGCGCAGGAAATCATCCGGCTCCAGAAAAAACTGGGTGATGACGCGGCTTGCCCCCGCATCCACTTTGCGTTTGAGGTTATCGAGATCACTTTCAGGGCTCACAGCCTCCGGGTGCGTTTCGGGGTATCCTGCCACGCTGATATCGAAATCGGCGATGCGTTTCAGCCCCGCGACCAGATCGGCGGCATAGGCATAACCGCCTGCGTGCGGTGTATATTTGCCGCCGCCCGGAATATCCCCGCGCAGCGCGACGATATGGCGGATACCTGCATCGCGGTATGACTCGGCAATGCTGTCGATCTCTTCGCGTGTCGCCGCAACGCAGGTCAGATGCGCCGCGGCGGTCAGGCCGGTTTTATGCTGGATGCGTGTCACAATATCGTGCGTACGCGCACGCGTTGACCCGCCCGCGCCATAGGTGACCGACACAAATGTCGGCCCCAGTGGCGCCAGAACATCCAGCGATGCCCAGAGCGTTTTTTCCATCTCTTCCGTCTTGGGCGGAAAGAATTCAAAACTGACGCGCAAATCGCAAGACGTGGGCGGAATAAAGGGCAGCGACATCTGGCTGCGGGGATCGCTCTGCATAAATCTACCTGTTTCTAAAAAAGCTGTTGCCATATTAGGCATAGGCGCGGCGAAAACCAAGCCTGAAAATGGTGCATGGCACAAAGGCTTTTCCGGAACATTCAGCCCTGAACAGCTTGAAATCATCGTCAAAAGCATCAATACTCACTGCGTTCATCAAAATTCACCCGCTGCTACATGGAAGGACGAGATCATGGCCGATTTGTTTGAAAACCCGATGGGGACCGACGGTTTTGAATTCGTGGAATATTGCCACAGCAACCCGCAAGAGCTGGTCGATCTTTTTACCAGCCTCGGTTTCAAAAAAACCGCCACGCATAAATCCAAACGGGTTTCGCTGTGGCAGCAGGGCGATATCAATTTTATTTTGAACGAAGAGCCCGAAGCCATGGCCTATGCCGCAGACCGCAACGGCGGCGCCGCGCGCGCGATGGCCTTCCGTGTCAAGGATGCGCAAAAAGCCTATGCGCGCGCACTTGAAAAAGGCGCTGTGCCTTACGAAAGCCGCATCGGCCTCGGCGAGATGAAAATCCCCGCCGTCGTCGGCATTGGCGGTTCGGTTTTGTACTTTGTCGATGTTTACGGTGACAAGGGCACGATCTACCAGACCGATTTCAATTTCAACGATACGACGCCCAATCCGGGCGTCGGCCTCACCTACCTTGACCACCTGACGCATAACGTCAGCCGCGGCAACATGGACAAATGGGCGAATTTCTATACCGATCTGTTCAACTTCCGCGAAATCCGCTACTTCGACATCGAAGGCAAGCTGACCGGCCTGAAATCCAAAGCCATGACCAGCCCTTGCGGCAAAATCCGTATTCCGATCAACGAATCCTCCGACGATAAATCGCAGATCGAAGAATTCCTGAAACGCTATAACGGCGAAGGCATTCAGCACATCGCCTTCGGCACCGACAATATCTATGCGACGGTCGAACAGCTGAATGGCCGCGGCATCCAGTTTCAGGAAACCAAGGAAACCTATTACGCCCGCGTCGACGAACGCGTGCCCGGCCACGGCGAAGACCTCGCCTATATGCAGTCGCTCAATATCCTTGTCGATGGCGCACCGACCAAAGGTCAGGGCCTGCTGCTGCAAATCTTCACCAAAGACGCCATCGGCCCGATCTTCTACGAAATCATCCAGCGTAAAGGCAACGAAGGCTTCGGCGAAGGCAACTTCAAGGCGCTGTTCCAGTCCCTCGAAGACGACCAGGTCCGCCGCGGCGTTTTGAAGGCTTAAGCGGAACATGAAACTCGCTTCTTACAAGCAAGGCCGCGATGGGCGGTTGATGGTGGTCAATAACGACCTGACCAAGGCCACACCGGCGGATAAAATTGCGCCGACATTGCAAGACGCGCTGGAGCGCTGGCCGGAATGCCATCTGGCGCTGGAACAGCTGGGCAAAGACCTCGATACCGGCAAAGCTGCGCCGCAGCCTTTTGATCCGGCGCAATGCGCATCGCCCCTGCCCCGCGCCTATCAGTGGCTGGATGGCAGCGCCTATGTCAACCACGTCGAGCTGGTGCGCAAGGCGCGCGGCGCGGAAATGCCGCCGAGTTTCTGGACAGACCCGCTGATGTATCAAGGCGGCTCTGACAGTTTCCTCGCCCCGACCGAAGATATCGTTTTTGCGCAGGACGACTGGGGCATCGATTTCGAAGGCGAGGTCGCCGTTATCACCGATGACGTGCCGATGGGTACAACTGCCGAAGACGCCGGCGCGCATATCAAACTGGTCATGCTGGTGAACGACGTCACGCTGCGTTATATCGCGCAGCCGGAACTCGCCAAGGGCTTCGGTTTTGTACAGTCCAAGCCGTCGAGCGCCTTTTCACCCGTCGCCGTTTCACCGCAGACGCTGGGCAGCGCGTGGAAAGATCACAAACTGCACCTGCCGCTGTATACCTACTGGAACGGTGAAAAATTCGGCGCGCCGGATGCCGGTGTCGATATGGTTTTCGATTTTGCGCAGCTGATCGCCCATGCCGCCAAAACCCGCCCGCTCAGCGCGGGGACGATTATCGGTTCGGGCACGGTATCGAACCTCGACCGCAGCCTCGGCCATTCCTGCATCGTTGAAAAACGCATGCTGGAAAAAGTCGAACATGGCGAGAGCAAGACGCCCTTTATGGCTTTTGGCGATACCGTCAAAATCGAAATGCTCGACCACAGCGGCAAATCCATTTTCGGCGCCATCGAACAAAAAGTCGCCAAGTACGCCTATGTCTCCGCCGAAGAACGCCGTCAAGCAAGGCGCAGCGGGCAAATCGGCTAGCCCGGCAGAGCGGGCAAATCGGTTAGATCCGGCAGACGAGGATACTTCCCTGGATTCCGGCCTGCGCCGGAATGACGTCCGTATTTTTTGCAGCATCGTTTCCCCACAAGTCAGAACGTCACACCGGCGCAGGCCGGTGTCCAGTTCTAACTGGTCGCACTTGCAGATAATTTTCTGAATAACAAAAAAGGGTCAGCCGCCGCGCTGAAGGCCGGGCGGCGGTAATTTGGGTTTGTCGAGGGTATAAAGATCCACGCGCCCGCCGCGAGCGCGGAAGGCTTCATAGGCCTGCTCCAGAAGCGGGCTTCCTTGCAGATCGTCAAAGGTTTTCACGCTATTGCTTTCGGCCTGCGTGCGCGTATTTTCGGCGATGCGCGTATAAATCTGCGCATTGAAATTGAACATTTCGGTGATGCGGTAGCCGACGGCAGGCTTGCTCGACACATGTGCGATTTCATCTTCGCCCGTCAGATGCCAGCCGTCTTCGGGCAGCGGCGCGGCAGCTGGTTTATTGACCCCCATTTTTTCCCACAGAAATTCCGCGATGCGCGGGTATTGTTTGCTGGCAATATCTGCGGCTGTGTTCATATGATTGTCGCGCGCGCCAATATCCGCGCCCTGCTCCAGCAGAAAAGCGATCATATCCATTTTTCCTGCATAGGCGGCACCATGCAGCGGCGTCCAGCCGGTTTCGTCTTTCGCTTTGATATCCGCGCCGTGTTTCAAAAGCAGCTCGGCTGTTTCGGTGTGGCCGGTGGTGGCGACGATGCGCAGCGGCGTATAGCCGTAAGGCCCGCGGCCATCGATAGGGCAGCCGCGCTCCAGCAGCAGCGGGATCGCTTCGGTAAAATTCTCGTTGACGGCATAGTACATCCAGCCCCAATAGCCTTTTGCCTCTGCCGCACCGCCTGCCGCGAAGGCTTCGCGCAATTTTTCGATATTGCGGTCTTCGATCGCCTTGTAAATTTTGCGGTCGAGCTTTTCCTGCTTATTGTCGAAGAAAATCCCCATCAACGTGACCTTTCCGACAAAGGATATGTCAGTGCCGCCGGTTTTTTCCCCGAGAGCATCTCTGCCGCGCCGCGTTTTTGCGGGTCACCGCCAAGCCGATCATACATTTCCGCCGCCTGCGCCAGCAGCGGACTGCCCTGTATCTCGTCAAACATCCGCATCGACTGGCTTTCGTGATCGGTCGCAAGGTTGCGGGCGATGCGGCTATAAACACCGGCACCAAAATTGAAAATCTCGGTGATGCGATAGCTGATCGCGGGCTTGTCTTCGATGCGCGCGATTTCATCGCTGGCGGTCAAATGCCAGCTATCGGAATGCTTTGTTTCAACAGGCTTCGGCGCCATCAAACCGCGCAGATAATCGGCCAGACGCGCATGGTCTTTGTCGGCAAGGTCGGCCGCTGTGTTCATGCGGCTATCCAGTGTCTCCAGATTTGCACCATGACGCAACAGCAGTTTGACCACATCGCCGCGGCCGGCACCCGCCGCGAGATGCAGCGCCGTCTTGCCGTCATCGCTGCGGGCGTCGTGAATGTTGGCACCGGCGGCAATCAGTTTTTCGGCAATCGCATAAGAGCCGTCACGCGAGGCTTCCATCAATGCCGTATGGCCGTCACTGCTGCGCGGCGGGCCGATTTCTGCGCCTTTGGACAGCAGCAGATCGAGACCTTCGGTAAACCCGTGGTATGCGCAGGCATAAAGCGGGGTGTAATAACGATTGCGACCCTGCGCGCTGTTAACGTCCGCGCCGGCATCCAGCAGCACGCGCATCTTGCCGATGTCGCGGTTTTCAATGGCTTTATAGAGACGCTTTGTGAGCGCCTCGGCACTTGGCGGACCAAAAAGCCCCATCTCAATGACCTCCCTGACTGAGGCCGCGTTGCGTCGGCAGATTTTTACCCGATATCTTCGCCTGCATGTCGGCAGAGATACGGCCGCCGCGCGACAGCAGCGCTTCCATCGCTTCGCGCAGCATGACCGTTTCGCTGAAATCCGCAAAATCGCGCTGATGTTGGCTTTCGGCACCGGTTTTGATATTCGCCGCGATATGCGTGTAGTGCGCGGCTCTGAAATTGAAAATCTCGGTGATGCGGTAGCCGATCTCTTTTTTCTCGCTGACCAGCGCAATTTCATCCGCAGCGGTTTTTTGCCAGCCTGTCGCTGCGCTTTCCGGCTCCGGCTCGGACGTATCGCCCCCCAGCAGCTCCGCCACGCGCGGATAGCCTTCCTTCGCGGCAATATCAGCCGCCTTGTTCATGCGGCTGTCGCGCAGGTTGATATCCGCGCCGTGTTCCATCAGATATTGAATGACCGGCCCGCGCCCCCAATAGGCGGCGTTGTGCAGCGCAGACCAGCCGGAATCGCTCTGGGCGTTCAGGTTCGCCCCTTTTTCGTGCAGCAAGGTGACCAGCGGCAGGTTGCCTGCCCGCGCTGCCACCATCAGCGGCGTATGGCCGGCGGAGGAGCCAAAATCGGGCCGCGCGCCGCGCTCCAGCAGGAGCGCCACAATCTGCAACCTTTTACCTTCGGCGTGGAAAGACAGGGCACTGTAGTCTTGGTCGTTGCGCAGCACGTTCGGATCGGCGCCCGCATCAAGCGCTGCGCGTACTTTTTCGATATCGCCCTTGAACAGCAGCTTGTTCAGCCGATGTTTGTTTGCGGCGTCTTTTTCCTCTGGCGTTTTGAACCAGCCCATGCCCCGTCCGTTTCATAAATATGAGAAATCAAAATTTAGACATAACACAGCCCGCTGTCAACCAAGCACAGGGTCTGTAGCCCCCGAAAATATGATATTATGTAATTTGTGCAGCGCGGATCCCCTTGCCCCGCACCGCCACCGCCCGATACAATGTAAATATCGGTTTTATCAGGATAAAAAGTGGATCACCCGCATGATGCAGCTCTATAGCTATTACAGGTCTTCCTGCGCCTATCGCGCGCGGCTGGCGCTGCATTTCAAGGGCATCCCCTTTGAATATCATCCCGTACATCTGGTGCAGGGCGGCGGCGAACAGCACAAGCCGGAATACAAAGCCCTGAACCCGCAAGAACTGGTGCCGACGCTGGTTGATGGCGATTTTATCCTGACCCAGTCGATGGCGATCATGGAATATCTGGAAGAGAAATTCCCCGCCCCCAGCCTGTTCCCAAAGGGTACGGAAGAACGCGCCTATGTGCGGCAAATATCGCTCGTCAACGTCGCGGATATCCACCCGATCAATAACCTCAAAATCCTCAATCACCTCACCGCCGATCTGGGCGTGACTCAGGCGCAAAAAATGGCGTGGTATCAGAAATGGATCCGTCAGGGATTTGATGCGATGGAAACGCTCATCACACGCAGCCCGTTTTACAAAGGCACATTTGTCTGCGGCGATGCGGTGACGATGGCGGATATGTGTCTGATCCCGCAGGTCTATAACGCGCGCCGCTATGAAATGGATATGGCCGAATGGCCGACCCTCGCCGCGATTGATGCCGCCTGCGTAGCGCTCCCCGCTTTCGAGGCATCCTGCCCCGAAAACCAGCCCGACACGCCCGACGACCAGCGCCCCAGCTTCATGAAAGGAAAATCGTCATGACAACGAACAGTATCCCCGAAGACCGCGGCCTTTCGGCTGCCAAGCACTATAATTCAGGCGAAGGCTGGACGCGCGGCAATCTCGACTTTTTCACCGTGCCGCAGCACGCCTATACCGACGAAGAAAACGACGTCTGGCGTATTTTGTTCAAGCGCCAGCAGGAAATTCTCAAAGGCCGCGCCATTGACCTGTTCATGGATTCCATGTCCACGCTGGGCATCAACGAAGAACGCGTCGCGTCTTTCGAAGAAGTGAATGAAATCCTGATGAAACGCACGGGCTGGCAGGTGGTGCCGGTCGAAGGATTGATCCCCGACGAGCCGTTTTTTGAACTGCTCGCCAACCGCCGCTTCCCTGCCGGTAATTTCATCCGCACACGTGACAGCCTCGATTACATTCAGGAACCGGATGTGTTCCATGATGTTTTTGGCCATTTACCGCTGCTGGCCGACCCGACTTTTGCCAAATACATGGAAGAATACGGCAAGGGCGGGCTGAAGGCCGCCAGCCTTGGCATGACGCATAAAATCGCGCGTTTATATTGGTATACCGTTGAATTCGGACTGATCCGCCAGAATGGCGACCTGCGCATTTATGGCGCGGGCATTCTGTCTTCGCCGACAGAATCCGTCTTCTCGCTGGAAAGCGACTCCCCGCACCGCATCGGCTTTGACGTCAAACGCCTGCTGCAAACGCATTACCAGATCGATGATTTTCAGGATAACTATTTCGTGATCGACAGCTTCGAGCAGTTGTTCAACGATACCTATGCCGATTTCACACCGATCTATGAAGCGCTGAAAGACAAGCCTGAATTCAAGGCCGGTACCTTGGCCGAAGGCGACAGCGTGATCCACAAAGGCACAGGCACCTACGCCATCGAAGCCGACCAGCGCCGCAAAGCCCGCAAGGCATAGAGCAGGATAAGGCCGGATATAAAATCAGATACCCGAAGGCTTCTTCTTTTTTTCTTCAAGCTCTTCGGTGGTGATGCCGCGTTTGGCGGCTTCTTCGACGGCCGCGAGCTTTTCGGATACAGCGCGCCAGATAAATTCCGGATCGGTTTCGGTCACGGCGGGCAGATCAACATCCGCGATCTTCCACCACTCGCGGAAGATTTCACGGTCAAGCTGGCGTTTTGACCAACCGGAATAGCCGCGCAGGATGATAAACCACGGCGGCGGCGGGTCGAGCTTGCGCAGCTCTTCCGCGTGCTCGCCCTCTACGTAATAAATGCCGGTATCCGACAGCAACAGCCCGCCTTCAAAATTATCAACGCCGGTATAGAGCGCAGATATTTTGTCGGGTTGCACGGGGCCGCCATAATAGTAGCCGGGGTTTTTCTCGTCCGGACGATTGACGATCAGGCCATAGGCACCAAGACTGTCGTGCTTGACCATGACAACCACGGTCTGTTCAAAATTCGGCCCGCCGTGGCCTTGATTGACCAGCAATTTATGATGCGCGGATTCTGATTCCCTGAGATACGCCCCGAGCGCAAACAGCAGCAACGCAAGAAAGACCATCAAATAACCGTCACGGCGGTTTTTCTGCGCCTTGAGGGATTTTTGTTCTGGGGTCAGCTCGACTTTTTTAGCTTGTTTTTTTTCTGTATTCATTACGGCGCGAATTTATCCCGGAAAGATTTGATGCCGTGTTTCTGGTTCGGCACCTTGGGATCACCGTAGTCGCTCGCGGCCAGATTTTCAAGCGCGGGGCGCAGATTTTTCATCACCGCGCAGCGGCTGAAATCCAGCTCGTATTCTTCGTTCGTCACGCGGTCGGTGATTTTCGGATTTTTTTCGGCATCCAGAAGCGTTTTCGCGATTTTCGGCATATGTTCGACCGACCACTGGAACCATTCCACCGGCAAACCCGCATCGTCGGGCGAAATCGAATAGCCCACGGCGTCCTGCAAATCTTTGGGGATATCAAAAGGCACGACACCATGCTTGAGGAAGGCGTTTTTGGAGCGTTCGTTGCCGATGACGATTTCGATGGCAAAGCGGTCTTCGGGCGGCTCCATCATATAAGCCTGCATAACCTGCGCGCTGAGCAGCGTCTTGAAAAGGCCGAGACCTTCCTGTGCGATGCGCACGGAGCCGAGTTCCGTCCATTTATGCACATCTTCGCCCTGATCGTTTTTGACGATGACCGGATAGGAAATGGCAGAGGCGACGATTTTGCCGTCTTCGTCCTCGATCAGCGTGACCGCGCCGGAGGCGATGCGTTCGCGCCAGACATCCGGTTCGCGCTTGGCGACGAATTCATGTTCGTTGCTGGAATAAAAATCGAACACGGCCTGTTCATCGGCGGGTTCGGCATAGCGGACAAAAAGCTTCTTGGCCATTCAATAGACCTTTACTGCAAAATGAATGAACCACCCTTTAGTGCCGTTGCCGAATATGATACCAGTTATACTCGAAAAGGACATAAAAATGTCGCCTGACAACGTCAAATCTTTGGAAAAAGAAGCTTTTTTGCGAAAACTGGCCGCCCTTGCCGCCGCCAAAAACGTCAGCGATTCCGATTTTGCAGATTCTGTTTATACCGCCCTGACCCGCTTCGGGCTGAACGAAGAGGCTTTTCGCGCCGGTTTCGGCCTGTCCAAAGGCGCGGTGGACCGCTGGACGACCCTCAAAAACCTGCCCCAGCCCACCGTGCGCCCCCATGTGCTGATCTGGATTGCCGCGCAACTTGCTGACAAAGCCGAATAGTCCATTGACAGATTATGTCAATGTGAGGTACATTACCACCACACCCAAAAATACCGAGATGAAAAACATGACACCAGATCAAGAAAATTACATCAAGCAACTGAAGTCGCATGACTGGTACTACGATTACAGCGACGACCACAGCGTCTGGAAACGCGGCGTGGCGGCACGCGACCGTCTGCGCGCCCTGCAAAAAGACCTCGACCCCACGGGCGATATCTGGAACGAACACGCGCCGGAGGGCTATAAAATGTCCACGCCCAAACCTGTCGATTTATTGCCGCCGGTAAACGTCAAAAAACGCGGCGGCGGCCCCGCGCCATGAGCCAGACCGCCGCAGAACGTGCCGCGCTTGGCAAGGAACTGCTGGCGGTTATCAATGGCGGCAATCCCGATCACGAAACAGTGCGCCGCCTGATCGATGCGGGCGCAGCGCTTGAGGAAACGGACGGTGATGTCCAAAACCGCACGCCCTTGCTGGCCGCCTGTTCCACCAGCGGCTGCGAAGATGCGGCGCGCCTGCTCTTGCAAGCCGGCGCCTATATCGAAGCCCGCGACCAGAACGGTGCCACGCCGCTGATGATGGCCGTGCTGATGAAGAACGAAGAAATGGTCGACCTGCTGATCATGCATAAGGCGGCGCTTGACGACACGGGCTTCAAAAACATGACACCGCTGATGTGGGCGGCCAATCTGAACGTGCGCGGTATTGTGCAAAAGCTGATAGATGCGGGCGCAGATGGCGATATCGTCAGCAGCAAAGGATTCAAAGCCGCAGACTACGCCGATAACAACGGCAAGACGCATCTCGCCAACGAGATCGAAGAGCGTCTCAAAATTCGCAAGACCGCAAGGGCCGATTTTGCCGCCGCCCTTGCCGCAGGTATGCCGCTTGAAAAAGACGTCACGCCTCTGCGTCTGCCCACGGTCAAACGGCGCCCCGCCCGCCCGCAAGGCCCGCGCTGAATCACCCGTGATTGATAATCATTCTCATAATCAGACGCATAAGTTGTTGAAAAAACGCGCAAAATATTGTAATTTAGTTGTGTTTTATAACTAAAACTTGACATTAAATTAGAGATTTGATAGGGTTTCTGATAATTTAAATACCGTTTCGGTTTTTTAGTGTCTGATTTCAGAGGATTTTACCTATGAGCCAGCAAGGATCACGTTTCAACCAAGCCGTCGGCCTGCCACGCGGCGAGGCTGCGGCATCGCAGCAACTGCAGCGCACACAGAACGCAACCCCCGAAATTACCAGCGAACAACAAGCGCTCGGCATGACCCTGCTGCTCGAAGTGTCGCAGCACACGCCGAACCTTCACAAGGTCGCCGATCTGATCGCGCGCGGCGCTGCGCTGGAAATGCGCAACGCACATGACAGCACGCCGCTGCTGGTCGCAGCGCGCAGCGGTCACGAATATGTCGCCGATATGCTGATACAGGCAGGCGCAGGCTTGAACGCGCAGGATGCCGAAGGCTCAACACCGCTCATCCTCGCCACCATCGCGGGCAGCGCAAAAACCGTGCGCAACCTGACCGACAAAGGCGCTGTGCTGGATCATTTCAATATGCTCGACCGTTCTGCCCTGATGTGGGCGGCGGCACTGGGGCGCAGGGAAATCGCGCAAATCCTTATCCGCCGTGGCGCGGATCTGGAACAGCACAACCATGCCGGACAAACGGCCTATGACATTGCGCGCATGCATGAAAATTTCAGTCTGGCCGAAATCCTCAAGGCCGGCGTACGCATCCAGAAAGATGCCGCCAACGCCCGTCCGCCCGCGCAAACAAAGCCGGTCGCCTATAAGGATTTGCTGGGTAAGGTCTGATAACCACGGCGCAATCATCCTCGCCGCTGCACAGATAAAAATATCCCGTTGAAGCAAGTATTCCCCTTTTTTGTCATACCGGCGAAATGTGGAATGCTTTGTAATATATTGATATACCTAGTATAAATTGACCACATTTTGCCTGTGTAGGAATTGTGCAGACATTTTTCGCGTCTCATCAAGTTACAAAGCAACTTGTGTCCAGAGAGTAGCATGAAAAGCAGACTCGGAAGCCTATGTCTAGCCGGACATTGAACGACACTCAGGCTCCCCCCTCAAGGCCGACAGCTTAGATTTTGAACAGGGGGCTGGGCTGGGCTCGCGACAGAACCACCATCAGATTGCTGGTGGCGCGACTGATCGCCACATATAACTTCGCTCTGGCTGCGCGGGTATGGCTGAAATTCCGCTGATCGCATGGCATCAGCATGACGCTTTCAAACTCAAGCCCCTTGGCTTTGTGAATAGTGCTGATCGCCTTCGGGGGC
>JAUXOC010000071.1 GCA_030682495.1 Alphaproteobacteria bacterium | reverse complement strand
ATCGAATTTACCAAACCGCTGCTGACCGGCGGTGACGAAGCCGTAGCGCAGGAAACAAAAGACACAACGGGCTGGGTGCTCGACCAGCTGCTGACGTTGCTCAACCCGTTCATGCCTTATATCACCGAAGAGCTGCACGCGCATCTGCTCGGCAAGGGTGAACTGGGCAAAGACGACTGGCTGCAATCGCGCCCGTGGCCGGTGTTTGACGCCGCCATCACCGACAAGGCTGCGCAGGCCGAGGTTAACTGGGTTGTGCGTCTTATCACCGAAATCCGCTCCGTCCGCGCCGACATGAACGTGCCGGCGGCGGCGCAGATCGACATGCAGCTCAAAGGTGCGAGTGCCGAGAACAAGCTGCGGCTGGAGAAATACGAAGGTATCGTCAAGCGCCTCGCGCGGTTGTCGAAAGCGGCAGCGGGTGAGGCGGAGCCGCCCAAAGGCTCCCTGCAAATGGTCATCGACGAGGCGACGATTATTTTGCCGATTGCCGATGTGGTCGATCTGGCGCAGGAAAAGGCGCGGCTGAAAAAAGCCATCGAGAAAGAACAGCAGCAGGTCGAAAAGATCGACAAGATGCTGAACAACCAAGGCTTCCTCGCCAAGGCGCCCGAAGAAGTGGTGGACGAGCAGAAAGAACTGAAAGCCGTCGCCGAAAGTACCATCGCCAAACTAGCGCAGGCGCTGAAACAGATCGAGGCGGCGTAAATGAAACCGGGCATCTTCCGCAGATTAATCAACCTCTGGCCGCCGTTTCTCGGCGCGGGGATCAAGATCAAAGAGATCTCGGAAGACTATACCGATTTCAAGGTCGAGATGAAGCTGACCAAGTTCAACCGCAACTATGTCGGCACGCAATTCGGCGGGTCGATCTATGCCATGACCGACCCGTTTTATATGCTGATCTTAATGAAGAACCTCGGCAAGGATTACATCGTCTGGGACAAGGCGGCGGATATCCGTTTCAAACTGCCGGGCAAAGGCAAGCTGACCGCGCATTTCAACATCAGCAAAGAGCGCATCGCCGAAATCAAGGCGCAGGCCGACAAAGATTATAAAGTCGAGCCGCGCTTCACCGTGCATGTCAAAGACGAACAGGGCAATGTTGTCGCCGAAATCGACAAAGTCCTCTACGTCCGCCGCAAAGACCGCAAAGACCGCAAAAAAGACGACATACCCCAGCCGCCGCAGCCCTGAACAAGAGGCCGTTTCCGATGATCGCAATAAAAGCGCCCGATGCCTATGACGCATATTTAAACAAGCCTTCCGTTTTTCTGGCGGGCAGCATTGAAATGGGCGTGGCGGAGGATTGGCAGGCAAAGGTATCGGCGGCGCTTTCGGTCATGGACGTGCTGGTGCTCAATCCGCGCCGCGAAAGCTGGGATGCCAGCTGGGCGCAGACCATCGACAATCCGCCGTTCCGTGAACAGGTCGAGTGGGAGCTGGTCGCGCTTGATGCCGCCGATGTCATTTTGATGTATTTCGATCCGGCCACCAAATCACCGATCACGCTTTTGGAGCTGGGTATCCACGCTGCGGCGAACCCCGAAAAACTGATTGTCTGCTGCCCGCAAGGTTTCTGGCGCAAAGGAAATGTCGATATCGTCTGCAACCGCTATGGCGTGCGCCAGACGGAAACGCTGGATGGATTGATTAAACAAACGGTGCAGCGTCTGCGCGCCGCGAAATAAAAAAGGAAAAAACGATGATTGCAAAAGTTATTGGTGCTTTGGTTGTTCTGGTTGTTGTCGGATATTTTATGGTTTCCTTGGGCATGAAAGCCCAAGACGCGCCGAAAAGCGAGGCCGTCAGCAAACTTCAAAAAGAACTGCAAGAACAGCGCGCGCAAATGGATGGGCTTGATATTGTCGGCGCGCCGCCGCAGCCAGCTCCGGCACGGCAAGATGGCGCAGAAGACGCCGCCGAATAAAATTTCCGGCCTATAATAAACAGCCAAGGCAAAGCCCCGGCCGCGAGTCGGGGAGTTGCGGCCGGGGCAGTGCTGTTGAGGGAGGCATCACAAGGGTGATGCCTGTGGTGGGTGTATATCCTCTATACGGCGCAAAGCCGCATCCGGATCACAGCGCGCGGTTTATCCCGCGGCTTTTTTGCCGGTTTTTTGCTCGATCAGCTTGCCACTCTCGCCGGATAAAATCTGGATTTTACGCGGCTTCATCTCCTCGGGGATTTCCCGTACGAGGGAGATGGTGAGCAGGCCGTTTTCAAGCGCCGCACCGTCGACCTTGATATGGTCGGCCAGCTGGAATCGGCGTTCAAAGGTACGCGCGGCGATGCCACGGTGCAGATAGGTCACGCCTTTTGCATCGTCACGCTCCTGCGCGCGCCCCTGTACGATCAGCTGGTTTTCTTTGGAGGTGATATCAATCTCATCCTGCGAAAAACCGGCGACGGCCATCGTGATGCGGTACTGATCGTCGCTGGCCTTCACGATGTTATAGGGTGGATAGGCGCTTTCCTGTTCGTTCAGCATGCCGGTCTCCAGCATACGCGAGAGACGGTCAAAGCCGACGGTGGAGCGGAAAAGAGGGGAAAAGTCGAACGTGTTCATGTTGATATCCTCCTTGAGCAATATCAGGTTACATGTTGCAGGCAGTCGTCCCCGACAGGGGCACGCTGCAGGAAGGTTTTGTATCGAAGCCCCACCATGGGCACTTCTGCCTTCCTTCTGAAATCAGATATCCGGATTTTTTTCTTCGTCAAGTCCTGCGGAAAAATGCTGAAAATTCAAAAAGAAAAAAACCGCCCGGCGGATGCACGGGCGGTTTTTTTTGTACTCGATTGAGTCGCGCAGATTATTGCGCGGCTTTCTTGTCTTCTTTGTTTTCGCCTTCCAGCGTCGCGAGGCCGAGGCCGGCGTATTTGTTGCTGAATTTTGCCAGACGGCCTTTTTCCAGCACTTTGGCCGAGCCGCCGGTCCAGGCGGGGTGGTTCAGCGGATCGATGTCGAGGCGCATGACGTCGCCGGGTTTGCCCCAGCAGCTGCGCGTCGTGTATTCGGTGCCGTCGGTCATGACGACTTTGATTTCGTGGTAATCGGGATGGATGTCGGCCTTCATGGCGGTAGCTCCTTAAAATCTTTATCAGGCTGGCTTTTTACAGAGATTTTTCTTATTGTGCAAGCAGTTTGTTGACTTTGGCGCTTAAGGAGCCATTCTCAAGCCGCGCAAGCGGGCGGGGTCGGTTTTTGTTTACATAAAAATTAAAGCCCCCTCCGTCATAAAACCGAATAAAATCAGTAAGAAAAAGATCACCGCACGGACGGGCAGGAAATGGGCATAGAGAGCGACAATCAGGCAGCAGCACCGCGGATGATCCAAAAGCCGCTCGGCCTGCTGTGGCCGCTTCTGGCGCCCTATAAACGGCATCTGGCGGGTGGAATCGGGGCGCTGGTGTTGGCGTCAGGCATGATGCTGGCCATGGGCTGGGGGCTCAAGAATATCGTGGATCACGGTTTTGCCGATACCACGGGTGAATTTCTGGATCGTGCGCTTTTGGTGCTGCTCTGCGTTATCCTGCTGATGTCTGCGGCGACCTATACCCGCGTACGCCTTATCAATCAGGTGGCCGAGCGGGTCACGACCGACCTGCGCCAGCGTATCTACCGTCATTTGCTTGCGCTCGACCCTGCGTATTTCGAGCGGGAAAAAACCGGCGATCAGGTGTCGCGCCTCAATGCCGATACCACCGTGCTGCAACTGGTCGTCACCAGCAACCTGCCGTCGGCCTTCCGGCATTTCATTATGCTGATCGGCGGCGTGATGATGCTTTGCGTGGTCAGTCCGGCCATGACGGGTATTGTGATGCTTGCCGTGCCGCTGGTGGTGGGGCCGATGATTTATTTCGGTCGCCGCGTGCGCGCCAAATCACGCGATACGCAAGCGCGCGTCGGCGATATCGGCGCCTATACGCAGGAAACGCTGTCGGGCATGCAGACCATCCAGTCTTTTGGTTATGAACAGACGGCGGCGCGTCATTTCGACGGTCTTGCCGAAGATGTTTACAACACGGCTGGGAAATATATACGCGCCCGCGCCTTTCTGGTGGCCTTTGTTATTTTTATTGTGCTGGGCGCAATTGGTCTTGTCTTGTGGTCTGGCGGGCACAAGGTGCTGACGGGCGACATGTCGGCGGGCGAGCTTTCGGCCTTTTTGTTTTATGCCGCAATGGTGGCCGGCGCGCTGATGGCGCTATCCGAGGCGATGAGCGATTTCAACCGCGCCAGCGGCGCTGCCGACCGCATCATCCAGCTGCTTGCCGCGCGGCCCGAAGTTTCGGCAGGCGCGCACGGCATGGCCTTGCCGGAAGATGTCGCCGGATATGTGACATTTGATAACGTGACATTCAGCTATCCGACGCGGCCGGAGCGTCTGGCGCTTGACCGCGTGTCGTTTACCGTGACGGCCGGCGAAGTTGTTGCGCTGGTCGGGCCAAGCGGCGCAGGCAAATCGACGATCTTCCAGCTGCTGCAACGCTTTTACGATCCGCAGCAGGGGTCAATTTCGATTGACGGGGTCGAGCTGCGCGATCTTGACCCGCGCGATGTGCGCCGCGCACTAGGCGTTGTGTCGCAAGACCCGGCGGTATTTTCAATGTCGGTTGCCGAAAATATCCGTATCGGCCGTCCGGGTGCATCAGATGCCGATGTGTTGCATGCCGCCGAAATGGCACAAGCGCACGGGTTTATCAGCGAGCTGCCGCAAGGCTACGATACGATGGTGGGCGAGCGCGGTAATCGCCTGTCGGGCGGGCAGCGGCAACGCATCGCCATTGCCCGCGCGCTTCTCAAAGACCCTGCCATATTATTGCTGGATGAAGCGACCTCGGCGCTTGACTCGTCAAACGAACAGGCGGTGCATTTGGCTCTGCGTGAATTGATGAAAGGCCGTACGACATTTGTGATCGCGCATCGCCTCTCCACGGTGCAGGATGCCGATCGTATCTTTGTTCTCGATCAGGGCTGTATCGTTGCGGCGGGAACGCATCATCATTTGTTCGGTCAGGACAGGCTCTATACCCATCTCGCCGGTCTGCAGGATTTACGCGCGGCAGGCTGAGCCGCGTATGCGACCGTCAGGCGGGAGCGGCGGTACGGCTGTTTTTCGTGCCTGAAGCAGGAGAAGACGGCGACGGCCCTTTGTCGTCGGTCAGGCTCGGCACCTTGTCTCCGTAGACTTCCTTGTGAATGAGCGCAATCTTGACGGCGGTCTGCGGATCGCGGCCGGCGAGTTCCATGATCGAATGGCGATATGACTCCTGCGCGGCATCGGCCAGCGCCCCCAGCTTGGGATGCGAAAGTACGCTGCAACAAAAATTGGCAGCATTCTGTGGATCTTCATGCACCAGTGTGCGCATATTGCGCGAAAAACGGTCGACCTCGTCGCGCAAGGCTTCTGCGGGCAGATGGCCGTCGATGATAATCTGGGCTTGGGTGGACAGGATCGTCAGGGCGTTTTTCTGTTTGCGCGCCGTGTCCATCGTTTCGGTCAGGTCACGTACTTTGGGAATGGTGGAGAGTACCTTGTCGGCAAGACACTCCGCTGCGGAGCGTCCGGTTTGCTGCATCTGCTCTCTGTCCTGATCCGTGAGGCGGATGACGGTGAGAATCTGGTCTGCGCTCAGGTCGCTTTTTCCCGACTTGCCGAGGGGATAGGTGCCTTGCGGGTCGTATTCGTAAGGGCTGTTCGCGCCGTGCTTGTCTCGCAGCAAGATGAAATACGAAGCCGTGCCGCCAACGGGGTCGCTGCTGTTTCCCCTTATGGCGCTGTCGATGATCTGCACCAGTTTTTCCCGCAGGCGCGCGTTGAAATCGTCGAGGTGGTTGCTGATATCGTTTTTGAAAGCGGGGACGAAAGATGATACGCCTGCGTGGCCGCCTGCGCGTTCGTGCTTGAGGATGTCGGCAGCTCCGGCGAGAGGAATGGCATCACCGCTGTTACCGGCGGAAAAATCCCCGGCGAAACGGCTCTCGTTTCCGACATGGCGCAAGGCGATGCCGTTTTCCTTCATGAACTGCCAGTCCGATACACCGAGATGCATGGCCTATTATAGCACAGGACGGGTGCAGAGAGCGTTCTTTGGTGAAAAGATATTTTCCTTCAGAGGGATAGGACGGACTTTCAGCGCCAGCCCACCTTGCGCGCCCAGTCTTCGGCGTCTTTGCGGCGTTTGGCGGGGGCGGGCGGCGGTGTATCGCCTTCAGCGCGGGCGCGGTGGCGCAGTTCTTCGGTTTTTTCCTCGATCGTGCCAAGGCCGACGGCGGCGCGGCGCAAATTCACATCCTGCACATTTTCAATCGGGGCAGGGCTTAGCGTGCCTGTGTCGTCCCAGTCAAATTGTGTGCCGTAGATTTGCGGGCGTCCTTCGAAAACGCAGATGCGGTCTTCCAGATAAGCGGCTTGCCATGCAGGCACATCGCCAGCCGCGACAGCATCGCGCAGAAGCCCGAGCATGCCGCGCTGAAAATCAGGCAGGCCGATGGCGTGCTGTACGATCAGCCATGCGGCTTCCGCCGATTCTTCGCCGACCAGCGCGGGCGAAGGCCAGCCGCCGATATCCGTGATGATTTCTTCAAGCCTGTGCGCATTGGCGGTATGGAGGCGTTCCATGTCGGGATGATACCCGTCAAACAGTGCGCCGGTTTCGGCAAGTTCTCCGCGCAGGCGCAAATCTTCCTGCGCCATGACGAGGATTTCTGCGGCGTAAGGATGCGTATTCATCGAAGAGCCTAGCGCGCGAAGACCAGATCGACGCGCTCCAGCGGCTTGCGGTCGGTTTCAAGGCCGAGGGCGCGGACATCGACGCGTGTCGGAGGTACGCCGTTATCCATCAAGAACGCGCGCACGGCCAGCGCACGTGACAGCGAAATGCGGCGCGCGCTTGATTTGCTGCCGTCTTCGCCGGAGGCATAGGCATGCACGGCAAGGCGGCGGCTCTCGCTCTCGGTCAAATGCGGGACGATATTCACCAGTTTCTGGCGTGTGTTGTCGTTCAGCTCGCTCGACGCACCGTCAAATTCCAGCGTCAGGTCTGCCAGCGTTGGCACCACAATATCCTGCGGCAGCAAACGCGGCGGCGCCATGGCGACACGGGCGGGCACTGTTTCGATGTTACGGCTGATGGCTACCAGTTCAGGTTCTGTCAGCGGCGGCGGAATGTTTTCAAGCGGCTTCGGCGCAGGCAGCGCAGCGATTATTTCTGCGGTTTCTGTTGCGGGCAGTTCAATTTCTGTATCGCGGCTTGCCGTGAACATATCGGCCGGTGCGGGCAGTGTGGTTGTCACGGGCATGCGGCGGGGCAGGTCAATTGCGGCTTCGTCGATGATGACGAGAGACGGCCTGCGGGGCGCGGCATCAGAAGGCATTTCTTGTGCCGGCTCTGCTACCAAGGCTGGTGCTGTCGCTGTGATTTCAGCCGACGGAATCGGCGCGGCTTCGGCAGGCATTTCTGTTGTCAGGGCCGCCAGTTCGTCATCGTTTAAAATCGTTGCAGGCAGCTCTGCGACGGGCGGCTTGCGCTGTGGCAGGCGATCTGCGGGCAGGGCGCTGATGACAGGCGCGGGTGCTGCATATTCGTCGGTGCGCAGTCCTTCGGGCAGAACGGGACGTTCAAAATGTTTGACGTCACTACGTGGCATAGTGACGGGCGGGTAGGACATGCGGCTTTCGGCTGAGGCGGCTGTTTCAGCGGGCGCCGCGGTATTTCTTTTTGTGTCCTGCTGCTGCGGCGCGGCGATCTGCGCGGGCTTAGGCGCGGGGCGCGGCGTTTCCGGCATGCTCTCGTATACCGGTTCCATCAATTTAGCCGGACGCAGCGCAGGAGCCTGCGGCGGGGCAGCGGTGAGGGTTGCAGGCGGCGGCTCAACCGGCGGTGCGGCTTTGCGTACAGGGGCTGCTGTCGTGGTTGTTGTCGGGGCGGCTATTATGGGGCGGCGCGCGGGCACAGGTTCGGCCAGCGGCTGCACAGGCTGCGCTTCGGCAACGGGCGGCGGCGGAGGGGTAACGGGCGCAGCGAAGATCGGTTTCAGGACACGGCGCGGTGCGGGCTGGGCTGCAACAGCGGGGGGCTCTGGCGTTATTTGCGGCGAGGCGATCACGGGTTCGGCAGGTGCAGTGCGCGGCGTCTCTTGCTGCTGCGGCTGAGGCGGCAAGGGTTGGCGCAAAACAACGGGCGGCAGGTGGCCTGAGCTCTCCGCCGGCTTCTGCCAGCCCGGACGTGCGGCAGGTGTCGCGCTTTCGGGTGCAAGGGCGTCGAGGTCAACTTCGACCAGGGGCTTGTCAGAGCGGAACTGGTGGTACTGCGCAAAAGCGGGCGTGCAAAACGTTGTCGTGGCAAGGGCTGCAGCGGCGGCGCTGACGAACAGATACTGTTTAAAACTTGCCATCATGCACCCTTCGGTTATGACGCTGCGGCGCCGGCTTTTTTGGCACCGGTGTCGGTTGTTTTGACGCGGGCCGCGAGATCTTTGTGCAGCGTGCTATTGGCGGCGACAAGGCTGCCGCCGGTATTGAAATTTTTTCCCATCTTGGCATCGGTCGCCATGCCGCGCGCTTCGCGTACCAGCACGATACCGGCAGCAACATCCCAAAGCCCGCCACTGATATGCGACTTGCAAAACGCATCCAGACGGCCAGCGGCGACATAAGCGAGGTCGAGGCAGGTGCTGCCCATGTTGCGGATGATCGTGCCGGATTTGACGAGCGTTGATAAACCTTCGATGCTGTCATAGGCGGCATGGTGCAGGGCGATGGCCGCTTCGGACAGCGATGTGCGGCCGGAGACCTGAAGGCGGCGGTTGTTCATGAACGCCCCAAGGCCTTTTTCCGCCCAGAACAATTCGTCCTTGATGGGGTCGTAAATCACGCCCGCGACAAGTTCGCCGTCTTTTTCAAGCGCAATCGAAACGCACCAGTGCGGAATGCCGTGCAGAAAGTTCATCGTGCCATCAAGCGGGTCGACAACCCAGCGGCAGCTGGGGTCTTCGCCTTTTGTCTCGCCGCTTTCTTCCATCAGGAACCCGTATTTCGGGCGCGCCTTGAGAAGCAATTCGCGGATCAGCTTTTCCGCCTTGTGGTCGGCGGTGGAAACGAAATTGCCGGGACCCTTGCGGGAAACCTGCAACTGTTCAACCTCGCCGAAATCACGCACGAGCGAACGGCCTGCCTTTTCGGCGGCATCGACCATGACGTTGATATGTGCGGAGCGGCGGGCGACGGCCATCTCGGTATCCTTCGGGGTTGGTTTATGCGGTCAGTGTCAGTCGTTGCGGCTGAACAGGCTGCCAAACAGCGGTTTTTTGTTTTGCGGCTGTTGCGATACATCCGTCATCATCCAAGCTTCGGGCGGTGCGGCAACGGCACGTTTCCAAACCTCGGCTTCGGAGGCAGATACGTGGAAGCAGTCCTGTACATCGTATTTCATTCTGCCGTCCCTTAGTCTTTGGCGCGTTCGACGTAGCTGGAATCTTCGGTACGCACCACGATGCGCGTGCCGGATTCAATATGCGGCGGCACCAAGACGCGCGCGCCGTTTTCCAGCACGGCGGGCTTGTAAGACGAAGACGCCGTCTGGCCTTTGACCACGGGGTCGGCTTCGACAATCGTCATCGTGACGGTTTCGGGCAGGGTGATCGACAGCGCGCGGGCTTCGTACATCTGCACCTGAACGATCATGCCGTCCTGCAGATAAACGGCAGGGTCGCCGATGAGGTCTTTGTTGACGATGATCTGCTCATAGTTTTCGTTGTTCATGAAAGTATAGTCGCCGTCGTTGGCATAGAGGAACTGGAAGTCCATTTCCTCTACCCGCGCACGCTCGACCATATCCTGCGTGGAAAAGCGGACGTCGGTTTTGGTGCCGGACATGATGTCGCGCATGACAACTTGCGCGACGGACGCGCCTTTGCCCGGGGTGCGGATGTCATTGCTCATGACGACCCAGAGCTTTTCGTTGTATTCAACCACCATGCCTTTGCGGAGGGTGTTCGCTGAGACTTTCATGTATTCACCTTAGGAATGTATTTTCATATTTAAAACGTGCTTCGCGGCCTAGGGCTGCTTGCCCAGCCGCGAGACGATTGCTTTACCTAAATTTTTTAAGGCTGTTTGTAAATCGTTTTCTTGAATACTGCCGACCAGACCGTCGATCTTTTGCTGTTCCTGAACCGTCAGGGGGCGGGTCAGGGGCGCTTTGACCTTTTTGTTATCCATAACGCCAGAGTGTTGGACGATCTTGATGTCCTTGATGGCGGCATAGCCAAAAAAGACGTTGAGCCTCTCGGCCAGCAGGTCTTTCTGGTAGCTCAGCTCCAGCGCGAAGGCGGGCTGTACGGCCAGCACCAGTACCGCTTTGGGCGGGGTTTTATCGGCTTTTGTATCGGCTTTTTTGCTGCCGCCGCTGCGGCTGTATCTCAGCTCCAGCGGCGTGGTCTGGGCGGCGATATCGGGGCCGGCGATATATTCCCATTCGGCCAGCATTTTGCCGAACAGCATGTTTTTCCGGCCAAAGGCGTCTTTGGTCAGGGCGGGGACAAGGTCCGCGACAGGGCGTGGCCGGTTGGGTGTTGTCATGGATACCGAGTATGTCTATTTAACAGGGCATGTCCAGAACCAAAAAGCCCTCCATACCGGCGCTTCAGGCCGCACTGCTCGACTGGTTCGACCGGCATCGGCGGGTTATGCCATGGCGGGCGGCCAAAGGGCGGCGGCCAAACCCCTACCATGTCTGGCTGTCCGAGATCATGCTCCAGCAAACCACGGTGGTCACAGTCGGGCCTTATTTTGTCAAATTCACCGGGCTGTGGCCGACGGTGGGTGATCTGGCGGCGGCAAAGCTGGATGATGTTTTAACCGCCTGGGCAGGGCTTGGCTATTACGCCCGCGCCCGTAACCTGCATAAATGTGCGCAAGCTGTTGTTGGCCAGTACGGCGGCAAGTTTCCGGCGGACGAAGCCTCTTTGTTGGGTTTGCCAGGGATCGGCCCCTATACGGCGGCGGCAATAATCTCTATCGCTTTCGACAAGCCCGCCGTGGCGGTGGATGGCAACGTGGAGCGGGTGGTCAGCCGTTTTGACGGTATCGAAGAGCCTTTGCCGCTATCCAAGCCTGCTATTCGTGCGGGGGCGGCCAAGCTGGCAGACGGAAACCCGCGCCCCGGTGATTTTACGCAGGCGATGATGGAGCTGGGGGCAACGGTCTGCACCCCGCGCAAGCCGCGCTGCGGTCTTTGTCCTTGGCAAAACAGCTGTGCGGCGCGCAAGGCGGGGAATGCCGAAGAACTTCCGCACAAATTGCCGAAAAAAGCCAAGCCCGCCAAAACCGGCAAGGTCTATTGGATTGTCAATACCAAGGGGCAGGTGATGATCCAGAAACGCGCCGAGAAAGGCCTTTATGGCGGCATGTACCAGCTGCCGACCACAGCTTGGCGCGAAGCGGCCGAGAAGCCGGACGGGCATCCCGCTTTTGTTTCCGGCCACGGTCTGGCGCCCATAGGGCCTTCGGTCAGGCACAGTTTTACGCATTTCGACCTTTCGCTTGAAATATGGCAAGGGCAGGCGGCCTCGGCGCAATTGCCTGTGGGCGGCAAATGGGTTTCTATCTCGGCACTAGACCGCTATGCCCTGCCGACCCTGATGCAAAAGGTTGCCCGTTTGATGATCGGCGGTGGATGACAGGGCGCCAAGTGCCTGCTATAATTGATAAAGCCATGCCATTTAAAAGACGCTGCATAAGACCGATGCGCGCAGGGACAAAGGATAAAGATGATGCTCGCCAGCCGTATGATCCCCAAGATACTGACGGTTCTGTTTTTCGCCGCACTGTGCGTAGCACCGGCGATAGCGCAAGAAGACTCGAAACAAGGCCGCGGCGAATCTTTTGCAACGCCGACGTTCCGCGAGATGGCGCTGACCAGTCTGATGCTTGAGTCTTTTGACACGAGCAGTAATGAAATAGTCGATGAATACGCGAAGCTGATGTATTGCTCTCTGTACCGCGAAAAATTCGAATCCGACTTTCAGTGGAACAGCGTACGGCAAGAGCTGGGTCGTAACCTTCAAAGCAAACGAGAATATTTCAGGACGCACTTTGAGTTGGGCGGCACAATTTATCTTGGCCGATATAGTTTTGAGACGCAGGACTTTCCTTTCGTTAAAGATACAGCGCTGGTTAATGTAGGCTCATTGACGCTTCTGGGTTTGGATACTGTTGACACTCAAAAATACAGAATTTGTAATGACCAGACACCTACTTCCGTTTTTGCTTTTACGTATCTTTTTATGCTTCAACAGCCGCTGACGCTTGATCGTTTGAAAATGCCGATGGACGAAGCCGAGGCGTTGCTGAAGCGTATGGAATTGATGAATAACAAAGATCGCGCGCTTTATATCCGTTTTCGCGTACGCCTGATGGGGGCGGGGCAACCTCAGGGGCGGCTGATTCACAGAACGATCATGACGCGCGGCGATCTCGTTTCTGTTGACTTGTTCTATGACCGCGAGATGACCAAGCACTTCGCTGTCGTGTCGCTGAAATAGGCGCATGCCCCGGGCCGAAGACAGCCGTATCTTTGATCTGCCAAAAGCCGAGATATACGCGCTGTTGATGGATGTCGAAAATTTCCCCGGTTATGTACCCTATATCCGCGCCGCCCGTGTGGTCGAAAAGCGCGGTGTTGTTACGATTGCCGAGGTAACGGTAGGAGTTCCGGGTCTGCATTTCAGCTACCGCTGTGAAATTACCGAAACGCCGACGGACAAAATATCGATCAGGGAGCTGTCCGGCCCGTTTGAGTATCTGCGCTGTGAAATGCTGTTCGAAGCGCTGGAGGCAAAGCGCACACGGGTGACTTACCGGTTTTCATCGCGCTTCCGTTCGCGTCTGATGAACGTGGTGGCGGATCCCGTTTTCAGTGTTCAGCTGAAATCCACCCTGCGGGAGCTGGAGAGGTTCATCCGCCGCCGTACGCGGCGTGTCAGGCGCTGATCTGGCTCTTACCAATTCCGGCCGCTCGGGCAGGTTTTCGGGCAACCGCAGATTCCAGACAAGCCGCATTTTTTTCAGGGCGCACAGCGCGTACCACCCGATATCCGCCTGACCGCGATAAAGCCCGATCTTGGCCGATCCGGGAAAGGCGTGGTGATTGTTGTGCCAGCTCTCGCCGCAGGTAATAACACCGGCAAACGGCACATTATAGCCCTGAACGCCAGAGGTGCTGACGATCCAGTCCTGATGTCCTTGCCGGTGTGCGAAATATCCGACCAGCCAATGCCCCGTGACGCTGGCGGTGACGCGCGCGCAAACGCCGAACAAAACCCAGCCCCATCCGCCAAGCGCATAAAAAAGAACCGCCCACGGGATTTGCTGCCATTTCGCGGTTTTTTCAAGGAAGCGGAAAAATCTGTTATCGCGCACGCGGCTTTCGATGTCGAGCAGGGGCGGGTTTTCAAGGGCGATGTCACAATGAATTTGCCACCAGGCATCGCGCCACATGGGGCTTTGATGTGAGAAGAAAGGGTGACAGGTTTTTTTACGCTGCGCCCAGTCGCGCAGATCATGGGTATAGATCATCGTCATCGGGCCGCCCAGACCGACAAGCGTGCCGAGATAGATCATGACGTATTCGATCCATGGCGGGCAATCAAAGCTGTGGTGTATCAGTCTGCGGTGCATGCCGAGGGAGTGGCCGAAGCAAATCACAATCCCTGTGGTCACGACAAAAAGCGCGGCGCTTTCAAAAGATAAAAAGAAGGTCAGCCCCACAACCGTGCCAATATTCATGCAAAGTAGCCAGAGAGACTTGCGCGGCGACCAGTGCATGCGCCCGTGATCGGCATTACCACTGCCCACGGCAAAGCGCGGACGGTCAATAACGGAAGTGGCGAAGGGCGCGCTGGAGGACATAAACCGGACCTGCAGGATTGTTTATATATTTAGTCTATTAGTTAAATATATATCAAGGTGGGCGAATCTGTCAAGGCTGCAGGCACGGGTTTTTGAGGGGATGGCTGTCAGGCAGCGTAGAGATTTTTTGGGTCAGGGCGGATTTAACGCGCGCCCAGTCGTCGCTTTTGAGCGAGACGGTTTTACCGTTGTAAACAATCTTGTTGCCGTTTTCGAGCGGCCCCAGCAGTGCGCGGGCACCAAGATAAAACGTATCCGATGTCGCCTCCGCCCGCAGCGTGATGCCGGCGATGCGGCGGAAGGTTTCTTCATTGAGTTTCTTGTCGCGCGCGCCGCGGAAGGCACGGGAGAGTTTTTTAAGGCGCTCTTCGTCCGGTGTATGCAGGCGCGCATATTCCTTGGCGATTTTGGCGGTTGCCGCAGGCGTCAGCGAAACGAAATCGGCGCTTTCGCGATCCATGAGTATTTTATCGACCGTAAAGGTCGTCAGATGTGATGTCTTACCGGCCAGAATGAATTGCACGGTGCGTTTCCATGACGTATAGCCGATGCCTGTGTCCGTACCGTCGAAACGCTGCACATGGCGGATGACCGCATAAGCATCGGCGGTATTCTCGGATAAAGTGCCGTCTGTTTCCGGCGACAGGACATGTCCGGTTTCATGATCGAACGTGCCGATGTTATCGATGGCGCGGTTTGTTGCGTCATAAAGCGGGTGGCGGTCTTGATGAAAGACGACAGATTTCAGGTATCGTTTTGAATCAAGCGCAATGGTATCGGAAAAAGAAGTCTTGAGCCGCTTGGCGGTGCGCACCGTCTGCTCCAGTTCCTCCCGCGCGTCATCATCGTCTTCAAGCGCTTCGAACACGCGCGGCGCGGCAATATAGTCGTCATTCGCGGCATCGACGAAAACGGTGTTCTTTTTGATCTCGGGATGGTCTTT
Source organism: Alphaproteobacteria bacterium (assembly GCA_030682495.1). Lineage (GTDB taxonomy): Bacteria > Pseudomonadota > Alphaproteobacteria > Micavibrionales > UBA2020 > UBA2020. The sequence continues at coordinate 20,549 of JAUXOC010000071.1, read as the reverse complement.
GACGGCCTTGCGGGCGGCGGCACGAAAATCAAACCGGAAGTCGGACAGGGCCGCCGGTGCAGGTTTGGGATTGTTATCGCGCGGGGCGGAGCGTTTCACGCCGGTAATTTCCTTACGTTTTTGTCTGCTAAAACGATTGTTACATATGAAAAAATCAAATCAAGCGTTATAAACTTGCGAAAGAGAAGTTTTTGCTTAAAAAAAGGCTGGATCGGCACGATCAAAAACATTATGGTATTTAAGCCATAAGAACAGGTTCAAAAATGACACTCATCGCAATCGGCGGGGCAGAAGACAAAACGGGCGATATGGCCGTACACCGGCGCGTGCTGGCGGAAAGCCGCGGCGCGCAGTCCCGCGTTTGCGTTATTACCTCGGCAACGTCGGAGCCCGAAGCCGCCAAAAAGCGTTACGAAGATGTTTACCGTCAACTGGGCGTGGCTGATTGCACGGTGCTGCATATCGACAGCCGCGCGATGGCCGGGGGCGATGCGGTGTGCGCGGCGCTTGAAGAGGCCGATGTTGTGTTTTTTACCGGCGGTGACCAGCTGCGCCTGACACAGATGCTGGCGGGGACGCGCGGATTTGAGATGATTGCCGAAAAATACGCCGCAGGCACACTTGTGATTGCCGGCACCAGTGCGGGCGCGGCGGCAGCATCTACGTTGATGATTTGCGGCGGCGATCCGGCCAAGGCCATGGAAAAAGGCGAAGTGCAGATGACTGCCGGTTTCGGTTTTGTGCCCGGTGTTGTTTTTGATACGCATTTCAGCGAACGCGATCGTCTGCCGCGGCTGTTCAATGCCGTGGCCAGTCACCCGTCCACCATCGGTATCGGGCTTGATGAAGACACGGGCGCCGTTCTGCACCGCGATGGCACGATGGAAGTCGTCGGCAGCGGCACGGTGACTTTTGTCGATGGTAAAAACCTCCGCGATTGCAATCTGCCGGATGTCGAACGCGGCGAGATTTTCAAGGCCGAGGGTTTCCGCGTTGATCGCCTTGCCTCCGGCCAGCGTTATGACCTCAAGGCGCGCCGCCCGTCATGACTTCCGATATTGTTTTCGTTTATGTGACCGCACCGTCGCAGGATGTGGCGGAGGAGATCGCAACCGCCGCCGTCGATGCGCGGTTGGCCGCCTGCGCCAATATGCTGCCCGGCATGCAATCCATCTATCATTGACAGGGAAAAATCGAGAGGGCGACAGAAACCGTCGTCATTCTCAAAACGCAGGCTGTGCATGCGGCGGCTCTTCAAGGTCTGATCGTATCATTGCATCCATACGATGTACCCTGCGTTGCCGTCCTGCCGGTCACGGCGGGGCATGCGCCCTATCTGGACTGGATTGCTGCGGAAACGCCGCTTGAATAATTGCTGCGGAAACGCCGCTTGAATAATTTGGCGGAAACCGTAGCAGAATAATGGTGCCTTACTGCGCCATTTCAAAAATAATCCCGCAATCCTGCATGCCGGATCCGGCGGCGTAGTGGGGGTTGGCTTCGTCGCCGCCAAAACAGACATCGGTGAGGCCATATCCGCGAACGCGGCCTGTATGCGGATAACCGTCATCGATTTTTCCGTCGATCAGCGCCGCCATGGTGACGGACATGACCTGATAAGACCCTTGCGATAACTGCGCGGACGTGCCGGAAGTGGGGGAATTGAGGATCATAAAGACAAGCCCTCGCGGCCCCAGAGAAAGCGGGTTCACCGGATCAACGCTGCGCGGATCGCCGGGCAGAGGCTGGCCATTGACAAACCCCACGACAAAGCCGCCGCCAATCGGAGAAGCCGGATGCGTATGTGTCCAGGCCACAAGTTCGTTGCCGCTGCGGATCGCCGCATTGTTCACACCGCCGATCATATCGCTGAGTGTCAAATGCGCCCAGAACAAAACGGTTTCATCCGCTGCGCTGGCGGCAGGCAGGTTGACGGTCATGCCCGCTTGCGCGTTCCAGTCATCGCTCCAATCCGGTCTGCCAATAATATTGTCGTTGCTGTTGTCGGGATGCGGCGCACAATTGGCCGTACAGTTGGGAATGCGGCTTTGTGCATTGCGCATATCGCCGGGCAAGGCCTTATAGGCATCACGGAAGCCGATCACGGCGGTCTGATAGGCCTGCATCTGTGCGATGGTCGCGGTGGCGCGCGCGTTCTTTATCATCTCCTGCCCCTTGATGATCGACCCGACGACGATACCGATCACCGTCATAACAATCGCCAGTTCGACCAACGTAAAGCCCCGATTTGCCGAACGGGATGCGGCCTGCGCAGATGTATAGACGTTTATTCTCACCTGACCTCGCGGGCCGGAGTGGCCTGTGGGTTTGATTTGACCAAAGTGTTATTATATTCTGCACCAGAAAGGTTAAGCTTTGGTTGTCAGAGGCAAGTAGTTTTTAAAGGTTATTTTTGTATCCGGAAGACAAGTCCGCAGTCACGGGATGTGATGCTTTCGTTGTAACGGAGTGCCGCTGCCGATATGAAGCAACTGTTGACGCCGCCATAGGCGTAGACGGAACCGGAATGCGGAAAGCCATCATCCATTTTGCTGTCGATTTTTGCGGCCATGCTGGGGGTGAGCGGTTGTTGGCCAGCAACGCTGAGATCGTTAATTCCGCTTGAATCCGGCATTTGCATGATAACAACGATCAGGCCGCTGGGCCCTACTGTCGCTGCTCCGCCGCCGCCACCGCCACCGCCGCCGCCGCCGCCGCCGCCGCCGCCAACACCGCAGCCCGCGCCTGCGCCGGGACCAGCGCCGCCGCCAGGGCAACCGGGACCTGCGAAAGGCCCACCGCCACCGCCACCGCCGCCACCGCCACCGCCACCGCCGCCGGCGTAGGCTGGCGGGAAAAGTATGTCGTGGAGACCTGGATTATGCAGAGGTTGTGGAAGGGCTCGGTCGTTCGCTGCGAATTGCGTATCTCCGCGAATGTTCAGCGAGGCTATCGTAAACGCGCCATTACCCATACCAGCGACAAAGCCGCCGCTGAATTTTGAAACCGCATGCGTTTCCCCCCACGTAGCAGTCCGTCCATGCAAAGCCGCGTCAGTGACGCCGCTGATCATGTCGGCTTTCAGCAGATGCAGCCAGAAAAGGGTGGTTTCGTCGGCGGCACTGGTGGGCGGCAAGGGCATGGGCGAAACGGTTTGCGTATCCCAACTGGCCAGCCATTCGACCGCGCCGACCTGACCGTTACCGGCGGTTGCCGTAGCAGGGTCGCAGTTGGCATTGCATCCGGGCAGTTTGACCGATGCACGGGGCATATCACCGGGAAGGGCATCGTAGACATCTTTGAAAGTGGTGACGGCGGCCTCGTAGGCCTTCACTTGCGCAACCGTGGCGTTAACGCGGGCCGTTATAATCATTTCTTGCCCTTTAAGAATGCCGCCGATCAAAAGACCGATAATCGTCATGACGATCGCGAGTTCAACAAGGGTAAAGCCGCCCTGAGAGGGCTTTTTTAAAACACGACCGGAAATGTCTGCGTTGCTCATTTTTTGCTTTGATGACTCTGACAATTTTATTCTTAATTATCAGTATGCATGAAAGTCATTAATTGGAGATTAAGCTGTTGTCCTTCAGGGTAATAACTTTCAGGGTTTCCTTTTATTGGGGGAAGTTTTTTTACTTTTTAGTTTTAGGGAGATAGATAGAGGTATTATAATACCTTAATATAAGCCATTGATATATATTAATTTTAAAAATGACAGCGGTTTTTTGTTGACGCCGACGAATCTATGCTCCATAACACGCGGACAACAAAAGACGTGGCCGGTGCCATGTCCGCATAAATTAGGAAACAAGAGATGAAAACTTATTCGGCAAAACCCTCGGAAGTTGAAAAGAAATGGCTTCTGATCGACGCGGAAGGCGTCACGCTCGGCCGTCTGGCGAGCCTCATCGCCATGCGTTTGCGCGGCAAACACAAACCCATGTACACCGCACATATCGATTGCGGTGACAACGTCATCGTCGTCAACGCGGAAAAAGTCCGCCTGACCGGCAAAAAAGCAAAATTCGATGTGTTCTACTGGCACACCGGTTTTCCGGGCGGGATCAAAGGCCGCACCAAGGGCGAAATCCTTGCCGGCAAATTCCCGGGCCGCGTGATCGAAAACGCTGTGCGCCGTATGATGCCGAAAGACAGCCCGCTGGCGCGTGAGCAGATGACCAGCCTGCGCATCTTTGCGGGTCCGACGCACACGCATGAAGCGCAACAGCCCGAAGTGCTGGACGTTGCGGGCATGAACCCGAAGAACAAACGCTAATCGCGAAGGTATTGAAGCATGACCACCAAGAAAAATCTCTCCGATCTGAAAGACGCCGTTGCTGAAAAAGCAACCGGTGTTGATACGGCCGCGGTTGAACCCAAGCCTCTGCTCGACGCCAAGGGCCGTTCTTACGGTACCGGTCGCCGCAAAGACGCCGTTGCCCGTGTCTGGATTTCCCGCGGTAGCGGAAAAGTCATCGTGAATGGCAAAGATATCGCGCATTACTTCGCGCGCGGTACCCAGCGCCTCATCATCAGCCAGGCTTTTGAAATCTCCGGTCGCGTTGGCCAGTTTGACGTTGTTTGCTTCGTGGCAGGCGGCGGTCTTTCCGGTCAGGCCGGTGCTGTACGTCACGGCATCTCCCGCGCACTCGTCAATTTCGAGCCGCCGCTGCGCGCGCCGCTGAAAAAAGCAGGCTTCCTGACCCGCGACAGCCGCGTGGTCGAGCGTAAGAAATACGGTAAGCACAAAGCCCGTAAATCGACGCAGTGGGTCAAGCGTTAATCGCTGCGACCTTCCGCCTATACAAAAAAACATCCGGCCTTGCAAAAGCCGGATGTTTTTTTATGCTGCTATAAGACAACAGGGGAAATGATATGCGCCTGACCGGCAAACGCGAAGGGCTTTTTAAAAGAGAGATTGCGATCGAACGTGATGGCATACGTCAGGCCATTTTGCGGGTGAGGGGCTTCGTCTCGACACTGACGCTTGAAAACGGCACACGGCACGACTATGGCGTGTCACCGGAAACGGGCAGGTTCTCGCTTTACTGGCGATCTGAAGGCAGGGATATTGTCATGATATCCCCCATGCACAGGGGCAGCTTTGCCGAGGGATTTGTCTGGCAAGATGTTCGCTATAACATCATCAAAAGCGAGAAGCGCGTTTTTGACATCGGTACGGATGGAAAAAAAGGCGGCGAATTACGCCACGAAGGCGGCATCTTCAACGCAAGTTTTTCGCTGGATTCCGCAAGGGAAATTCCTGTCGAAGCGGCGGTTTTCCTGATCTTTCTATCGCTGGCCTATCCGGTGCTCAGGCTGCTTTAAGCTCAGCAGCAGCATTCGCCGTCGTCCTGTTTGGCGGCGGCGCTCTCGCCGCTCTGGCCGATCAGCGTGGCGGCGAGTTTTTCGAACGACTGGGTTTTTTCCTTGTAGCGGAAAATCTGGCCTGATTTCAGATCAAAATACCAGCCGTGGATTTGCAGTTCGCCCGCGCGGACCTTGGACGCGATCCACGGAAAGGTCATGAGATTGTTGAGAGAGACGAGAATGACGGCCTGTTCCAGTGCGCGCTGCTTGATCGGCGGGCTGGCATCGCCAAGCTCGGCCTCGACCGCATCGCGGGCGGGGGCGGCGATATCCATCCACTGCGTAATAAATTCATACTCCTGAGAGGCCATTTCACGGTTGGCCAGCGCCATAATGCCGCCGCACATGCTGTGCCCCAGCACAACGATGTGTTTGACCTTTAGCGCCTTGACAGCAAATTCGATTGCCGCGCTGGTGCCGTGATGCGTTGTATCGTGACGGTAAGGCGGCACAATCGCAGCGACGTTGCGGACGACAAATAAATCGCCCGGCTGGCTGCCTGTGATCAGCGCCGGGTCCGCGCGGGAGTCGGAACAGGCAATCACCAGCGTTTCCGGCGACTGGCCGCGGCGCACCAGTTCGTCATAGACATTGCTGTCGGACTGGAAATAGTTTTTGTAGAAATCTTTGTAGCCCTGCACGAATTTTCTGAAAGGCATTTTTTTTCCTCTGGTTACGTCGCACGGGTTATATAATACCCTGAAAAATTGCGATAGCGAAAAAAGGAACGCCCTGATGACCGCACTGCATCCTTATAAGGGTATATTACCCAAAATTGCCCCCCGTGTCTGGCTCGCCCCCGGATCGCAGATCATTGGCGATGTGGAGATCGGGGAGGCGGCGGGCATTTGGTACAACTGCGTCATCCGCGGCGATGTGAATGACATAAAAATCGGCGCGCGGACGAATATTCAGGACGGCACGGTTATCCATGTCTCATCCACGCTGCAGGGTACTTATATCGGCGCGGATGTGACGGTGGGGCATATGGCGCTTTTGCATGCCTGCACCATCGAAGACGCGGCCTTTATCGGCATGCAGGCCTGTGTGATGGACGGGGCTTATGTCGAATCAGGCGCCATGGTGGCTGCCGGTGCCTTGGTCACTCCCGGCAAACGGGTTCCCGCAGGCCAGCTTTGGGCAGGATCGCCCGCGCGGTTTATGCGCGATCTGACGGCGGCAGAGCGGGAATATATCCCGTATTCAGCCAAACATTATGTTGAACTGGCCGCACGTTACTTGTAACCTTCGGCCATGAACAAGCCTGCCATAGATTATTTCAATGACCGCGCCGAAGAGCTGGCACGGCAATATAACGCGCTCGATCGCGCCAAAGTCCATGCCGATTTGCTGGCGCTGCTGCCCGAAGGCCAGCCGCTCAAGGTGCTGGACATCGGCGCAGGTAGCGGGGCGGATGCCGCCATGTTTGCCGATCTCGGCCATGCGGTCACTGCGGCAGAGCCTGCAGAAATTCTGCGCAAAATCGGCGAAGAAATTTTTAAAAACAAAAGCATAAGCTGGAATTCTGAAGTTTTACCTGATATGGGGATAAAAACCGCCACGGCCGCTCCCTTTGATGTCGTGACCAGCGTGGGCGTTCTTCAGTATATAGAAGAAGAAAAGCGTGCATCTTCTTTGTCTAAAATGTTTTCTTTGGCGGCAAGGGGCGGATATGTCGAAATCCAGTACCCGACGCCGGCTTCACGCGAACATCAATATACGATTGGTCATAATGAGATAGCGGGTGCTGTCAAAGCCTTTAATCAACAGGCCGCGCCAAGCGACCGGATCGACGTTATTCTTGACCGTCTGGTGCCCGATTTTTCGGGCCGCAAGGCGCTCGATGGCAGCGACCTGCATTTCCGTACCGTTATTTTGCGCCGCCAGCCCTGAGCGGTAACGGGCTCGAAAAAAATAAATTTTTCAGGCAGAAAACCCATCATGCCTGTTGCCCAAAGCGGCGGTTTCAGCCACACTGTTTCGGGCAGCTATCGAGCTGATTCACAAAACAAATATGTGCGCGCTTCGCGCCGATTTTTCTGACTGGGGTTTCACTCTCATGCGTTTTAGCCGTTTTGTTCTTCCGGTGGTCGCTCTTATGTTTCTGGCGGGTTGTGCGTCGCGCAGCGATGGCAAATTCGACGGCTGGGAATGGCTGAACGGTCGCCCGTCCAATACGGAAAAAAGCTGGGGCACGATGCCGACCGGTTATACCGGCCACAACAAAAACCGCCCCGTGCTGAAACCTGTGTTTCAAGAGCCGGGCTGGAACCAGATCGACAACTATCAAATGCCTGACGGCGAAGCGCCGATTGCCGATCCGGTCAGTGTCTATCCCGTTGACGGTTACGAAGATGCTTCCCTGATGTCGATGGATGATTACGGCCAGCTGGTGCAGCAGGTTTATTTCCTGCACGGCTCGTCCAACCTGACGGCGGGTGAGAAAAACACGCTGCGCTCCCTTGCGCAGGGCATTAACAGCAACGCAACGGCGGGTGTCGCCGTGACGGTTGTCGGTCATGCCAGCAAGCGTGTGGACGGTGTTTCCGACCCGCTGCGCCGCAAGATGATTAATTTTGAAATGGCACAAAAACGCGCCAATTCCGTGACCAACGAGCTGAACCGTGCGGGTCTGAACCCGGCATGGGTACAGGCTGTGTCGAAAGGCGATGAAGAACCCAATCCGGCAACGGGCGGGCGTTCGCAAGAAGCCGCCGACCGCCGCGTTGATGTTTACGTGAACGGCGCGCCGTACTGATCGTACGAAGCGCACCGCATGCTGCCCTGACCAATCAAGGGCGCGCGCAGGGAAAGAGTTTTAATAAACGGCGCCCGCTGCCGTAAAACGTGCGCGGGCAGGGTGTAGACAAAAGCAGAAAGAGGCCGTGGATGACCACGCCACTCCGCATCGGTATTGCAGGTCTTGGCAACGTAGGGGCAAGCGTGTTTCGCTTGCTCCGCGCCAATTCCGACGTGCTCTCGGCGCGGGCGGGGCGCGATATCGTTGTGACGGCTGTTTCGGCGCGCGAGAAAACGCGCAGCCGCGGCATCGATACCTCCGGCATCACATGGCATGACGATCCGCGCGCGATGGCGGCGGATGGCAACGTCGATGTGGTTGTCGAGCTGATGGGCGGCGCCGAGGGCGCGGCCTTTGATCTTGTGACGGGCGCGCTCAAAGCAGGCAAAGATGTGGTGACGGCCAATAAGGCGCTGCTCGCCAGCCGCGGCGGCGAAGTGCTGGCACATCTGGGCGCATCGTCGGGTGTTATTGCCTACGAAGCCGCTGTCGCCGGCGGCATTCCCGTTATCAAAGGATTGCGCGAAGGCCTCAGCGCCAACCGTATTCATGCGATTTACGGCATTCTTAACGGCACGTGTAATTTTATTCTCTCCACCATGACACAAACGGGGCGCGATTTCGAGGATGTCCTCGCCGAAGCGCAGCAGCGCGGCTATGCTGAAGCCGATCCGTCTTTCGATGTCGATGGCGTGGATGCGGGGCATAAGCTTTCGATCCTCTCCGGTCTTGCCTTCGGCTGTGTGCCGGATGTGAAAAATATCGAACTGAAAGGCATTCGTGGCGTCAGCGCGCTTGATATCTCTTTCGCGGATGAACTGGGCTACCGTATCAAGCTTCTGGGCATCGCGCGCAAAACCGCGCGCGGGATTGAACAATCGGTAGAGCCGTGCCTTGTGCCTGCCGCCAGCCCGATTGCCGCCGTGGGCGGGCCGCTCAATGCCGTTTATGTCGATGGTGATTTTGTCGGCAAGGTTTTGCTGATGGGGGCGGGGGCAGGTGGCGACGCCACAGCCAGCGCCGTTGTCGCCGATATTGTCGATATCGCACGCGGCCACAGGTTGCCGTTGATGGGGGCGGAGAACGGCCATATCGGCGCGCTTGAACCCGCCGATATCCGTGACCGCGAAGGATCCTATTATCTGAGATTCAAGGTGCTGGACGTGCCGGGTGTGGTTGCCGATATTTCGGCAATTTTGCGCGATGACAAAGTCTCGCTGGAATCTGTCTTGCAGCGCGGCCGTGACCCCGGCCAGCCGGTGCAACTGATCATGACAACGCATGAAACGCGCGAAGCCGATATGCGCCATGCTATTGAAAAAATTTCGGCGCTGAAATCGGTGATGGAAACCCCGCATATGATGCGGATCGAGGAGTTTAAGAACTAAAATCGCAGACGCGGTTGCGCGAAGCGCAGAGCGGTCGCGATATGAATAAAGTCCGGACGCGGTTGCGCGGAGCGCAGAGCGGTCGCGATATGAATAAAGTCCAGACGCGGTTGCGCGAAGCGCAGAGCGGTCGCGATATGAATAAAGTCCGGACGCGGTTGCGCGAAGCGCAGAGTAGTCACGATATGTACAAAAGGAATTAACACGATGTCTTCCGCTCTGCTGAAATCCGATACCGGTCTTGAAGGAGATCATGCGATGAACAGCCATACCATCCGCCCCGAAGAGCGCCTGACCATGGACCGCAACCTGGCGATGGAGCTGGTGCGCGTCACCGAAGCGGCGGCGCTCTCGGCATCGCTGCTGATGGGGCGCGGCGATGAAAAAGCCGCAGATCAGGCGGCGGTCGATGCGATGCGCAACGCGCTGAACGCCCTGCATATTAACGGCACCGTGGTCATCGGCGAGGGCGAACGCGACGAAGCCCCGATGCTCTATATCGGTGAAAAAGTCGGTGCCGGAGATGGCCCCGCGCTCGATATCGCGCTTGACCCGCTGGAAGGCACGACGATCACCGCCAAAGGCGGCCCCAACGCGCTGGCTGTTGTGGCGATGGCGGAAAAAGGCGGTTTTCTGAATGCGCCTGATGTGTACATGGATAAAATTGCCATTGGCGGCGGCCTGCCTGACGATGTGGTCGATCTCGATATGACGCCGGTAGAAAACCTGCGCGCACTGGCCGCGGCCAAAGGGGTCGAGGTTTCCGATATCGTCGCCTGTATCCTTGACCGTCCGCGCCATGAAGAGCTGATTGCGCGCGTGCGCGAAGCCGGTGCGCGTATCATGCTGATCGATGATGGCGATGTGTCCGGTGTGATCGCTACGGCAGAGCCGGGCAGCGGCGTTGATATTTACATGGGCAGCGGCGGCGCGCCCGAAGGCGTTCTGGCCGCAGCGGCGCTGCGCTGCGTGGGTGGTTTTATGCAGGGGCGCCTCCTGTTCCGCAACGAAGATGAAAAATCCCGCGCGGCGCGCTGGGGCGTTACTGACCTTACGCGGAAATACGGCATGACCGACCTTGCCAAAGGCGATGTCATGTTCGCGGCGACAGGTGTGACGGATGGCGCGATGCTGAAAGGCGTGCGCCGTTTTGCAGGTGGCGCGCATACGCATTCGGTTGTCATGCGCTCCAAAACCGGTACGCTGCGCCGTATCGAGGCCACGCATAACTTCACACGCAAAAGCGGGTATAAATAACAAGTATGAACACTCCCATCCAGCAAAACACGGCGCTGCAGGCGCAGGATACCGCGGAACAATTTTCCGCGGTGCTGGATGTTGCACGCTCCGTGCTGGATAAAAAATGGATGTTCACGCAGACGGATGAACGTCTGGCGGTCGCGATGGCACAGGCGCATGCCCTGCCGCTGATCGTGACGCGGCTGCTGTCGGCGCGCGGCATAGGTATGGACGGTGTGATCGGTTTTATGAACCCGACCCTGCGCGACCAGATGCCCGACCCTTACGTGCTGCGCGATATGGACCGCGCCGCCACGCGCATCGCCGATGCGATTGAAAAAGGCGAAAGCGTTGCGGTCTTCGGCGATTATGATGTGGATGGCGCCACCTCCAGCGCGCTGCTCAAAAGATTTTTCAATGCGCTTGGTCTGCCGCTTGCTGTTTATATTCCCGACCGTATCAAAGAAGGCTATGGCCCCAATGCCGCCGCGCTGCAAAGCTTGCGCGATCAGGGTGCGGATTTGTTGGTAACGGTTGATTGTGGCATCACGGCCTATGACGCGATTGCGGCGGGTACGGCGGCCGGTCTGGATATTGTCATCCTCGACCATCACCGCGCCGAACCTGCGCTGCCCGATGCGCATGCGGTCGTCAACCCGAACCGCATCGACGATGACAGCAGCCTTGGCCATATGGCGGCGGTTGGCGTGACGTTTCTGGCCATCGTTGCGGTCAATCGCCTTTTGCGCCAGCGCGGATTTTATAATGACAAAAAGCCGGAGCCGCATATCCTCAAATGGCTGGATATCGTCGCACTCGGCACCGTTTGCGACGTTGTGCCGCTGACAGGTATCAACCGCGCGTTTGTCGCGCAGGGGCTGAAGGTCATGGCCATGCGCCAGAACCCCGGGCTTGTCGCGCTGGGCGATATCGCCGGTGTGTCGGCGGAAGCGGGCACGTTCCATGCCGGTTTTGTTTACGGGCCGCGCGTCAATGCGGGTGGGCGTGTGGGCGAGGCCGCGCTCGGCTGGCGTCTGCTCTCGACCGAGGACCCGCTGGAGGCGCGCGTGCTGGCCAGCAAACTGCATGATTACAATACCGAACGCAAAGCCATCGAAGACGGCGTTTTGGCAGAAGCGCTCGACATGGTCGCCGCGCGCGGCGCGAATGGAATTTCCGCGCAAGGCGCGAATAACGACGACGTTATCATGGTGGCGGGCGAGGGCTGGCATCCCGGCGTGATCGGCATCGTCGCCGCGCGGCTGAAGGAAAAATACAACCGTCCCGCCTGCGTCATCGCCTTTGACGACAACGGTATCGGCAAAGCCTCCGGCCGTTCGGCGGGCAGCATCGATCTGGGCGCAGCGATCATCGCCGCCAAGCAAAAAGAAATATTGATTGCAGGCGGCGGGCATAAAATGGCGGCGGGCTTTACCGTGGCGCGCGCGCGCTTTGCCGAGCTGACCGAATTTGTGAATGCACATGTATCGGCGCAGATGGACGGTGCCGTGGTGCAGCCGGAATTGCGGGTCGATCATATTCTCTCTGTTTCTTCGCTGACCATAGAGATGGCGGAAAAAATCGCCAGCCTCGGCCCCTATGGCGCGGGTCATGCGGAGCCGCGGTTTGTGCTGTCTGCCGTCAAAATCATCAAGCCCGCTGTGGTCGGTGAAAAACACGTCAGCTGCTTTATTCAGGATGCGGCGGGTGGCGGCAGCGTCAAGGCGATTGCCTTTCGCGCCATCGATACGGCACTTGGCGAGGCCTTGCTGAAATCCGGCGGCGCGCCGCTGCATCTGGCGGGGCATATCACCATCAACAACTGGCAAGGCCGCCAGAGCGTCAACTTCCAGATCGTTGATGCCGCCCGCGTTTACGGCTGATTCTGGTTTTTATTGACATAATCCTTTACTTTCATTATGATGGCTTCAGTGGCTTTTGCAAAAAAGCCCTCCGTAAAGGCGCGCGACATGAACAGGCAAAACAGTTTCAACGCCGTATCGGCGGAAACCAAGGTGGTGAAAGCGGGCGACGAAGCCGCGATTGCCCTGATGCGCCGCGCCTATCATGACATCTACGTGCCGGCTTTTCCGATTGAAGATGAACGTGACAGCCTCGATAAAATCGAAAGCCGTTTGCAAAATCCGGTCAACGGCGTCAAGCGTGTGATCCTGCTGGCGGGCAAGCACCTCGACGATCCGGACAAGGCCGTCGTCTACGGCATTTCCATCGCCTATTATTACTCCACGCATCAGGCGGGGCTCCTGGCCTATAACGCCATTGCGCCGGAATACCAGCAAATGGGGCTTGGCCGTTTGATGGTGCAGGGGCGTATCAAAGGCCTTGAAGAGCTGGCCGCCGAAAGCGGGCAGGCACTGAAATCCGTCATCATCGAAGTCAATGACCCCGCCAAGATCAAACCTGAAGACGACAGCATGGACCCCGCCAAACGCGTGGCGTTGTTTGAAAAATGGGGCGCGCGTAAAATCCCCGCGCCCTATGCCCAGCCTGCCTTGGCGGAAGGGCAGGAAAAATGCCATACCGTGATGCTGATGGCCTATCCGCTCGACGGCAAGTATCCACAGGCAGAGGGGGTGAAGGCCTTTGTCGAAGGCATCTATGCCGCCAATAACAACGGCCCCGTCGATTACCGCGCAGACCCCGATTTCCGCGCGACACAGGCCGCTATTGACGCCTGGGGCGGCTTTGGGCCCGATGCGGCGGTTTTGCCCGCCGCCAAGCCGGATTTCGCGCCCGCTGCGCCCGCCCGTCCTGCAGCCGCGCTGCCACCCGCAGCGCCGAAACCAAAAAATAAGCAAAAATAAGCGCTTCGCCGCCATGCCGTCGCCGTGACACCACCGCCCATAAACCGTACAGATGCGCAAAAATACCGCTTGATTTTCCCTCTCTCGGAGGGTAAAACCTCTACACCTCGAACAGACATGCGTCCCCTTCGTCTAGAGGCCTAGGACACGTCCCTTTCACGGATGTAACAGGGGTTCGAATCCCCTAGGGGACGCCATTTTTTTCAAAGACATAGCCCGCTTTTTAGCGGGCTTTTTTTTTGACAATCTTGGAATATTATAAAAAATTAGTGCTTCGTAAAAAATATTATATTCACTTTGCGGGAAAGTCTTAAGGCTTGAACATGCCCGTTAACCGGTCTGTATGTCTTTAGGGCGTATAATGACAGCTTGATGTCCGTTCAGGGTTTTCGGGTGGTTCATGTCTTCTTCTCAAAATGATGCTTCGGCGGGGCAGAAAAAATCCGCTGCATCCGCGGTCATTGCGGCGGCTTTGCTGGTGGCGGTGCTGGTTTGCACGGGCTGTCTGTTTTATGTGCTGGATGCCTCTTTCAGCCAGCAGGAGCGGCAAGCCCGGCAGATCGAAGCTCTGGAGGCGGATCTGGCGCTTGCGCAGGAAGCACAGCAGGCGATTGTATCCGTGCTGCAAAAAAATAACCGGGCTTTTGATGCGGCGCTGGCCGCGCAGACTGAAAATATCGGGCTTCTGCATAAGGAAGATGCCGACCTGCGTAAGGATATCGACGCTCTGACAGGCCAGAACGTCATCTTGCAGGGCGAGCGCAAGCTGGCGGCTGAGGAAGTGCAGCGCTTGCGGCAGGATCTTGAAAAAATCTACCATCACGCCGTGGCAATGCATGAAAAGCAGCGCAGCCTGAGTGAAGCCGTGCAACTTTATATCGATAGGCAAGTGCTCGCATTCAGCGATGCGCCGCCCCCTGCGCGCACGTTTAATTTCTATCAGGGTAGCGAATGGCGGGAAGCCGCGCATCGGGCTGCCGCGGCAAGCCGTCGGCACGGCGGCTTTGCCTCTGGCTGGCTGCCGCTTGGCGACTCCAGAGGGTTTTTATTCAGATATGACGGCATAGGGCTTGGCCAGTCGTCGCAGATGGATCTTGTCAACAAGAGGCTGGAAAGTGTGCTGGTGCTGGCGCCGGGGCTTTCTGCCGTGTCCGGCGGCGAAATCACGATTGCCGCTGCCTCCGATGGCACCGACAGGGTGATACTGGACGGCTGTTTGTCGTGGGAAGAATTGCCTGCACAGGACGGCATGCAAAAATGGCAGGCGAGCGATAGCGACAATCAAATGCGCTTTGTCAAGGTAACGCAGGGCGTACCTGTGACGCGGCAGGCGTCATGCGATAATCGTTATTTAGATTATTATCATGCCGTGCAGCTTCAACAGCGGTTGCCATCGGTGGTGCAATTGCCGGTTATCGGCCAGCGTGATGCGCGTCTTAGCGGCTTGCCGCTGGGCGCTTGCCTGCGCTTTACCGGTTGCGTCGACGGGTCTGATTTCCTGATTAGTAGCGGCGGTATTCTCGAGCACAAGCACAGAAGCTTTAGTCAGATCGGCACACACCCCTCCTGTCCTTTCGATTTGCGCGTGAACGGCGGCGGCTATTTCCTGAACGGACAGGAAATCCGTGCGGGTGAAAAGATACATATCGGGTTTGATATGCGGGATTTCAAAGTGATCAAAGCGCGCGGCCGCGTGGAGCGGGTGGAACAGGGTATCTTGCTTTTGAACGATGATATGGCGGGCGGTTCCGACAGGTACGAAGTCGACCTTTGCCCCTAAGATCGCGGCTACTTTTTACGCGGCAAGGATTTGGAATGTTCGCTTTGCCGTTTAAACTAGATGCTTATGTACAGGGGGCAAGGCGGAAATTTCAATGGACGAGCGGGATCAGCGCAGAGACAGCGATCAGGACGTGGAGTACATGTCGCCCAAAGCGGCGGCGGCTTATGAGCGGCGGGCGAAGATTACGGGCGTTTGTATTTTTGTCGCGGTGCTGTTTGCGGGGGCGTTGATTTTTGATCTGGGCAAATCGGCGTGGGAGCCGCAGCAGCGGGAGTCTATTTTTGCGCCAACGGGCAGCTGGAAAGTGCCGGAGATGGCGCAGCAGAGCCGGCCTTATCCCGACGCCGCCAATCCGCCGCAGCCGGTATACGATCCTCTGCTGCTTGCGCATCCGCGCAATGCCTATGACCTGCCGGTGCGCGCAGAAGACGCGCCGCAGGCAGGTTTGCGCATGACCGCCGGTGAAGTGAAAGCGATTGCGCCGCGCAGCGATAAAATGAGTGACGGATCGGTGCGCAAAAATCTGTATGCACGCACCGAATTTTACCAACCCGAAAGCCGCGGCGTTTGTTATTTCCATCAATATATGGGAACGGTTGCAACGTACAAAGTCGGCGACCGCGTGCGCGTACAGTATGATACGCAGGCAAGTGATGTCTGCGGCAGCGCGCGCATTGTGAAGTAAACAGGCGGATTTCGGACATGAAAAAAGCCCGGGGGTAGATTCCGGGCTTTTTCCGTTGTGGCGGGACAGCCGTTTGGAGGGCGGCGCCCGTAGGCGGCAGAACCTGTGGTTTGGGGTTGGTTCTGCCGGAAGGTATTTTTATATTTGCATCTGCGAGCGGATTTCCTGACGCAGCACGTCGATGGGCCAGATCTTGCCTTTGTTCTCGAAATGCCAGAACGTCCAGCCGTTGCAGGAGGGCAGACCTTGAAGTGCCGCGCCCACTTTGTGGATGGAGCCCTTGTGATCGCCTGTATGGTTGCGCGCGACAAGGTTGCCATCGGCACGTACGCGGGCGGAGTAACGGCGGGTATGGTCGAAGAGAACCGCACCCGGTTCCAGCAGGCCTTGCTCGATGACGGTGCCGAAGGGTACGCGCGGCTCGGCGCGTTTTTCGATGGGTTTCAGCAGCGTATCATCGTCGCCGGCCTTGATCGCCTTGAGGCGTTCCTGCGCATGTTCGATATAACCGGTTTCGCGCTCGATGCCTATAAAATCGCGGCCGAGTTTTTTGGCTACCGCACCCGTGGTGCCGGTGCCAAAGAAGGGGTCAAGCACGACATCGCCCATGTTTGTCGAAGACATGATAACGCGGTGCAGCAGCGCCTCCGGCTTTTGCGTTGGGTGGGCTTTCTGGCCGTCGTCTTTTTTCAGGCGCTCGCCGCCGGTGCAAAGAGGGATCGTCCAGTCGCTGCGCATTTGCAGGTCTTCGTTCAGCGCCTTCATGGCGTCGTAGTTGAAACGGTATTTGGCGCTTTCGGATTTCGAAGCCCAGATCAGGGTTTCATGCGCATTGGTAAAGCGGCGGCCGCGGAAGTTGGGCATGGGGTTGGTCTTGCGCCAGACGATGTCGTTCAAGATCCAGAAGCCGAGGTCTTGCAGCTGTGCGCCCAGACGGAAAATATTATGATAACTGCCAATGACCCAGATCGCACCATCGTCTTTCAGCAGGCGTTTGGCTTCCAGCAACCAGGCGCGGGAGAAGCGGTCATATTCGCCGAAGCTGGAGAATTTATCCCAATCGTCTTCGACGCCGTTGACCTTGCTGTTGTCGGGGCGGGTGAGGCCTGTGCCGAGCTGCAGGTTATACGGCGGGTCTGCGAAAATCAGGTCGATGGAGCGCGCGGGCAGAGACTTCATCATCTCGATGCAGTCGCCCTGCAGGATTTTATTCCGCGGCAGGTCAATTTTTGTTTTTTTATCAGCCTGTTTCGTCGTGGTCTTGATCATGTTTCTAAACTCCCTTGTCTAGAATCATGATTCAAAGCGGACTCGGCGTCAACATAAATCTTCAAAAAAGAATCAATTTAATCAATTAATTACAGAACTATCTTTATGTATGAGTTTAGATACGGGCGCAAAGGACAGGCGGTGATGCGGCGTAACACCATGAATTTCAAGGGCTTTGAGATGTTGGGCTGTGCCGTATCCGGCGTTTTTGGCCCAGCCGTAGGGCGGAAACTCTTCGGCGAGTTTTTTCATCAGCGCGTCGCGGTAATGCTTGGCGACGATGGATGCGGCAGCAATCGAGAGCGAACGGGCATCGCCTTTGACGATGGTGCGCGTGGCGCAGGCCAGCTTGGGGGCTTTGTTGCCATCGATCAGCGCGGCTGCGGGGGGCAGCGGCAGGCCATTACAGGCTTTCTGCATGGCGCGCAGGCTTGCCTGCAGGATATTGATCTGGTCGATCTCCAGGACGCTACACAGGGCTATGGCGACATCGGCGGCATCGTGGATACGGGCGTAGAGATCGGCGCGGCGCGGCGCGGAGAGTTTTTTGCTGTCGTTGATCTCTGCCCATAGCGGCGCATGGCGTATGTCGCGGTGCAGGATGACGGCGGCAGCAACCACAGGCCCCGCCAGCGGGCCGCGCCCGACCTCGTCAATGCCGCAGACCGGCAGGGCGTTGTCGCCGCGGCTCTCCTGATCTTCAAAGCTGAAATCGGGGCGCGGGGCGGTGGAGACGGCGGCAACCACGCCGGATCAGCCCTTGTGCTTGACGACGAGTTTGCTAAAGGGGCGCCAGGACCATAGGGTCTTTGTGACGACAAGGCCGTTACGTCTGAGCAGGGCGGCCAAAGCTTTTCTGGCTGTAAAGCAGAAATTGATCGGCGGGAAAACGATGGGCCAGAGGATGAATTTCCCGGGCAGATTCCAATGGTTGCCGTCCGGCTCTTCGATATAGATCAGGCCGTCCGGTGCCAGCAGTTTTTTGAGCGCCGCAGCAAATGCATCGGGATGCGTCTGCACGGAAAAGGCTTCCTGCAAATAAATGAAATCGTACTGCCCTGCATGGGTTTCAGCGTGTTCCATGGCACTTTCGTTGTCGAACAGTTCTTCGCCAAACTTGCTGCGCGAGAATTCGGTAAAAAATTCATGCGGGTCGATGCCGTGCGCTTTCATGCCCAGCGATTTCGCGGCCATGACGCCGTATCCCTGCTGGCTGAAGCCATCGAGAAATTTTTTCCCTGCCGGATTGGGCATGACACGCTCGATCATTTTTTTGCGTACGGCGATCTCGGCATCAGGATTGGGGACATGGGTAATTTGCGGTTCAATCTCGCCGAAATACTGTTCGCGCTGTGCATCTGTCATCCATGGCATCACCATGACCGAACCGCAGGCGCGGCAGGCGACAAAGTTAAAATCGTTCTTTTCCCCCATCGGGTAGGGAACGAAGGGTTTAAGGCAGATCGGGCACTTGTCGTCCTGAGGTGTCTCGGCGGTCATCTAAAACCCTTTAGCTGAGGCTTTTTGAAACGATTTCGTAGACATCGTTGGAAATGTCTTTCTCTGCCAGTATGCGCTTAAGTTCATTTTCCATCAAGGCCTTGCGTGCGCTGTCATAACGCCGCCAGTTACGCAGGGGGCCGACCAGCCGCGCTGCCGTCGACGGGTTCAGGCTATTGACCTTGATAACGGTATCGGCGAGCAGGCGATAACCCGCGCCATCCTTGCGGTGAAACCATTTCTGGTTGCCGATGGCAAAGCTGCCCATCAGCGCGCGCAGACGGTTGGGATTTTTATAGGTAAAGTCGGGGTGGTCGGTCAGGCGGCCGACTTCCTCGACCGTTGCATCGCGGTCGGCGATGGCTTGCAGGCTGAACCATTTGTCCAGCACCAGCGGCTCGTTCTTCCACGTGCCATAAAAATCGGCAAAGGCCGTATCGCGTTCGGCTCCGGCGGTATCGGCGAGGATGGCCAGCGCCGTGACCTTGTCCGTCATATTGGTGGCAGAGGCGTATTGCGCCGCCGCAAGCTTGACGGCAGCAGCTTCGTCGGCTGCCTGAATAAAGCGCAGGGCAGCCGTTTTGAGCCGGCGTTTGCCAACAGCCAGCGGATCCGGGCTATAGGGGCCGTTGTCGATGTTGGCGTGATAAAGCGCGGTCAGTTCTGCCATATAGGCTTTGCCGATCTCGCGGGAGATAAACTGCCGCGCTTCGTAAAGCCCGTCGACATCAACCACATCCATCAGCTGTGCCAGATAGGTTTCGGACGGCAGCACCAGCGCCTTGGCGAGCAGGGCGCGATCGGCTTGGGCATCTTTGATGAGCGCGCCAAAGGCATCGAGGCAGGCCTGCGGCATTTTCTGCGCGCCGCCGGATGCCATGGCCAAGATCAGCCGCTGCAAATATGTCTGGCCGGAATCCCAGCGGTTAAATCCGTCGCTGTCATGCGCCATCAGGAACAGAAGGTCATCATCGGTAAGGTCGGTCTTCAGTTTTACCGGCGCCGAAAATCCGCGCAGGATCGACGGTACGGGTTTTTCTGCGATACCGTCAAAAACAAAGGTCTGTTCTTTTTCGACCAGATGCAAAATGCGCGTGCCGCCTTCCAGCAAATCTTTGCCGTCCTTGCCGAGCAGGCCGGTTGCAACCGGAATATGCATCGGCTTTTTATCTTTCTGGCCGGGTGTATCAGGGATGTCCTGACGGATGGTCAGGTGAAATTTTTTCGCGGCATCGTCGTAATGGCTGGTGACGGTCAGAACCGGTGTGCCGGCCTGCGCATACCACAGCTTGAACTGTTTCAGGTCAACACCCGAGGCATCTTCCATGCATTTCACAAAATCATCGCAGGTGACGGCTTGCCCGTCGTGACGCGCGAAGTACAAATCCGTTGCCTTGCGGTAATTTTCCGCACCCAGCAGCGTATGCATCATACGGATGACTTCCGCGCCTTTTTCGTAGACGGTGGGCGTGTAGAAATTGTTGATCTCGATGTAATTGTCAGGGCGGATCGGATGCGCCATCGGGCTGGCATCTTCGGGGAACTGGAAGTTACGCAGCTGTTCCACATCGTCAATGCGCTGCACGGCGTGGCTGTTCATATCGCCCGAAAAACACTGGTCGCGGAAGACGGTGAGGCCTTCCTTCAGGCTCAGCTGGAACCAGTCGCGGCAGGTGATGCGGTTGCCGGT
>JAUXOC010000054.1 GCA_030682495.1 Alphaproteobacteria bacterium | reverse complement strand
CGGTAACGTGCGAGAACTGGAGAACGTGCTACAGCGCATTTTTGTTCTCAGTGATAATGCTGTTCTCTCGCCGGATGATTTTATTATCGAGGGTCTCGACCGGCTTTCGCATCCCCAGACGGCTGTAACGCCCTCTGCTGGACAGGCACTGTCCCTCCACGATGACAAGGGACGTTTACGTCCGCTGCAAGAAATCATCGATGAAGTCGTGCGTCACGCGCTGGCATATAGCGGCGACAATATAAGCGCCGCTGCCAAGATGCTGGGCGTTGCGCGCTCGACGCTTTACAAGAAATTAAAATAGATACCTGAAGGTAGGCCTCTCCGTTTGCTCTGGGCCGGTGGGCTGATAAAAAAATCTGGACGCGAATATTGTCTTCGTTTTGAAAGGGATCGAGGAAAACAGGCACTACGCAAAGGCGTGATATGGATTGTCCGTCTCCGCAGCACATGCTAGACTGAGAGGATATCGATAACTCTCCGCAGTTTCTCTGAATATTCGGAGTATTTTCACATGATGTCTTTGTGTCGGTCGCTTTTTATCCCGCCGATAAAGAAACAAAGATTTTCTTTTGGCCACCGGCAGCTCTTGGCCCGCAACCCCGTTCTGTGCGGAATTGCCGCATGAACAGCGCCAGCCTTCATTTCCTGATTGTCGACGACGACGACTTCCTGCGTATGGCGACGAAGGCAATTTTGCGGAATTTCACTGATACGCCGATACTGGAAGCCGCAAACGGCCAGCAGGCGCTCGACGTGTTGCAGGCGCAAGCGAGTTCTCCCGTCGATGTGGTTTTTTGCGATCTCAGCATGCCCGGCATGGACGGCCTTGAATTTCTGCGGCATCTGGGGGAACACAAGACCGACGTGTCTGTTGTCATCGTCAGCGGCCACGATGATGCGCTCATGGCGGCGGTCGAAAAAATGGCGCAGGCCTACGGCATCTTTCTGCTGGGCACCGTGCAAAAGCCGTTGTCGCGCGAAAGAGTAGCCGATCTGGTTACGCGGCAAAAAGAGAAGAAGCCGCGATCCCGCCTATCCGTTGCCTCCGCTGCGCCTGAGTTTTCCCTGAATGAAATCTTGCACGGACTGCGACAACAGGAATTCGTGCCTTATTTCCAGCCGCAAGTCGATTTTCGTACCGGCCGGATCACGGGAGCCGAGGCGCTGGCGCGCTGGCTGCATCCGGAGCGCGGTGTCATTGCGCCTTATGCGTTTATCGATACGCTTGAAAAAAGCGGGCAAATCGACGTGCTGACCTTCTGCATACTCGCGCAGGCCGCCGCCGCGGCCTGCCGGCTGCGGCAAGGCGGGCAGGAGATCGGGGTTTCCGTCAACCTGTCGCTGGTCTCTCTCGGCGTGCCGCAGCTGGCCGAACGGATTTTGGAGACCGTACGCGCGGCAGGGGCGGAACCGCAGCAGATTGCTCTTGAAATCACCGAAACGGCGGCCATGACCGACCTTGGACACTCGCTGGAAAATCTCGCCCGCCTGCGTATGCAAGGCTTTGTGTTGTCGATCGACGATTACGGCACGGGTTTTTCGAATATCCAGCAGATAACGCGCATCGCCTTTCAGGAACTCAAGATCGACCAGACCTTTGTCAAGGCCAGCGCCGCCGATCAGGGCCAACGCATCATCGTGCGCTCCAGCATCGACATGGCGCACCAGCTCAAAATGACCTGCGTCGCCGAAGGTGTGGAGACGCGGCAGAACTGGGACGACCTTAAAGACATGGGCTGCGATACCGCGCAGGGGTATTTCATCGCTAAACCGATGGCCGCCGAAGCTTTTCACGTGTTCTGTGACGCCCATACGCAAGGCTGGTCGCCGTCACCTGCCGCATAGGCCGTGTAACAAATCCCTCACCTCTCCTTTTTCAGCATTTTTATCTAACTGTCCGTATTTCGGACTGAAGTTGTCTATTTTCGAGACTTTGGCCTGTATTGATTTCGGACAATGTTTAGAGGCCCTGCAGAGGCCAGAAAAATCAAAATCTTGTTTTATATAAGTTATTTGCATCGGCACACGCTTTGCTTTTCATAAAGCATGGGTGGTGACTCTGGTTTCAGCCAGGTTTTCGGCAGGGTACCGGAGTTTTTAAAAGGGGTGCAAGTCATGACATTCGATCCGATCAAACAGATGTTCCGCTGGAGTCTCCGCAAAAAAGGCAAAAGAGTTTTCAACATCTGCCGCAAGTACGTGCAAATGACGGCGCTGATGGCCGGCCTTGCGCTGTCGGCGACGGCGGCGCATGCCGCCCCCGAAGACGGCGTGGTCACGGCAGGCAGCGCGACGATCACCAGCAGCGCGGGCAATGTCGAGATTTACCAAAGCAGCAGCCGCACGGTGATCGAATGGGGTTCCTTCGACATTGCCAGCGGCGAGACCGTGCAGTTCTTCCAGCCCGGTACGGGTTCCATCGCCCTCAACCGCATCACCACCAGCGGCCAGCTTACAACCATTAACGGCAACCTGCTCGCCAACGGTAAAGTCCTGGTCATCAACCCGAACGGCGTGCTGATCGGCGCACAGGGCCGCGTGGACACGGCGGGTTTTATCGCTTCCGCCGCCGATACCGACACCGCGCTGTTCATGAGCGGCGCCGAGAAACTGTATTTTGACAATGCCGGCCGCGCCGATGCGGCCGTGGAAAACCGCGGGCATATCACCATCCGCGATGCGGGGCT